>NZ_CP077080.1:5706935-6007300 GCF_019141525.1 Pseudomonas alvandae
GCGTCTTGGGTGGCAGGGTCACATCCGTCTCGGTGGCCATGACCAGTTGCGCGGCCTTGGAGATCAGGAAATGCACCTCGCGGTCCTCGCGCACCAGGCAATCGAGCAGGCGCAAGCCGTACTGGGCGCCGGACGCACCGGTCATCGCCAGCGTGATGCGTTCCGGGCCGTTGCTCATTTCAGCGCCTCGGCCAGTTTGCCGTGCAGGCCGCCGAAGCCGCCGTTGCTCATGATCACCACGTGAGTGCCGGGCTGGGCCTGGCTCTTCACGCGCTCGATGATGCCTTCCAGGGAGTCGCTGACAATCGACGGCACCGTGCACAGCGCAGCGGTGGCAGCGAGGTCCCAGCCCAGGTTGGCCGGTGCGTACCAGATCACCTGGTCGGCATCGACCACGCTTTCCGGCAGGCCGTCACGGTGGGCGCCGAGTTTCATGGAGTTGGAGCGCGGCTCGATGATCGCGATCAGCGGCGCATCGCCGATGCGCTTGCGCAAGCCGTCGAGCGTGGTGGCAATGGCAGTCGGGTGATGGGCGAAATCGTCGTAAATGGTGATGCCGCGTACCTCGGCGACTTTCTCCATCCGCCGCTTCACGCTCTTGAACGCGCTCAACGCGGCGATGCCCATGGACGGCACCACGCCGACATGACGGGCCGCCGCCAGGGTCGCCAAGGCATTGGCAACGTTGTGCTGGCCGGTCATGTCCCATTCGACTATGCCTTGGGACTGGCCCTCGAACATCACTTCGAACTCAGAACCGTCATCCTTGAGCAACTTCACTTGCCACTGCCCGCCCGCGCCGGTGGTTTGCACCGGGGTCCAGCAGCCCATCTCAATGACGCGCTGCAACGCCGGCTCGGTGGTCGGATGGATCACCAGGCCCTCGCTCGGGATGATACGCACCAAGTGGTGGAATTGCCGTTCGATGGCCGGCAGATCGGGGAAGATGTCGGCGTGATCGAACTCAAGGTTGTTGAGGATCGCCGTGCGTGGACGGTAGTGGACAAATTTCGAGCGTTTGTCGAAAAACGCGCTGTCGTATTCGTCGGCTTCGATCACGAAGAACGGCGTGCCGCCCAGGCGAGCCGACACGGAGAAGTTCTGCGGCACGCCACCGATCAGGAAACCCGGACTCATGCCGGCGTGCTCCAGGACCCAGGCGAGCATGCTGCTGGTGGTGGTCTTGCCGTGGGTGCCGGCCACGGCCAGGACCCAACGGCCCTGCAACACGTGATCGGCCAGCCACTGCGGCCCGGACACGTACGGCAGGCCTTTGTTGAGCACGTATTCCACCGCCGGGTTGCCACGGGACATGGCGTTGCCGATGACCACCAGGTCCGGCGCCGGGTCCAGTTGCGCCGGGTCATAGCCTTGGGTCAGCTCGATGCCCTGGGCTTCCAGTTGAGTGCTCATCGGCGGGTAGACGTTGGCGTCGGAACCGGTCACATGATGGCCCAGCTCCTTGGCCAGGACCGCCATCGAACCCATGAAAGTGCCGCAAATACCGAGAATATGGATGTGCATAGTCGACCTCGTAAACATGGCCGCAGGTTAGCGTAGGGAGGGGAAAATCGCACCTTGTGTTTAGACTTCACACCGCCTGGACACCACAAATCCCCTGTGGGAGCGAGCTTGCTCGCGATAGCGGTCTATCAGCCTCCAACAATGTTGAATGTGCTGCCGTCATCGCGAGCAAGCTCGCTCCCACAGTTGACCGCATTTCTCCAGGATGAATGCGGTTCAGCGGGCAATCGCGTGTTTGCGCAGCTTGCGGTAAAGGGTATTGCGGCTGATCCCCAGTTGTTCGGCGGTGTGGGTCATGTGCCAGCGCTGGCGCTCCAGTGCATCGAGCAATGCCAGGCGCTCGGCATCTTCCAATGGGTGTTCAGTCGGGGCTTCAACCATCACAACCGAGCGCTGGCGGATCATCGCCGGCAGATCCTCCAGCCCGATCCGTCCGCCATCACACAACGCAGCGAGGGTACGCAACACATTGCGCAATTGCCGCACATTGCCCGGCCAGTCGAACCCCAGCAACACCTGGCGCGCCGGCTCGTCAATAAAGACCGTTTCGCCGCCGCTCTCCTCGGCCAGCAGGAAATCCAGCAACTGCGATTTGTCACTGCGCTCGCGCAACGCCGGCAGCGGGATTTCCAAGCCATTGAGGCGGTAGTACAAATCCTCACGGAAGCTGCCATCCCGCACCCGATCGAGCAACTGTCGGTGAGTGGCGCTGATGATGCGCACGTTCACCGCCTCGGGCTCGCCGCCGATGGGCACCACCTGGCGATCCTCCAGCACCCGCAGTAACCGGGTCTGCAAAGCCAGGGGCATGTCGCCGATTTCATCGAGGAACAGCGTGCCGCCGTCAGCCTGCTGCAGCTTGCCGCGCATGCCTTCCTTGCGCGCCCCGGTGAAACTGCCGCCGCGATAACCGAACAGCTCGCTCTCGATCAGGCTTTCCGGAATGGCCGCACAATTGAGGGCGACAAAATTTTTCCCGGCGCGCTGGCTGGCGTGGTGCACGGCCTTGGCGAACGCCTCCTTGCCGGAGCCGGTTTCGCCGTGGATCAGCAGCGGCACATCGCGCTCGAACACCCGCAGCGCCTTGCGAAAATGCTCCTGCAACGCCGCATCCCCCAAGCAGATCCCCGGCAGACGGGCCGGCTCGATAACCTTGAAGGCCGGCGCGACCGGCACCGGCACGCTGCGCGGCTGGCCGCGCAACACGGCGAACAGGTGCCGGCCATCGCGGGTGCGCAGCGGCCAACTGGCGCTGGCCTGGGCACTGGCCCGGCCCATCAATTCATCCAGGGAACAATCGAAAAAATCCTCGACCCGCTGACCCAGCAAGCCACCGCGGATATGCCCGAGCAGGTTCAGCGCGCTCTGGTTCACCGCGCAAATTCGCCCTTCGCCGTCGAACGCCATCAGCCCTTCACTGAACAGCCCCACGGACTCGGCCTGCAAATGAAAGCGCAGCAGCCATTGATTGTCGAAGCAACGCAGGAAATAACAGCTCTCGATCATCTTCGCCGAGAGGTTGACCAGTGCCATGGTGTGGAATTGGCTCTGGCGCGACACGTCCGGCCGCGCCGAGGACACGTCGAGCACCGCCAGCAGTTCGCCCTGTGGATCGAACACCGGGCTGGCCGAGCAGGTCAGGCCGGTGTGGCGGCCGCGGAAATGTTCTTCCTGGTGAATGGTCAGGGCCTGGCGCTCCACCAGGCAGGTGCCGATGCCGTTGGTGCCTTCGCAGGCTTCGCTCCAGTCGGCGCCGAGCCAGAGGCCGGCCCGCTCGAAAATCTTCCGTTCGCTGGGAGCGGTGACGCAATTGAGGATCACGCCCCGGGCGTCGGTCAGCAGCACTGCGTGGCCGGCGCCGGAGAGTTGCTGATGCAGGCTGGTCATTTCCGTGCCGGCGATGTGCAGCACTTGCTGCAAGCGCTCGCGACTCTCCAGCACCCGGCCGTGCTCGAGCACCGTCGGCGCCAGATTCTGGGCCGGGTCGAGGTGATAGTCCTCGAGGCAGCGCAGCCAGGAACGGGCAATCGACGGATCGCTGCCAGGTCCCTGCAAATGGGCCTTGCCCTGGGTGACCGTCAGGACTTGCTGGGCATGGCGACTCAAATGGTTGCTGTGCATTTCTTATTGTTCTCCCCGAAGGACCTGCCTCACTGGAGCAACTGTTTAACATTTAACCAGTGTTTGACATTTAACCTGTGTTCGACACTTAACCTGTGGCGAGGGGATTTATCCCCGCTGGGCTGCGCAGCAGCCCTGAAACCTGAGCATGCGGTGGATCAGATTGATCGAGTTGGCTGCTTTGGGGGCTGCTTCGCAGCCCAGCGGGGATAAATCCCCTCGCCACAACATTGCTGGGCAGGCCAATTTGGTGAGGCCCAGCATCCTCCAGCCCATCGGCCTTTGCAATGCTGGCGCGACCTGCCGGTCACAGACTGTCTCACCCATGGCACAAACTGTCACACCCCGCGTATCGCAACCGTGACACAGCCCCTCCGTTTGTCCGACCAACTCCTCCTAAAGTCTTGATTTCCGGGCCCCGCAAGGCAGTGGCCCGACCTTTGCTCTAGGCTTAAGTACCAGCGCGAATTTGCGCGGCTCCCTAATAAGCACAAAAGCCAAGGAGAACTCATCATGCGTTACGCTCACCCCGGTACTGAAGGCGCTATCGTTTCGTTCAAGGCTAAATACGGTAACTACATCGGCGGCGAGTTCGTCGCGCCTGTCAAAGGTCAGTACTTCACCAACACATCCCCGGTCAATGGCCAGCCCATCGCCGAATTCCCGCGCTCCACAGCCGAAGACATCGACAAAGCCCTGGACGCCGCCCACGCCGCCGCCGATGCCTGGGGCGCCACGTCCGTCCAGGCGCGTTCGCTGATCCTGCTGAAAATCGCCGACCGCATCGAAGCCAACCTCGAAACCCTGGCGATCACCGAATCCTGGGACAACGGCAAGGCCGTGCGCGAAACCCTCAACGCCGACATCCCCCTCGCTGCCGACCACTTCCGCTACTTCGCCGGCTGCCTGCGGGCCCAGGAAGGCAGCGCCGCCGAGATCGACGGCAACACCGTGGCCTACCACATCCACGAACCGCTGGGCGTGGTCGGGCAGATCATCCCGTGGAACTTCCCGCTGCTGATGGCCGCCTGGAAACTCGCCCCGGCCCTCGCCGCCGGTAACTGCGTGGTGCTCAAGCCGGCCGAGCAAACCCCGCTGGGCATCTGCGTGCTCATGGAGCTGATCGGCGACCTGCTGCCACCGGGCGTGCTGAACGTGGTGCAAGGTTTCGGCAAGGAAGCTGGCGAAGCCCTCGCCACCAGCAAGCGCATCGCCAAGATCGCCTTTACCGGCTCGACCCCGGTCGGCTCGCACATCATGAAATGCGCCGCCGAGAACATCATCCCGTCCACCGTTGAACTGGGCGGCAAGTCGCCAAACATCTTCTTCGAAGACATCATGCAGGCCGAGCCAAGCTTCATCGAAAAAGCCGCCGAAGGCCTGGTGCTGGCGTTCTTCAACCAGGGCGAAGTCTGCACCTGCCCATCCCGCGCCCTGGTGCAGGAGTCGATCTACGACGAATTCATGCAAGTGGTGATGAAGAAAGTCCTGCAGATCAAACGCGGCGACCCGCTGGACACCGACACCATGGTCGGCGCCCAGGCCTCCGAGCAGCAATTCGACAAGATTCTTTCGTACCTGGAAATCGCCAAGGGCGAAGGCGCCGAGCTGTTGACCGGCGGCAAGGTGGAAAAACTCGAGGGCAACCTGGCGACCGGGTATTACATCCAGCCGACCCTGCTCAAGGGCACCAACAAAATGCGCGTGTTCCAAGAAGAAATTTTCGGCCCGGTGGTGAGCATCACCACCTTCAAGGACGAAGCCGAAGCCCTGGCGATCGCCAACGACACCGAGTTCGGCCTTGGCGCCGGCCTGTGGACCCGCGACATCAACCGCGCCTATCGCATGGGCCGGGCGATCAAGGCCGGTCGCGTCTGGACCAATTGCTACCACCTGTACCCGGCGCATGCCGCGTTCGGTGGCTACAAGAAGTCCGGCGTCGGGCGTGAGACGCACAAGATGATGCTCGACCATTACCAGCAGACCAAGAACCTGCTGGTGAGCTACGACATCAATCCGTTGGGGTTCTTCTAAGCCCTTGGGCCAGGCAGGTCATTCTGCCTGGCCCTTTAGATCGCCTTCGCGAGCAAGCTCGCTCCCACAGGGATTTGTGGATAACTCGCCTCCAGGGTTGGCATAGATCCACTGTGGGAGCGAGCTTGCTCCGGGCGGCGATCCGACGATGGCGCCCTCACTCACACACAGAATCAATGCCCCACCGCTCTGGCATGAGCCTTGCGTGCCCGCTCCACAGCAAACCCGAAAGTCCAACAGATCAAACAATAAAAAAGACAGAGAGGACTTATGACTTCTACCACCCAACTCAAACCCACACTCGGCACCCTGCATTTATGGGGCATTGCCGTCGGCCTGGTGATTTCCGGCGAATACTTCGGCTGGAGCTACGGCTGGGGCACCGCAGGAACCCTGGGGTTTCTCGTCACCGCCCTGATGGTGGCGTTGATGTACACCTGCTTCATCTTCAGTTTCACCGAACTGACCACCGCAATTCCCCACGCCGGCGGGCCTTTTGCCTACAGCCGACGGGCTTTTGGTGAGAAAGGCGGGTTGATCGCCGGGATCGCCACCCTGATCGAATTCGTCTTCGCGCCGCCGGCCATCGCCATGGCCATCGGCGCCTATCTCAACGTGCAATTTCCCGAGCTCGATCCCAAGCTCGCGGCGGTGGGCGCGTACATCGTGTTCATGACCCTGAACATCCTCGGCGTCAGCATCGCCGCCGCCTTCGAGCTGGTGGTCACCGTGCTGGCGGTCGCCGAGTTGCTGGTGTTCATGGGCGTGGTCGCGCCGGGCTTCAGCTTCAGTAACTTCGTGCTCAACGGCTGGTCGGGCTCCAATGAGTTCACCCTCGCCTCGATCCCGGGCATCTTCGCCGCGATCCCCTTCGCCATCTGGTTCTTCCTCGCCATCGAAGGCGCGGCCATGGCCGCCGAAGAAGCCAAGGACCCGAAACGCACGATCCCCCGCGCCTATGTCAGCGGCATCCTGACCCTGGTGTTCCTGGCCATCGGCGTGATGATCATGGCCGGCGGCGTCGGTGACTGGCGGCAACTGTCGAACATCAACGACCCGCTGCCCCAGGCCATGAAGGCCGTGGTCGGCAACGATTCAACCTGGATGCACATGCTGGTGTGGATCGGCCTGTTCGGCCTGGTGGCGAGTTTCCACGGGATCATCCTCGGCTACTCGCGGCAGTTCTTCGCCCTGGCCCGGGCCGGCTACCTGCCTCGCGGCCTGGCAAAACTCTCGCGTTTCCAGACTCCGCACCGGGCGATCCTGGCCGGCGGCGTCATCGGCATCGCGGCGATCTACAGCGATGGCCTGGTCAACCTGCAGGGCATGAGCCTGACGGCGGCGATGATCACCATGTCGGTGTTCGGCGCCATCGTGATGTACATCATCAGCATGCTCAGCCTGTTCAGGCTGCGTAAGACCGAACCGAACCTGGAACGCACCTTCCGCGCGCCGGGCTACCCGCTCGTGCCGGGCATCGCGCTGTTCCTGGCGGTGGTGTGCCTGGTGGCGATGGCGTGGTTCAACACCCTGATCGGCCTGGTGTTCCTCGGTTTCATGATTGTCGGCTACCTGTATTTCCAACTGACCGCCAAGCAACGCTCCGACGCGCCGGCGGACGCTATGCTCACAGGTATCTGAAGTTGCACCGGCACCGGGCCCGAGGTCCGGTGCCTGCCATATAGAAGTGCACGCAGCGCCGTCCTCTACTGTGGGAGCGGGCTTGCTCGCGAATGCGGTGTGTCATTCAGCAAATGTGTTGGATGACACACCGCATTCGCGAGCAAGCCCGCTCCCACAAGGAGAAAAACTGCGGTGTGCTTGAATTATTTGCACCAGGAGGACACCGCCCATGGCCGCATTCGCCCATTCCGTCGGCGCCCAGACCTACCGCTTCGACAGCCTCAAAGACCTGATGGCCAAGGCCAGCCCGGCGCGTTCCGGGGATTTCCTCGCCGAAGTCGCCGCCCTCAACGATGGCGAGCGCGTGGCCGCGCAAATGGCTTTGGCTGACTTGCCCCTCAGCCATTTCCTGCAAGAAATGCTGATTCCTTACGAGATCGACGAAGTCACCCGGCTGATCGTCGACACCCATGACAAACAAGCTTTTGCCGCCGTCAGCCACCTCACCGTCGGCGGTTTTCGCGACTGGCTGCTCAGCGACGTCGCCGATGAGCAGAGCCTGCGGGCACTCGCTCCGGGCCTGACGCCAGAAATGGTCGCCGCCGTGTCAAAGATCATGCGCGTGCAAGACCTGGTGCTGGTGGCGCAGAAAATCCGCGTGGTCACCAAATTCCGCGGCACCCTCGGCCTGCGCGGGCGCCTGTCCACCCGCCTGCAACCCAACCACCCCACCGACGAACCTGCCGGGATCGCCGCGAGCATCCTCGACGGCCTGCTCTTCGGCAACGGCGACGCCATGATCGGCATCAATCCGGCCACCGACAGCACCGTCTCGATCTGCGCCATGCTGGAAATGCTCGACGCCATCATCCAGCGCTACGACATTCCCACCCAGGGCTGCGTGCTGACCCACGTCACCACCTCCATCGAAGCGGCGAACCGTGGCGTGCCCCTGGACCTGGTGTTCCAGTCCATCGCCGGCACCGAAGCGGCCAACGCCAGTTTTGGCATCAGCCTGAACATCTTGAAAGAAGGCTACGACGCCGGCCTCAGCCTGAATCGCGGCACCCTCGGCAACAACCTGATGTATTTCGAAACCGGCCAGGGCAGCGCGCTGTCGGCCAACGCCCACCACGGCGTCGATCAACAGACCTGCGAGACCCGGGCCTACGCCGTGGCGCGACATTTCAACCCGTTTTTGGTGAACACGGTTGTAGGCTTCATCGGCCCGGAATACCTCTACAACGGTAAACAAATCATCCGCGCCGGCCTCGAAGACCACTTCTGCGGCAAGTTGCTGGGCGTGCCGATGGGTTGCGACATCTGCTACACCAACCACGCCGAAGCCGACCAGGACGACATGGACACCCTGCTGACCCTGCTGGGCGTGGCCGGGATCAACTTCATCATGGGCATCCCCGGCTCCGACGACATCATGCTCAACTACCAGACCACCTCGTTCCACGACGCCCTCTACGCCCGTCAGACCCTGGGCCTGAAGCCGGCGCCGGAATTCGAAACGTGGTTGGCGAACATGGGCATCTTCACCCAGGCCGATGGCCGGGTGCGGTTCGGCGACAACCTGCCACCGGCGTTTCGCCAGGCCCTTGCGCATTTGGGATAAGCCGCATTTTTATGAGTGAGTTGCCCATGGATAAAAAACCTGTCGATTCGCAAAACCCTTGGCTGAACCTGCGCAACCTCACCCCGGCGCGCATTGCCCTGGGCCGCACCGGCACCAGCCTGCCGACCTCGGCGCAACTGGATTTCCAATTCGCCCACGCCCAGGCGCGCGATGCGGTGCACCTGGCGTTTGATCACCAGGGCATTCGCGCACAACTGACTGAGCGCGGCCGTGAAAGCCTGTTGCTCCACAGTGCCGCAGCCGACCGCCATAGCTATCTGCAGCGCCCGGACCTGGGCCGGCGGCTCGATGAGGCATCCGCGCAAATCCTGGACGAGTACGCGGCGGCCCATCCCGGCGGCGTGGATTTGGCTATCGTGGTGGCTGACGGCCTGTCAGCGCTGGCGGTGCATCGCCATACCTTGCCGTTCCTGGCGCGACTGGAAGAACAGATCACCGCCGAAGGCTGGTCCGTTTCGCCGGTGGTCCTGGTGGAACAGGGTCGCGTCGCCGTGGCGGATGAAGTGGCGCAGCGGCTCGGCGCAAAAATGTCGGTGATCCTGATCGGCGAACGCCCCGGCCTCAGCTCTCCCGACAGCCTGGGCCTGTATTTCACCTACGCCCCCAAGGTCGGCCTGACCGATGCCTACCGCAACTGCATCTCCAACGTACGCCTCGAAGGCTTGAGCTACGGCATGGCGGCCCATCGCTTGATCTACCTGATGCGCGAGGCCTGCCGTCGTCAGCTTTCGGGGGTCAATCTGAAGGACGAAGCCCAGGTTCATACTCTAGAGTCGGAAAACCCTGCCGATATGAAAGATAATTTCCTACTGGCGCCGCCCCGCAACTGATCCGTTTATCCGATTGCGTTTTTGATCCGCTTTCAGGCAGCATCAAAAGCACGGCAGCGCGACATTGTTGTCTGAATATCTGTCGACCTTTGCAGACGAGACCTACCATGCGGATTATCCAAGCGACCCTGGAACACCTGGACCTGCTGACCCCATTGTTCGTCAAATACCGGGAATTCTACGGCTCGCTGCCCTACCCGGACTCGTCCCGAGCCTTCCTCGAAAAGCGCCTGCGCCGCAAGGAATCGGTCATCTACCTGGCCCTGCCGGATGACGACGACAGCAAATTGCTCGGCTTCTGCCAGCTCTATCCCAGCTTCTCGTCGCTGTCGCTCAAGCGCGTGTGGATCCTCAACGACATCTACGTCGCCGAAGACGCCCGCCGCCAACTCGTCGCCGACAACCTGATCCGCACCGCAAAAAAAATGGCCAAGGAAACCAACGCCGTGCGCATGCGCGTCTCCACCAGCAGCAACAACGAAGTCGCGCAGAAAACCTACGAATCGATCGGCTTCAAGGAAGACACCGAGTTCAAGAACTACGTGCTGCCAATCAGCGAAGGGCTCTGACCCGATGATCGCGGACTGATCGTCCCCACGCTCCGCGTGGGAACGATCAAACCTCTGTGGCCAAGTGAAACCCTCGTGGCGAGGGAGCTTGCTCCCGCTGGGCTGCGCAGCAGCCCCAATCTCCTGCAACCTCAACCTCAATGACACAGCACTAACCTGTGGCGAGGGGATTTATCCCCGCTGGAGCGCGAAGCGGTCCCAAATCAGCCAACTCGTTCAGCCTGACACACCGCGCGCACAGGTTTTGGGGCTGCTGCGCAGCCCAGCGGGGCGGTGCGACGTTTCGCTAAATCCCCTCGCCACAGGTGCTCGTCTCGCCGCAAGCCATTTGCCCCACCTCGAAATCCCCAGCTACAAACTCCCCCCGCACTCCCCCCGCGCCACCGTATAATGCCGCTCGTCCCAGCTTGTAAGAAAAAGCTACACACACCGTAGTCATACCCAAAAGCCAGACCCACCAGCCCGCCGAGCCGGGCCGCCACCAAGGTGCTACACATGGATTTCAACCCCCTCGACCTCATCCTGCATCTCGACGTCTACCTCGACATGCTGGTGACCAACTACGGGACGTGGGTCTACGCCATCCTGTTCCTGGTGATCTTCTGTGAAACCGGCCTGGTGGTCATGCCGTTCCTGCCCGGCGACTCCCTGCTGTTCATCGCCGGCGCCGTCGCCGCCGGTGGCGCCATGGACCCCGTCCTGCTGGGCGGCCTGTTGATGCTCGCGGCCATCCTCGGTGACAGCACCAACTACCTCATCGGCCGCACCGCCGGCGAAAAACTCTTCAGCAACCCCAACTCGAAAATCTTCCGCCGCGACTACCTGCAGCAAACTCACGACTTCTACGACAAACACGGCGGCAAAACCGTGACCCTGGCGCGCTTCCTGCCGATCATCCGCACCTTCGCGCCCTTCGTCGCCGGCGTCGGCAAGATGAACTACCTGCGCTTCCTCGGGTTCAGCGTCCTCGGCACCGTCCTCTGGGTCGGCGGCCTGGTGACCCTCGGCTACTTCTTCGGCAACGTGCCGTTCATCAAGCAAAACCTGTCCTTGCTGGTGGTGGGCATCATCCTGCTGTCGCTGCTGCCGATGATCATCAGCCTGGTGCGCAGCAAACTGAACCAGCGCGCCTCGAAAGCCGAAACGCGCTGATCGCCCATGTGGTCCCTGAGCAACTGGCGCCGCCGACGCACCCTCGCCAAACACCCCGTCGCCGAGGACACCTGGCAGCGCGTGCGCCAACAATTGAGCTTCCTCGACGGCATCAGCGCCGCCGAGGACCAATGGCTGCGGGAAGCCTGCGTCCTGTTCCTCCACGATAAACACCTCACCGCCCTGCCCGGCGTCGAACTGCATCAGGAACAACGCCTGCTGCTCGCCGCCCAGGCCCAGTTGCCGCTGATGCACCTCGGCGAACTGAACTGGTACCAAGGCTTCCACGAAATCGTCCTCTACCCCGACGATTTCCTCAGCCCCCAGCGCTACCGCGACGCCAGCGGCATCGAGCACGAGTGGGACGGCGAACACAGCGGCGAAGCCTGGCCCCAAGGCCCGATCATCCTGGCCTGGGACGGCGTCATGGCCAGCGGCGGCTGGGACGGCTACAACCTGGTGATCCACGAACTGGCGCACAAACTCGACATGCTCAACGGCGACGCCAACGGCCTGCCGCCCTTGCACGCCGACATGCGCGTCAGCGACTGGGCCGAGGCCATGCAGCAAGCCTTCGACGACCTCGACCGCCAACTCGACCACAACCCCGACGCAGAAACCGCCATCGACCCCTACGCCGCCGAAAACCCGGCCGAATTCTTCGCCGTCACCAGCGAATACTTCTTCAGCGCCCCGGACCTGCTGCACCAGGCCTATCCCAAGGTGTACGAACAGCTCAAGGCGTTCTACCGCCAGGATCCGTTGGCCCGGCTGCGGCAACTTCAGGCCGAAGATCCGGTCTATCAGGCGTCATACCAAGGTCTCTAAGACCTTGGGAACGTGGCATCAGCGGACGAATATGCCTATAATCGCCGCCACTTTTTGGTCAATCCGACCAGTCATCTGGTCAACTAACGGGGGCACCGCCCAATGAGCTACAGCAAGATTCCGGCTGGCAAAGACCTGCCGAACGACATCTACGTCGCGATCGAAATCCCGGCCAACCACGCCCCGATCAAATACGAAATCGACAAAGACAGCGATTGCCTGTTCGTTGACCGTTTCATGGCCACCCCGATGTTCTACCCGGCCAACTACGGTTACATCCCCAACACCCTGGCCGACGACGGCGACCCCCTCGACGTGCTGGTCGTGACCCCTTACCCAGTGGCCCCAGGCTCGGTCATCCGCGCCCGTCCAGTCGGCATCCTGAACATGACCGACGACGGCGGCGGCGATGCCAAAGTCATCGCAGTGCCACACGACAAACTGTCGCAACTGTACGTCGACGTGAAGGAATACACCGACCTGCCACCGCTGCTGATCCAGCAGATCGAGCACTTCTTCGCGAACTACAAAGACCTCGAAAAAGGCAAGTGGGTCAAGATCGAAGGCTGGGCCGGCGCAGACGCCGCCCGCGAAGCGATCACCAAGTCGGTTGCCGCCTACAAAGGCTGAAATCGAACTTAAAAAGAACCCCGGTTAATACCGGGGTTTTTTATGCCTGGACCCTTCTTAATACAACTTCGTATTAGTAGCGTTTACCCATGTTTACATTGCCAGTTTCGATTCCCGCAAACGGAAAGATCGTCTTATAAATTCACACGACATGTTTATTGCTCAAAACACAGTCGTCTCTAAACTTTCCGTTTATGAAAATACATTCCAGTGGCGACCGCTTCAGAGCCCTTCTCAGAGAAGCGAACATCCGATCCGCCGACTTCGCGAAGTTATACGGCGTGAAATCCCAACACGTGAACAACTGGTTCAACCGTGGCATCCCACCCGGGCGCATTCACAGCATCGCCAGCCTGCTGACCGTCAGCCCGGAATGGCTCGCCCGCGGCGAAGGCCCGCAAACCCCATTGGGCCTCGGCCCCGGCACCACCTATGAAGCCGCCGAAAACGACGGCGTCTACAGCGTGGCGGAACCCACGGACATCGAACTGCCTTTCTATAAGGAAGTCCCCATCGCCCCCGGCGAAACCAAGACCCGCATCGTCGAAATCCCCGACCAATCCATCCGCCTGCCCCGCAGCCACCTCGAATCCCTCGAAATCGACCCCAGCGACGCCATCTGCACCACCATGGTCGGCGACAGCATGGCCGAACGTATTGAAGACGGCTCCACACTCGCCATCGACCGCGGCCTGACGCAAATTGTTGATGGTCAAATCTATGCGCTGGAGCATGACGGCATGCTCCGCATCAAATACCTCCACCGCATCCCCGGCAACCGACTACGCCTGCGCAGCCACAACAGCGCTGCGTATCCCGACGAAGTCTTCAGCGCAGAACAGATCGACAAACAACACATCCACGTGATCGGCTGGGTGTTCTGGTGGTCAACCCTCAACAAACAGAGACCGCCGGTGTTCGACTAACCCACCCAAGACCAGAAACCGTGGCAGGAACTGCAGTAGGATCTGTGGCAGGAGCTTTTGTGGCAGGAGCTCTTGTGGCGAGGGAGCTTGCTCCCGCTGGGCTGCACAGCAGCCCCCTACTTTCCCCTGAATCGCCCTAACCCAATGATTCCACACCACTTACCACTGGGATTCCAAAGCAAACCCGCGTATCCTCCGCCCCACATTTGCGAGCCCACGCCTCGCACCGACAAGGCAGATCACTTTCTGACCAAGTCCCACAGCCGGCCGCAAGAGCCGGATGTACGTTTTGAAGGCTGGTAAGGTTTGTCAAAAACGAGCTGAATCAGTCAACGAGAAGCCGGCCATAAGCCGGCTTTTTAATGTCTGTGTTTTACCCATCCCCCATCCAAATCCCGCCTGATGACCAAGCAACGCCGCACGTAAGCATCCCCCGTACTCGACAGCGAAAGTTATCAAACACCGCATGATTCCCAAACGCCATCAGAAGAGAATATTCTGACGACATATTGCGCTGCGTCCTACAGCGAAACGGGAAACCTACGGATAGCCCCCGCCATGTCCTCTTCACCTACCAGCAATCAATCCAATCCGCCCTGGAGCCGTGACGAACTCGTCCTAGCTCTGGATCTGTACCTTCTTCACCGCAATGGTCTGCCGGGCGTTAATCATCCGGACGTCCAAGCCCTATCTCAGAGCCTCAATCTCATTGGCAACGCCACCGGTGTGAGCAAGAACCAGAGTTTTCGTAACACCAATGGTGTCTGCATGAAGCTCAATAATTTCCGTCGTTGGGATCCGAGCTACACCAACACGGGCCGCACAGGACTTGCAAAAGGCAATAAGGATGAGGAGTTGGTATGGCTGGAGTTCGCTAACGACCCCGTGCGCCTGGCCGAGGTCGTAGGAGCCATCAAGGCGAACGTCGGAACCACTGCTATTACGCCAGTAGATCTAAGTGCGGAGGAAGAGCCGGGATTCTTCGAAGCAGAGGAAGGAAAAGTGTTAACCCGCGTGCACCGTGTACGGGAAAGGGACAAAAAACTCGTCAAACGAAAAAAGGACGAAGCCCTGAAGACTCACGGTGTCCTCCAGTGCGAAGCCTGTGGCTTCAACTTCAGCAAAACATACGGTCCTGACGTCGAAGGCGTTATCGATGTGCACCACACCAAGCCACTACATACGCTCCAACCTGGCGATAGAACCAAGCTCGCGGACCTCGCATTGTTGTGTGCCAATTGCCATCGAGTGGTGCATTCACGCCGTAAGTGGCTGAGCGTAATCGAGGTGAAGGACCGCTACCAAGCAGCTAAAAACACAGCCTGAACTGGGGTCGGCTGCCATGGGCAATCAGTGAAAAGCCCACTACGCCAAAAGAAAACTCTTACAATCCATCCCTAGATTTCTGACGGCCGCTGTCACGTTTCTGGCAGAAAAAGAGAGGCAAGCCTATGAGCAAGGCAGATGGCCCCCCAAAACAATTAATCGACGTGGAGAATCTTGCAGCGTCCCTTCAGCGCTTTGCAGATGATCGCGACTGGCAGCAATTCCACTCGCCCAAAAACCTTCTGCTAGCGCTGACAGGCGAGGTGGGTGAGCTTTGCGATGTGTTCCAGTGGATGAGCGAAGCCGACTCACTGGCTGCTGCCAAGCATCCGGCGACCGCCCAATCGGTGAAGGACGAGCTAGCCGACGTATTCATGTACTTAGTCCGTCTGAGCAGCGTGCTCGGAGTCGATCTCAACGAAGCGGTCATGAGCAAGCTTGCTCTGAACGGCCAAAAATACCCTGTCGACAAAGCCAAAAGCACCAGCAAAAAGTACGACCAACTCTGACCTTCAGTGCTCTAAGGATCTCTTGTGATCGTTTACGCGGCGACCAAACAGCAATTCCTGAAAGACAACGATAACGACGATATAGAAGAAGTGATTCTGCGGCACTTTAAAGAGGCCACCGGTAAGAAGGTGGGCGCATCAGAGATCAGGTCGTGGCAGGGATCCTTGACCTATATGGCCAAGGTGCTTCGAGACGATGACCTACCCAGCGACGCTGGTCTGGCCATTGAGCTGCATATCCCACAGTCCTCGAAACGCATCGACTTTTTGCTCACGGGACGCGATGAGAACCAAGCAAAAAAAGCTGTATTGATCGAACTGAAGCAATGGAGCAAGGCGAGCGCAACCACCAAGGACGCAATTGTCAAAACCGCCTTAGGTGGCGGTCTCGTTGAAACCATTCACCCGTCCTACCAGGTATGGTCGTACGCAGCGCTGCTGGAAGGCTTCAACGAAGCGGTATATGACAAAAGCATCGAAATTCGCCCCTGTGCCTACCTGCATAACTATGTCAGTGATGGCGTCATCAATTCTGTTCACTACGAAGCGCACACCAGTAAAGCTCCGCTGTTTCTCAAAGGTCCTGAGGAACTGACGAAACTAAGAAGTTTCCTAAAAAAGCACATCACTCACGGTGACAATAAATAGGTGCTTTACGAACTTTCCAATGGAAAAATTCGTCCATCCAAAGCGCTAGCCGAGGCGCTTACCGGGCTCATGGATAGTAAACCTGAGTTTGTGTTGATTGATGACCAGAAAGAAGTCTTCGAGTCAGCACTCGTTGCAGGAACTGAAGCCACCATAGAAGCCCCAAAGGTGCTAATCATCGAAGGGGGCCCAGGAACAGGAAAAACCGTCCTGGCGATCAACTTACTGGTACGCCTCACCGCGCTGAAGTTACTGACCAAGTACGTCTCAAAAAACGCAGCGCCACGCAAAGTGTACGAAAGCAAGCTGGTTGGTACGATCAAACGTAGCCATTTTTCTAATTTTTTTTCTGGATCGGGCGCGTTTATCGACACCGAGCCCAACACGTATGAAGCGCTAATCGTTGACGAAGCCCATAGGCTGAATGAGAAAAGCGGTCTTTATGGAAACTTAGGCGAGAACCAGATCAAAGAACTGATCGGCTCAGCGAAATGCTCGATTTTTTTCATCGACGAAGACCAGCGCGTGACCTTGAGCGACATTGGTAGTAAACAGGCGATCCGCGCCTTTGCCAAAGCAAAAGGCGCAACGGTGGAGGAATATTCTCTTTCCTCTCAGTTCCGTTGCAGCGGCTCTGACGGCTATCTAGCGTGGTTGGATGACGTATTGGCTATTCGACCGACTGCCAATCCGCTACTTGATACTAGCGAATACGAGTTCAAGGTTTTCAATACTCCACAGGCAATGCACGCGGCCATCGAGCAGAAAAACCACGGGAACAAAGCTCGTGTTGTCGCGGGTTACTGCTGGCCTTGGCTCAGCAAAAAAGACTCTCAGGCTTCCGACATCGTGATCGGCGATGCTTATGCGCGTCAGTGGAACCTGGATCAGGACGGCAGTTTGTGGATCATCGCGGAAAACTCCATCGAACAGGTCGGTTGCATCCACACCTGCCAGGGGCTGGAAGTCGACTACATAGGAGTAATCATCGGGCCGGATTTAATCGTTCGTGATGGGCAAGTTCTGACGTCACCGCACAAGCGTGACAAGTACGACAAATCGATCCGTGGCTGGAAGAAACTGATGAAAGAGCGGCCTGATTTCGCGGAGAAGGAGACAGATATGATCATCAAAAACACGTACCGAACATTGATGACCCGTGGGATGAAAGGATGCTACCTGTACTGCACTGACGAGGAAACGGCACAGTACTTTGAGAGTCGGCTCGCCGATTACCACTCCCATTGACGTCCTGCTGACTTGGGCAATTATCCAACAGGTTGTTGGACAATCTGAGCACCTGCCGTTTCGGGGCTGTTGTAAAAGGTCTTGCAAAGCAAGACCTTTTATCGCGAAAAGGCAGCCAACACCCCGCCCTATCTCACCTCAACAATATCCAAAGCCCGATTCGCCAACAGTTCACTCACCTCAATCACCTGCAAAATCCCCATCGCAACACGCCGTCGCGACCCATCCAGATCAAACGCCAGATCACTGATCATGGCATTCGCTGAAGCCAGGTTTTCACTGAGGCTGGCAAGCAGACACTCCGAATCAACATCCGGCGCAATACGGAAAATGCTGTTGGGATTGTCAGACGTTTCTCTCTTCGGAGTAGGCTTCAGATAAAAATCCAATGCCCGGGTGGCAGCATCATCAAACTTTTTGTTACGAGCAGTCTGAGCGCGCGACACATGCTCATCTGTAGCAGGCGGGTTTGGTGTAATTTTAGCCATGGTAAAGCTCCTAGAGTCTGTTGGAGCTACCACCATTCGCTGCGAAACGAAGTTGGGGTGGCAGCTGTACGCGGGTTCGCAGACCGGGACTCTAGGGACCGGCAGACCCATGGGGTCTCCCACGCACAGCCACCTCTGACGAAATAACAGACATAGGACAATCTGCTTTCGAAGGTGACGTTGTGCGCCTATAGAGTCCGGGCTGCGAAACCCGATCACTGATGCTCAGTGACAAGACTCAAACTACCGACGGGCCCCAAAACGCACAAGCCGGCGGATTCTGGCGTAGTTGTAGGCAATGGCGCAAGAAAACGTCAGTCGCGCCCTGGATTCCAAGCACCCAATAAACGCCGCGCCGCGCCACCCCATCACAAGAGGACAACGTGTCGCCGTTTTGCGATTTCTGCGACACGTTCCCTCCTCATGTCGCTACCGACGACATGAGAACGAAACGTGTCGTCAGAACGGCGTTTTAGCGACATGACAGCTAAAGCGACTCCTCGGGCCTGACTCGCCCCTCACCCCAACGTATTCAAACAAACCACCTTCGGCTGGGTCATTTCCTCATACGCAAACCGCACCCCTTCCCTGCCCAAACTCCCATACTTGGAACCACCAAACGGCATCGCATCAAACCGGAAATCCGACGAGTCATTGATCATCACGCCCCCCGCCTCGATCCGTCGCGCAGCGCTCATCGCCGTGGACAGATCATTGGTGAAAATCCCAGCGTGAAGGGCGTACTCAGGCTCGTTAGCCAACGCAATCGCCTCATCAAACGTCTCGAACACCTGCAAAACCACCACCGGCGCAAACGCTTCGTTGCACCAGAGCCGGCTGGAATGATCGACATTTTCCAACACCGTAGCCGCATAGCAATTGCCCTGACGACGGTGGCCACAGAGCAACGTGGCGCCTTGTTGCAGCGCTTCGTTCACCATCTGTTCGGCGTTCTGCGCAGCTTGCTGGGTGATCATCGGCCCGATGTCGGTATTGGCGAGCAGCGGGTTGCCGACGACGAGGGCTTGGGCCTGGTTGACGAAGCGTTCGCGGAAGGCTTCGTAGATCGGTGCGTGGATGAGCAGGCGTTGGGTGCCGATGCAGTTTTGCCCGGCGGCCCAGAAGGCGCCGGAGACGCAGCTGTCGACGGCGGCGTCGAGGTTGCAGTCGCTCATGACGATGACGGGGGCGTTGCCGCCGAGGTCCATGGCGAGTTTTTTCAGGCCGGCGGTGCGGGCGATTTGTTCGCCGGTGACGAAGCCGCCGGTGAAGGAGATCATTCGCACGTCGCGGGCGGCGACCAGGGCTTTGCCCAGTTCCGCGCCGCCGGTGGCGACGGTGACCACGGTTTCAGGCAGGCCGGCGGCGACCAGGTACGACACCAGTTTGAGCGCCGACAACGGTGCCAGTTCGGACGGTTTGAGGATCACCGCGTTGCCGCCGGCGATGGCCGGGCCGAGTTTGTGGGCGACCAGGTTCAGCGGGTCGTTGTAGGGGGTGATGGCGACGATCAGGCCCAGGGGTTCGCGGGTGAACCAGCCCTGGCGCGATTCGGCGCCTTCGTAGGCGTCGAACGGGACGATTTCGCCGGCGTTGCGCTTGGCTTCTTCGGCGGAGAGTTTGAGGGTGTTGACGCAGCGTTTGACTTCTTTTTCGGCCTGTTTGAGGGTCTTGCCGGCTTCGTCGACGATGAGTCGGGCGAAGGCTTTGGCGTCGCGTTCGATGTTGAGTGCGGCGTGTTCGAGGATGCTGGCGCGGCGATGACGCGGCAGTGCGGCGCAGGCTTTTACGCCGCTGCGGCCGGTCTCGAGCAGGTGCGGGACTTCTGAGGCGCACACGTCGGCGACGGTGCCGACGACGCTGCCGTCAAACGGGTTGAGGACTTCGATGTGCGGTTCGACGACCGCCAGGGCCAGGCGCGATACGTTCACAGGGTGTGCTCCTGTTTGCGGGTTGCCGATTGGTGGATGCTGATGATGTCCGACAGCAGCGCGAACGCGGTTTCGGTGCGGCCTGCGCCTGGGCCGGAGACGGTGACGGCACCGAGCAGTTCGCTGGTGAACGACACGGCGTTGGTGGCGCTGCTGATGCTCGCCAGCGGGTGGTCGTTGCTGAGCAGGCGCGGTTCGACGCTGGCGCTGATGGAGCCGTCGGCATTGCGGGTGGCGGCGCCGATGAGTTTCCAGCGTGCGTTGTCGCGGCGGGCTTTTTCGATGTCGTCGAGGCTGAGGGCGGAGATGCCTTTGCAGCTGACGTCGTTGACGGTGAGTTTGGCGTCGAGCAGTTCGTTGGCGAGGATGACCACTTTCAGGCGCACGTCGTGGCCTTCGACGTCGGCGGTTGGGTCGGCTTCGGCGTAGCCCAGGGCTTGGGCCTGGCTGACGGCTTCGGCGAACCCGAGGCCGCCTTCCATGGCGGTGAGGACGAAGTTGGAGGTGCCGTTGAGGATGCCTTCGAAACCGCTGATCGAGCTGCCGGCCAGGGCTTGTTTGGCGAGGCGGATGACCGGGGTGCCGCTCATGACCGAGCCTTCGTATTCGAAGGCGACGTTGTTGCGTTGGGCCAGGGCCTTGAGCTCGGCGCCGTGCAGGGCGATGGGGCCTTTGTTGGTGGTGACCACGTGTTTGCCGCGCTCCAGGGCCCAGCGGCAGAAGGAAGTGGCAGGCTCGCCGTCCACGGGATTGGTGAAGGTGGCTTCGGCGATGATGTCGGCGCCGCAGTCTTTGATCACGGCTTCGTTGAGGGCATCGACGGTGCCGCCGGGGAGTTGGGCCATGGCGCCTTTGCTGGCGGGCAGTCGGGCGAGCGAGGCGGCGTCGAGGCCGTGGCGGTTCATCACCGAACCGAGGAACAGGTCGGTCACGCCGACGATTTTCAGGGTGAAGCCGAGTTCGGTTTTCCACTGCTGGTTGCGCTCGGCAATCAGTTGGGCCAATGCCCGATTTACACCGCCGAAGCCGACTAGAGCCAGTTTGTATTCAGTCATTTTTGTTGTGTCCCTTGATCCGGGTGATGAGGTTTGTTGGGATCTAGGTTAGGGGGCTGGGGTGGGCAGTGAAATATGCCAATTTGCTCTATTTTCTGGGCGTTTTGACCAGGGGGTGGGCGAAGTGGTGGGTGGGGGGAAAGCCGACAGAATCGACTGGCCGAACACAGGCCTCTGTGGGAGTGAGTCTGCTCGCGAAGGGGTCAGGTCAGGCAACATTGATGTCGACTGGTCTACCGCCATCGCGAGCAAGCTCGCTCCCACAGTTTTTTTCAGTGTTTGGTCCATTGGAGTCGGGGCATTCATCTGCGCCGGCTCTTGTGGCGAGGGAGCTTGCTCCCGCTGGGCTGCGCAGCGGCCCCAAAATCATGCAGCGCGGTGGGTCAGGTTGATTGGGGTCAACTTGGTTGGGGCTGCTTTGCAGCCCAGCGGGAGCAAGCTCCCTCGCCACGGGGTTTGTGGTGGCTGGCTTATTTGTGAACACCATTAGCGGTAGTGAGTAGGCGGGGCCTGGCTGAACACATTCCCCTGTGGGAGCGGGCTTGCTCGCGAAAGGGCCAGGTCAGGCGACATTGATGGTGGCTGGTGTACCGCTTCGCGAGCAAGCCCGCTCCCACAGTTTTCTTCAGTGTTTGGTCTATTAGCGGCAGAGCATGCACCCGCCGGCTCTTGCTCCCTCGCCACGGGGTTTGTGGTGGCCGGCTTATTTGTGGACACCATTAGCGATAGTGAGTAGGTGGGGCCTGGCCGAACACAGGCCTCTGTGGGAGTGAGTCTGCTCGCGATAGGGCCAGGTCAGGCGACATTGATGGTGGCTGGTGTACCGCTTCGCGAGCAAGCCCGCTCCCACAGTTTTCTTCAGTGTTTGGTCTATTAGTGGCAGAGAATGCACCCGCCGGCTCTTGCTCCCGCTGGGCTGCGCAGCGGCCCCAAATCATTCAACGCGGTGGGTCAGGTTGATTGAGTCAACTTGGTTGGGGCTGCTTTGCAGCCCAGCGGGAGCAAGCTCCCTCGCCACGGGTTGGGTGAAGGTTCAGACCACCGAAGACAACACAAACGACGTCACGGTGTTCTCTACCCCGGGCAGCGCCGAGATCTCTTTCCACACCTTGTGCACCCGCTCCGGGTTCGCCGCGCCGACTCTCAGCATCAAGTCAAACTCACCACTCATCACGTCGCACTGCAGCACTTCCGGCATAGCCTGCAATGCCTTCAACACTTCGGCGCCGCGCATGCGGTCGTAGCGGTAGACGAAGATCACGGCGTTGATGTTCGACGACGCTTGCGCGCCCTCCCCCGTGCGAACGGTGTAGCCCTGGATCACGCCGTCGCGTTCGAGGCGTTCGATGCGTTGGCGGACGGCGTTGCGCGAGAGGTTGACCTTGGTCGCCAGCTCGGCGTGGGCAGCGCGGGCGTTGAGGCGCAGTTCGGCGATGATGCGTTCGTCGAGGGGATCGAGGATTCGCTTCATGGGGCCTCCGGTTATAGCGAGCCGAGCAGTTGATGGAGGGCAGCGAGGTCGTCGGGCGGGATGCGATGGATCTGCGCTGGGCCATGCTCGGAAGCCGGACGTTGTTGCGCCGCCACGGGGATCCCCAACTCACCGAGCAACACCGCCGATTTAATCGGTGATATCTCGCCCAGGGTCACCATCGGTGCCACCAGGCTTCTGCGGTACAAACGCGCCGCGAGCACGCCGGTGGCGGTGTGTGGGTCGATGACATAACCGGTGTCGCGGTACAGCGACGTGATCTCGTTCAGCGTCTGCTCATCACTCACTGCGTAGGAGTCGATGATCATCCGCGCCTTTAGCCAGAACTCGTTGCCAATGCTCATTTCACCGTCGATTTCGAAGGTGTGCATCAGTGCGCTGACGGCTTGATCATCGTGCCCGTAGAGCTCCCAGAGAAACCGTTCCAGGTTGGAAAAGATCGACAGATCCATGGCCGGCGACAGGGTCTTGCTGGCGCGCAACCGCGAGTAATGGTTCTTCAAAAAGAACTGATGCAGCGCGTCATTCTGGTTGGTGGCGACGATCATCTGCGTGATCGGCAAGCCCATCTTCTGGGCGATGTAGCCTGCGTAAACCTCGGCAAAACTCGCCGCCGGCACGCTGAAGCCGATGGGCCGCTGACCGCCGCCCAGCTGCAACACCGCGTGAAAATAAAACACCAACTGCGCCATGACGCTGACCCAGTTGCTGGAGTTGAAACTGATCGCCTCGTGCTCTCGGAACAGTTGGGTGACGAGGGTCTGGCATTCGTCGAAACTGCCCTCCACGGCGACTTGATGAATCCGCGGATGCGCCGTTGCTTGCAGGTCGTGAAGCTGGTCTTGCGGTACGCCGGCCTCGGGATAAATCACCACCACGTCGGTCTCGTCGCAGTGCTTGAAGGCCTCGATGGCGGCCAGGCCAGTGTCGCCGTTGGTCACGCCGATCACCACGGCGCGACGCCCGCGTCTACGCAGGAAGTACTGCACAAGCCGCACCTGCAACTGCGCGGCAAAATCTTTCGAGGAACGGGTCGGCCCGTGGAACAACTCCAGGACCCATTCGTTGCGATCCACCTGATGCAACGGCGCCAGGGAGCGGTGGCTGAACTGGCTGCCGGCCTCCTTGAGCAAACGCTTGAAGTCAGCCTCGGGGATCGCTTCGCCCACGAACGGGCGCATCACTCGATAGGCCAGTTCGTCGTAGGACAAGGTCGACCAATTGGCGATGTCCTGGGGTTCGAACTGCGGCAATTCCATGGGGACAAACAGTCCGCCATCCTCAGCGATGGCCGACAGCACGACTTTTTCGAAATCGACCTGCACGGCGGAATTTCGGGTACTCACGTAGCGCATGGCCAACTCCGCAAACTCAGATAAAACAGCTCATTTGTAACGATGCGCCTGCTCCACCAGCCAGGTGGAAAACCGCGCCGCGTCCGGGTGTTGTTCGGCCCCGGAACTGCGCACCAGGTAGAACGATTCGCTGGCTTCGATGCGCTGGGCGAAGGGTTCGACGAGGCGTCCGTTGTCCAGCAATTCACCGACCATCGACGACCGCGCCAGGGCGATGCCCTGCCCCAGCTCGGCCATGCGCAAGGTGCAGACCAGCGTGTCGAATTGCAGGCCCGTCGAGGAATCCACCGAGTCGGCACCGACCATTTTCAGCCAGTAACCCCAGCCTTCTTCATAACCCAGCACGTGCAGCAGCGGATGCTTGGCCACGTCTGCCGGCACCTTCAGCGACGCCATCAAGGCCGGCGAGCAAACCGGGAACAAGGTGTCCCAGGTCAGCCGTTGCGACACCAGGCCGGGCCATTGGCCGTGGCCCCAGCGAATCTCCATGTCGTCTTCGCCGTCCAGCTCCTTGACCCAGATGTTGCTGATGTAGCGGATATCGACGTGGGGATGTGCCTGACGGAAATCCACCAGTTTCGGTGCCAGCCAGTGCACGAAAAACGCTAGGCTGCCGCGCACTTTGATCGGCCGGCGCTTGTGCTGGCCGAAGATTTCGTTGGTGCCCACCGCCAGTCGCGTGATCGCGTCTTGCACCACCGGCAGGTAGGCCTGGCCTTCTTCGGTCAGACCCAGGCCACGGGGCAAGCGCTTGAACAGCGCCACGCCGAGATGACTTTCCAGTTGGCGGATCTGCTGGCTGACCGCGCCCTGGGTCAGGAACAATTCATCGGCGGCGTGGGTGAAGTTCAGGCAGCGGGCGGACACTTCGAACGCCCGCAGCCAGTTCAACGGGGGCAACGTTTTTTGCTTCATGGTCTTACCTCGTTAACCCCCACGCACCGGGCACGCTTGCCCGCCCCGTCGATGCGGTTAGAACGCGTCGGACGGTTGTGCCACGAGGGCGACCGACAAGCGTCGCTCGCGGCTTTTGCGGGTAATGTAATACACGAAGTAACACCAGGCGATGAACGGCAAGCCGAAGTACAGCGCCACCCGTTGTTCGGGGTCGAAGGCGATGCCGACGCACGCCAGGCTGCAGCACACCAGCGCCCCCAGCGGCACCCACGGATAACCACGAACGCGGAACTTGAGGTCGCGAATGTCGCCGCCGTTCGCCACATAGTGACGGCGAAAACCGATCTGGCTCGCGGCGATGCTCATCCACACCACCACCACGGCCAGGCCGGAGATCGACACCAGCGCCAGGTAGATGGTGTCGGCGGCAAACACGCTGCTGAGCAACGACGCGGCGCCGCCGGCCATGCTGACGATGATCGCGTTGAGCGGCGTTCCCATGCGGGTCAGGGCCGAGAACTGCTTGGGCAGGTGGCCTTGGTCGCTGAGGGTCCAGAGCATGCGCGAGGCGGCATACAGCCCGGAGTTCGCCGCCGACAATAGGGCGGTGATGATCACGAAGTTCATGATGTCGGCGGAGTATGGAATGCCGATGTAGGTGAACACCGTGACGAACGGACTCTCCACCAGGCCGGCCTGTTCGCGGGGCAACAGCGTCGCGAGGACAAAAATGGTCCCGACAAAAAACACTGCCAGGCGCAGCACCGTGGTGCGGATGGCGCGGGGTACGTTGCGTTGCGGGTCCTTGGTTTCCCCGGCAGCGATGCCGATCAGTTCAGTGCCGGAGAAGGCGAAGGAAACTGCCAGCAGCGTCATCGCAATCGGCATGAAGCCCGTAGGAAAAAGTCCTTCGCGAGTGAAGTTGCTTAACCCGATGCTGTGGGCCTGGTCGATGTTCAGCAAACCGAGAATCGCGCCACCGCCGATCAGCAGGAACACCACCACGGTCAGCACTTTGATCAACGACAGCCAGAACTCGGTTTCGGCGAACAAACGCACCGAGACCACGTTGGTGAGGAACACCACGCCGGCGAACAGCGCGCTCCAGATCCACACCGGCGTGTCGGGAAACCATCGGGTCATGAGGATGCCGGCGGCAGTGAACTCGGAACCGATCGCCACCGTCCATGTCAGCCAGTACAGCCACGCCACGGTGTAGCCGGTGCCGGGGCCGAGGAAGCGTGTTGCATAGGTGCTGAACGAGCCGGTTTCCGGCATCTGCACCGCCAGCTCACCGAGGCACATCATCACCATGTAGACCATGAGCGCGCCGATGACGTACGCAATGACCGCGCCCATCGGCCCGGCCTGGTTGACGGTGTAGCCGGAAGTCAGGAACAGCCCGGTGCCGATCACGCCACCCAAGGCGAGCATGACGATATGGCGCGTCTGCATTTCCTGCTTGAAGCCGGCCCGCGTACTGCTTTGTTGTTCTGTTAGGGACATGGTTGTTTCTCATGAAATGTCAGGGCGCGCATCGACGTCTACGCGAGTCAGACAAGCGCCGCTGAGCTTTTATTATTATTCCTATTCATGAACGCCCCGCTGACAGCCTTGTCGCGGGGTTATCAACTTGCTGACTTCAGCTTGCGGTCTCGGTGAGCACTTCATTGAGTTGCGGGTTGAGGGTTTTCCTGGCGAAGGCGAAGGCCTGTTTCAGGTCGTCCAACAAGTCGTCGGTATCTTCGATGCCGACCGACACGCGCACCAACCCTTCGGAAATCCCCAGGGCCAGGCGTTCTTCCAAGGTGTTCTCGACGTGACTGGTGGTGCGGGCCGGGCCGTAGATGGTTTCGACTGCACCGAGATTGCCCGCGCAATGAGCAAATCGCAGACGCGGCAACAGCACCTTGACCGTGTCCATCCCGCCCTTGAGCACAAAGCTGACGATGGCGCCGAACCCGGACATTTGCGCGCAGGCCACGGCGTGGTTCGGATGGCTCGGCAAGCCGGGATAGTTGACTGATTCCACCAGCGGTTCCGTGCACAGGAACTCCGCCAGGGCACGGGCGCTCGCCTGTTGCTGGCGCATGCGCAGGGCCAGGGTTTTCATGCCACGGATGATCATGTAGGCCGAGAACGGGTCGAGCGTGGCGCCGTTGATTTCACGGTAATGACGCACCTTCGCCATCAAGGTTTCGTTGCCGCACACCAGGCCGCCGAGTACATCGCCGTGGCCGCTGAGGAATTTGGTCGCGCTGTGGATCACCACGTCGACACCCAGTGCCAGCGGGTTCTGGTTCAACGGCGTGGCGAAGGTGTTGTCCGCTACCACCAGGGCGCCGACGCGTTTCGCCGCCGCAACCAGGCGCGGGATGTCGAGGATTTTCAGGGTCGGGTTGGTTGGCGTTTCCAGGTACAGGACCTGGCAGCCCTTGGCGATTTCCCGCTCGATTTCCTCGTGGTCGAAGGTCTCGCACAAGGTCACCGCGACGCCGGTGCGCGGCAGGAATTCTTCGAAGATTTTGTTGGTGCCGCCGTAGCTGTCCTTGGTCGACACCACGCGATCGCCATTGGCGAGGAAGGTGTAGAGCACGCTGCTGATCGCCGCCATGCCGCTGCTGAAGGCCACGGCGGATTCGGCCATTTCCAGTTCGCGGATCTTCGCTTCGACGGTCTCGACGGTCGGGTTGCTCATGCGGCTGTAGATAAAGCCCGGCGCCTTGCCCAACGCGACGTCGTACCAGACGTCGATGTCGTCATAACCGTACGCGGCGCTGACGACGATGGGGGTCTGGGTGGCGTTGTAAGGATGCCTGACTTGCTCCCCGCCCCACACCGCCCGGGTGCCCGCTCCTGCGTTGATAAGCCCTGCGCTGTCAGGTTTTTTGTTCATTGTGACTACTCGCACTGAGGGGGTGGACGTTGAGCCATCCGCCGGAATCTGAGGGCCAATATAGGGAAAAGCCACGCCGCCGAGAAACGATGTTATCGGTGCCAAAGGGGTGGTTTTTTTAATGGCTGGATGAGGCCCAGCAAGTAAGTGGGTAATACAAAAATCTGTGGGAGCGAGCTTGCTCGCGATTGGGATGTGTCTGCTGCAGAGATGTTGGCTGACCCGCCGCTTTCGCGAGCAAGCTCGCTCCCACAAGGGAGTTGGTGGGGTTCTTGCCTATTCGGGACCAATTAAAGATTTGCCCTACAAACACTGCCTCCTTCCCTGACTTATTTCTCCGGCCATCCCCGGCAAAGTCTCGCGCCCACTTCAGCGTTGCGAGAGGCCTACATGTCCATCAACGACAAAATCCTTGCCCAGGGCAACGTCATTGGTTCGTTGGTGATGGCGCTCATGGACTCGGACCAGCCGGATGTCGAGGCGGTGTTGCAGGACTTTCGCCACTGCCTGAACGACTACGACAGTTGGGCGGAGCGTTTCTGGACGGGTCGGGCGTTGGACATCGAGCAGATGTTCAAGGTGGGCAACGAGGTGTCGCTCGCACCTGCGAAAAATGGCGGCAAGCAGGTCAGCGCCGTAGTGGCGGCCTGCCCCGCCCAAGGCCCGCTGACGCTCGTGCACATGTTCCAGTCCTCGCGCTTCGTGCCGATTGGCAGCACACCCGTGATGCTGGAACCGATCATTGGGGGCGAGCCGGGGAAGGAAATTTTCGGCGAGCCGATCCGTCAAGAGATCGGGCCGAGCGGCATCCTGGAAGTCAGCGAATGCGACCGAGGAAAGCGCTACCGCATCACCTTTTTTCCTGATGTGACGACTGCTCATGTCGAGGCGCTGTACGCGTCCTACCAGAAGGTGATTGGCGAGCTCGAAGGCTGGCTGAGTGCCGAGTGGGACGAGTTTCAACCGCTGTGGAAAGAGTTCTCCGACAGCGGCTTCGCGAAGCGCTTCAATGTGCTCCAGCAAGCCGAGCTTCGCGGCTTTGAAAGAGCCGTGTACGGACTGTGGGACAGCGTCAAACAGCTTTTCGAGCTGCTGGCGGACCTGCAAGCCAACAGCGAAAAGCTGTTGGAATACCTTACCGAGGCCGAGCTTGAGCAACTGCTGGAAGCGTCATCCGAAGCGATTGCCAAAGGCCTGATGATCCTCAGCGATGAGCCCTTGCTCTTCGTCTACACGGCTGCCTTTACCAGTTGGCTGCGGATGACGCCGCCGCAATACAGCGCCGAGGTCATGGGTGAGTTGCGCGCCTCGGTGCTGATCAACTTCCTGTTGGCGGCGGTTACCGGTGGACTGGGCGTCGGCCTGCGCATGAGCGGCAAGGTGCTGCGTCATGTCCGTTCGGAGCGTGTCCGGACGTGGCTGCAGGCCTCGAGCCAACGCCTGGGGCAACTCGGTGGCGACAGCCTTAACGCCCACGCCGATGTGCTCAAGCCGGTCGTGATTGCCGGCCGAGGCCCATCCGTAGGCCCCGCTCCCGTCACACCGTTGCACGTCACCACTGGGGATTCCGCACCGCTGTCGGTCAGCAACCCGGCTCCGGTCGTGCGGGAAAAATCCCAGGCCGCTACACGGCTGAGCAAACAAGAACACCACGACGACGCCTCCACTCAATCGACAAACCCCAACGGCGACCCCGCCGACAGCGCCGCCCAGACCCGCACCAACGGCTGCCCGGTGTCGATGGTCACCGGCGAGGAACTGCTGACCTTGGACGACGGCATCCTCGACGGACGCCTGCCGTTTATCTTCACCCGCCTCTATCGCACCAGCGCTGCCGAACTGGACATTGGCCTCGGCCGCGGTTGGAGCCATGCCTTGGCCCATCGCCTGCTGATCGAAGGCGAGCAGGTCATCTGGCTCGACCAGGAAAACCGCCGCACCACCTTCCCCCGCCCCAGCCTGCAACGCCCGGCCATCCACAACAGCCTGGCCCGCGCGGCGATCTACCTGAGCAATGAGCCGGACGAACTGATCATCGCCCAGCCCGGCGAAGACGCCCCTTTCCTACACTTTCGCGACGGTTGTCTGATCGCCCTGAGCGATCGGTACGACAACCGCCTGACGATCCAGCGCAACATCTACGGTGACATCAGCCGGCTGGACAACGGCGCCGGACGCTGCCTGCGTTTACGCTACGAACACCGCCACCTGGTCGCCATCGACTACCAGAGTTTTCACCCGGCGCCGACCCGCGACGAAAGTTGGCGCACTGAACAAACGCTGGTTTCCTACCGCTACGACGGCCGTTTCCGACTCATCGAAGCGACCAATGCGGCTGGCGAAAGCGAGCGCTACGACTACGACGACCAGCACGTCATCCTCCAGCGGCAACTGGCCGGCGGCGCGAGTTTTTACTGGGAGTGGCAGGGCTCCGGTCCAGCGGCGCGCTGCGTGCGGCACTGGGCGTCGTTCGCGCAGATGGACAGCCGCTACACCTGGGGCGAGGACGGCAGCGTCACCGTTCATAACCTCGATGGCAGCCAGGAAGTCTACGTCCACGACGATCGCGCGCGACTGGTGCGCCAGGTCGATCCCGCCGGCGGCGAGCACCTCAAGGCCTATGACGAACAGGGCCGGCTGATCGCCGAGCAAGACCCGCTCGGCGCGGTGACCGAATACCGCTACGACGAAGTCGGACGGCTGGTGGCGCTGATTCCGCCTGAAGACGAGCCCACGTCCTACGAATACCGAAACGGTTTCCTGCACACCCGGCAGCGCGGCAAAGCCGTGTGGACCTACCGCCGCAACGACCAGGGCGATGTCATCGAGGCCATCGACCCGGACGGCCAAAGCACCTGGTATCACTACGACGGCCAAGGGCAACTGAAAACCATCAGCTACCCGGACGCCAGCGCCCATTATTTTGTGCGCAACCGCCTGGGCCAGTTGACGGAAGAAACCCTGCCTGATGGCAGCCAGCGGTGTTTTTCCTACGACGCCCAAGGGCGTTTGCTGACCCGCCAGGACGAACACGGCGCCATCACCCATTACCAATGGGACGCCGTGGGCCGTTTGCTGCAAACCACCTTGCCCGGTGGCGCCACCCGCACTTGGCGCTACAACGCCTACGGCAAGGTCATCGCCGAACGGGACGAACTGGGCCGCACCACCCGCTACGAATACGCCGACGATTTGCACCTGATCAGCCGTCGGCTCAACCCCGACGGAAGCGAACTCAAATATCGCTACGACTCGGCGCGGCTGTTGCTGACCGACATCGAGAACGAATCCGGCGAACACTATCAGCTGGACTACACGCCCAACGGACTGATCCGACAGGAAACCGGCTTCGATGGCCAGCGCACCGGTTATGCCTACGACCTCAACGGCCACCTGCTGGAAAAGACCGAGTTTGGCGCCGATGGCAGCCAGCGGATCACCGCCTACCAACGCGACAGCGCCGGCCGCCTGCTGCGAAAAACCTTGCCAGATGGCGAGGCGGTCGATTACCGCTACGACGCCCTTGGACGCTTGGTCAGCGTCGACGACGGCCATTGGCCGCTGGCTTATGAATATGACCACCAGGACCGTTTAGTCGCCGAACACCAGGGCTGGGCGACCCTGCGCTATCGCTACGACAGCGTCGGTCGCCTGATTCACTGTCGCCTGCCCGACCGCAGCACCCTCGACTACCGCCACGCCCGCGGCGGTGCGCTGATCGCCATCGACCTCAACGGCACCTGCCTGACCGAACACCGTTTCAAGGGCGGCCGCGAAACCCAACGCCAGCAGGGCTTGCTGCTCAGCGACTACCGCTACGACGAACAGGGTCGCCTCAAAGCCCAAACCGTGTGGCAGACCCAGCAGCACCAATTGTTCTGGCGTGACTATTACTACAGCGCCAACGGCAACCTCGCCGCGCTTTCTGACAATCGAAACCGCCGCAGCTACCAATACGACCCGCAAGATCGCCTGCTCCGCATCGACTATGCCCACAGCCAAGGCCCCGAACGCTTCGCCCACGACCCGGCCGGCAACCTGCTGCTGCAAGACCGCCCCGGCCCGACCACCCTCAAGGCAAACCGCTTGCTCATGGAGGGCGACCGTCACTACGACTACGACGCCTACGGCAACCTCATCCGCGAACGCCGCGGCAAAACCCAGTGCCTCGTCACGCACTACCGCTACGACAGCCAACACCGCCTCATCGGCGTCGCCAGCCCGGACGGCAACGAAACGTCCTACCGCTACGATGCCTTCGGCCGACGCATCGAAAAGACCGTGGCCGGCCAGACCACGGAATTTATCTGGCAAGGCGATCAAGTCATCGCCGAAAGCAGCGACCGCCACTACCAAAGCTACGTCTACGAACCCGGCACCTTCCGCCCATTGGCCCTGCTCGAAGGCGAAGGCCCACAAAACGCCACGCCGTTCCACTACCACAACGACCACCTCGGCACGCCCCAGGAACTGACCAGCCACCAAGGCGAAATCGTCTGGGCCGCGCGCTACAACGGCTACGGCAAACTCACCGAACTCCGACACGGCAACGGCAAGCGCCTGGAACAACCGCTGCGCTTCCAGGGCCAATACCACGACCGGGAAAGCGGCCTGCATTACAACCGGCACCGGTACTACAATCCGGAGACGGGGCGGTATCTGACGCTGGATCCGAGCAAGCTCAAGGGTGGGCTCAATGGGTACCGGTACACCCTGAACCCGACGGGGTGGGTGGATCCGTTGGGGTTGGACGACTGCCCTGGGGGTGACGGGTGTAAGAGGCCGGCGGTTGGCGAGCAGGATCCGGCGGCTAAGGTTGGGGTGGATGAGGGAGAGCCACCCACTCCCGGAGGGACCAAGAATCCTAGAGACTTCGGTTCGAAAGAGAAGTTAGACACGCACTTCAAGAAGCACGGAGACGAATTCGGTGCTAAAAACGCTGGGGATTACTTGTCGATTGTTCGACAGATAATAAATGAGGGAATTAAGGTTAAGTACTCCTATGAACACGAGCTTAGAACGGGCTTTGTGATGTTTTTAGGAAACAACAAAAAAATGAAGCCTAAATTTGCATTTGTCGGGACCAATAACAAAGGAGAAATTACGACAGCACACATAAAAACCGATAAAGACTTCTGGAAAACCATTAATGGCAACGCAAAAGATAGGACAATAAGACCTCATGAATAACACAGCAGAAGTTAAAATCATTGCCATCGACACGCTAGCAGAAGAGTGCGTTACACTCCTTATTCACGGCATCACCATTGAGTGCTTCGCAAACTACCGCCCATATACAGTAGCCATAGGCGAGACACACCTTATTGAAATAACGATAGACTATTCAGAACCCCTCCAAATTGAAAAATCCGCCGAGCCCAATGCCTTTCCTGAAAAAATCGGAAACGGTTATGGCTATTACTTACATGGAGTATTAGATGGAGAGATATTTAGGTCTTTCACAGATTTTTCAGACGAGGACATTCATTATGATTACCCCGAACTGGTGGGAAAACCTGTAAAGATTAAAGCAGACAGAATCAACGTAAATTTTTTACAACTCTTAAAACTATGAATATCGCTGTCTATAAAAGCAATAGACTTAGCTTATAAAGTCAGACATTTCAAAATTTTGACTCACCAAAAATATTTGCTTCGATCCACTGGAGCAGCGTAGAAAATGAATAACAAAGAAAGCTTAGGAGAGTTAGCTCGTGACTTCCTTTCGAGCGTCGACGAAGCCACTTTTCTGCTTGAGGAGAAATTTGGCACTCGGTGTATTTTAAGATTATGGGGCAGCGGAAAAATAAAGCGCTGCGGGGTGGTTAAGGGAAACGTAACCTACGAACTTCATGGCGTGGGATGCGCCGTGAAACTACCACATGTACTCGTTGATTTTGATTATGGTCCCGACGGAAGAATAGATGGCTTTGATGCATGGCGCTTGTTTATCTACGCTAGCGAACTCCCCGAAAAGCACCCCAAATATCAGAGCAAGGAAGTTCTAAATTTGGAATTCGAAGAACATGTCGCATCAGGTCGATTTGAACCGATGCCTAAAGGTCGAAACGGTTTTTATTGCTTATCGAAAAACAATTGAAGGCTCCTACAACGATAGCTGAAATAATTCGATCCAAAAGACTTTGCCAAGCAAGGCATTTCTCCATTCAAAAATATACAGATGATACCGAGTATCTGGATGCGTGGCCGTGCTATCAATATCGAACCCTCAGCGATGCAAAAACCAACTCTGAGAAAAGTTTAAAAGACAGGCTTTAAATAAATGGGCGAAAGCCTCCTAGAGGAATTGCTAGCCCGCCACGATCGTAGGAGGAGCGTAGCTAGGTTGCATCGATATCGACGATGTGCCCACCAACGACCTCCCGACACTCGGCACCAATAATCGATTAATCAAAGCGCCCCATATGACCATATACATAAAAGAAAAACCAGACACCTGCCAGCCAACGCTTACCAAAACAAAACCAAGCTTCTTCATAGTCTCTACAAACAAATTAACCGTAATGTACTGGCTCACGTTCGAGCTCTATTTTTTTTATTGGGTATACAAGAATTGGAAAACATACCAAGCCGCGACCAACACAATAATTTTCCCTCTGACTCGCACTTTCTTGGGAATATTTTTCATGCACTCCTTATTCAGAAAAATTGATCAGCAGCTAAAAAGGCACGAAAAACCATATAGATGGAGCCCACGATTACTCGCAAGTGGACTGGTATTTTCGTGTATCTTAACGATTTATCCCTTCCTGGCACCCTATGGCGCCGGCGCACAATATTTATTCCCGCTAATAACTGCCATCTTAAATTTTTATTGCTTATTAAAAGCTCAAGCAGCAATAAACCATCTAGAGAATGATCCAGAGGGACTACAAAACCCCAACATAACCATACCCAATTGCGTATGGATTGCGTCATTAGGGTTCGGACTATTGCTCTTAGTAATTATAAAATACTATTTTTTTTGGTGGTATTTCCCACGCATCCTTTTTATGAGCAGATGGGCGCTCCTACAACTTAGCTTCTAAAGCTGATATCGGCTGCTTTTATCGTTACTGCCAGCCAGCGCCACTTTACACTCCTTAATGGGCATGAGACGGACGAAAAAAAGGCCTTGCCAAGCAAGACCTTTTTTCATTCGAAGGGTAGGTACGTCCCTGCCTTACCTCACCTCAACAATATCCAACGCCCGATTCGCCAACAATTCACTCACCTCAATCACCTGCAAAATCCCCAGCGCAACATGTCGCCTTGATCCATCCAGATCAAACGCCAAATCGCTGATCATTGCATTAGCCGAAGCCAAGTTCTCACTCAGATTCGCAAGCAAACACTCAGAATTAACGTCGGGATCAATCCGAAAAATGGAGTCAGTCTTGTCAGACGGTTCTCCCTTAGGCTGGGGCTTCAGGTAGTAATCCAACGCCCGCGTAGCAGCGTCGTCGATTTTCTTGTTGCGAGCGGACTGGGCGCGAGAGACGTGGTCGCCTGCGTCCGGAGGATTGGGAGTAACTTTTGCCATTATCTTGCTTCCTGTTTTTGGAGCCTTCACCCACTCGCTGCTAAACGAGGGGAGGCAGCTGTACGCAGGTTAGCAGACCGGGGAAACAAGAAACCGGCGCGTCCGGGGACGCCCTGCGCACAGCCACCATCAAGTACAGAATGAAGAACTTCTGACTGGATGACGCCTTGCACAACCTGTTTCACCACGAGCTGCTAAACCCGATCACTGATGAGCAGTGACGGGATTCAAGCTACCGGCGTGGGCCCAGGCGCACAAGCCGGCGGATTCTGGCGTAGTTGTAGGCAAAGGCGCAAGGCGGTGTCGGCAAGCTGTCCTGGCTGCGGATTTATGGAGATGGCGTCAGGTCATTCGGGTCACTCTCGACTGACACACCGCCATCGCGAGCAAGCTCGCTCCCACAAGGGATCACCTAAAGGCCCAGAGCCGCGCTTCGAGCCGGCCATGACGCCGATAACCAAAAAAACGGAACCCAATCCCAGCGCTCCCCCTCAATTTCGGAGAGACCAACCCGAGACGGAGCCCGCCGCCATGAACCACCCAACCCTCACCTTCGCCCAACTCCACCCCGGCGATCGCTTCACCCTGCCCGCCGATCACCGTCTGTTTACCAAGCTCACCGACAGCACTGCCCGTGAGCACAGCGTGCATTCGATCAATCTGAAGGAGGAAGGATACGGTTACGCCGAAGACCCCATAAAGAACCTGCCCGGGGAAGCGCCGGTCGAGTACGTCCCGGTCGGTGGGCCGTTGCGGGCTGGGGGATAGGGCTCCTGCCGACGTTATAAACGCCGCGACATCAGCCACTGTTCCTTGCCCCACGCCTCGAAGCGCTCCAGCACTTCCCAGCCAAGCTTGGCGTAGTAATCCCGTTCACTGTGGGTGTGCAGGTACAACGTCGCGAAGCCAGCCTGTTTGGCATGGTTGCAGATGCCTTCGATCAATTGCGCGGCGAGGCCTCGGCGGCGGGCGTCCGGGTGGACGAATACGCAGGCGAGCCAGGGGCCGAGGTCGGGGCGTTCGGGCAGGTCGTCGTTTGCCAGCGAGGCGCCGCCCAGCAATTGGTCGTGCTCCAGGGCGATCAGGCATTTCCAGCGGCCATCGCGCTGCCCGGTCGAGAATTCATGCTGCCAGTGGCCGAGTGATTGGTGGGCGAATTCGTAGGTGAATTCCCGATACAGCCATTCGGCCATCAGGTTGCATTTATCCATGTGGTTGACGAGCCAATCCACTCGCAGCATGTGAACAGTCCTTATGCAGTCGTTTTTCCAGCGCGAATACCGACGCAGATGCCTACCCGCGCGCATTCCCAGCAAATACCCACCAGCAACGCCCCAACCTATCGTAATCTCGCATCTGCACAAGCCCTGCCCCGAATCCGGCCGAGATCCCAGTCCATATGCCTTCCATCTATCAACTCAAGCCCGCTTTCCAGAATCTGCTTCGCCCCACCGTACAACGCCTTTACAACAATGGCGTCACCGCCAACCAGGTGACCTTGCTCGCGGGCGTCGTTTCCGTGCTGGTGGGGGCGGTGATTGCGTGGTTCGCCAGTCATCCGTGGGTTTTCGTCCTGGTGCCGGTGTGGATGTTCCTGCGCATGGCGTTGAATGCGGTGGATGGCATGTTGGCGCGGGAGTTTGGCCAGCAATCGAATCTGGGCGCCTACCTCAATGAGCTATGCGATATCATCGCCGACGCTGCCTTGATCCTGCCTTTTGCCCTGTTTCCCGATACCAGCCTGTTGCTCGTGTTGTTGGTCACGCTGTTGGCGTTGTTCAGCGAATACGCTGGCGTGCTGGGGGCGATGGTCGGGGCTTCGCGGCGCTATGACGGGCCGATGGGCAAGAGTGACCGCGCCTTTGTGTTTGGCGTGCTGGCGACCGGTATTGCCCTGGGTTGGCTCGGGGCGCTGTGGGTTGATGGTGTGATGGCGGTGGTTGCCGCCCTGCTGGTTTATACCTTGGTCAATCGGGTCCGTCATGGCCTGAGCCAAGTGACGGAAAACGCTCCCTCAGCATAAGGAAGTTGCAATGCGCGAAGCCCAGGAACTGACGTTCACCACCCACGATGGCGTGGAGTTGTTCTACCGGCACTGGCCGGCTGTCGAGGCCTCGGCGGGTGAACCCCGCCAGGCTGTGTTGTTATTTCACCGCGGCCATGAGCACTCGGGGCGCATCGCCCACCTGGTGGATGAGCTGGACTTGCCCGGGTTCGAATTTTTCGCCTGGGACGCACGCGGCCATGGCCAGTCGCCTGGCGAACGCGGCGACAGCCCGAGCTTTGCCACCAGCGCCCGGGACGTGCAGACCTTCTGCGATCACATCGGCGCGACGCACCAGATCGACGAACAGAACATTGCCGTGGTCGCGCAAAGCGTCGGCGCGGTGATCGCGTCCACCTGGGTCCACGATTACGCGCCGCGCATTCGCTCGCTGGTGCTGGCGTCGCCGGCCTTCAAGGTCAAGCTCTACGTGCCGTTCGCCCGTCCGGGCCTGGCGCTGATGCGCAAGTTCCGTGGCAACTTCTTCGTCAACAGCTACGTCAAGGCCAAGTTCCTCAGCCACGACCCGGAACGAGTCGCGTCCTACGACAGCGATCCGCTGATCACCAAGGCCATCTCGGTGAATGTGCTACTGGGCCTGTACGAAGCCGCCGACCGGGTTGTAGCCGATGCCCAGGCGATCCAGGTGCCGACGCAGCTGTTGATTTCCGGTTCCGACTTCGTGGTGCATCGCAAACCCCAGGAGCAATTCTTCGAGCGGCTGGGCAGCCTGCACAAGGAAAAACACATCCTGCCGGGCTTCTTCCACGACACCCTCGGTGAGAAAAACCGTGCGCCCGCCATCGCCAGCGCCCGCCGTTTCATCCTGCAAAACTTTGCCCGTCCGCTGGAGCGCCCTTCCCTGCTGGACGCCGATCGCCTCGGCGTGACCTGCGCCGAAGCCGAAACCCTGGCGACGCCGCTGCCGCACAACTCGCTGCGTGACCTTTACTGGCGCATGACCCGCGCCAGCATGCGCTTTGGCAGCAAGTTGTCTGCGGGTGTGAAGCTGGGCTTCGACACCGGGTTCGACTCCGGCAGCACCCTGGACTACGTCTATCGCAATCGCCCCACCGGTACCTCGGCGCTGGGCAAGATGATCGACCAGAACTATCTGAACTCCATCGGCTGGCGTGGCATTCGCCAGCGCAAGGTGCACGTTGAAGAACTGCTGCGCCTGGCGATGGCCGAGTTGCGCGCCCAGGACCGCGAGGTGCGCATCGTCGACATCGCCGCCGGCCATGGCCGGTACATTCTCGAAGCGCTGCAAGGCGTGAGTCCGTTGCCGGAGTCGATCCTGCTGCGCGACTACAGCGACATCAACGTGCGCGACGGCAGTGCGCTGATCGTGGAAAAAGGTTTGGGCGAGATCGCTCGATTCGTCAAGGGCGATGCCTTCGATCGCCAGGACCTGGCAGCGCTCGAACCGAAGCCGACCCTCGCCGTGGTCTCCGGCCTGTATGAATTGTTCGCCGACAACCAGATGGTCGGCGGCTCCCTCGCCGGCCTGGCCGAAGCGGTGGAGCCCGGCGGTTTCCTGGTCTACACCGGCCAGCCATGGCACCCGCAACTGGAACTGATCGCCCGCGCCCTGACCAGCCACCGCGCCGGCCAGGCGTGGGTAATGCGTCGACGCACCCAGGCGGAAATGGACCAATTGGTCGAGGCAGCAGGCTTCCGCAAGATCACCCTGCGAGTCGATGAGTGGGGCATTTTCAGCGTTTCGCTGGCGCAGCGGGTCCAGTAATGAGCGCCGTCATCGCTCCAGTCCGCGAACCCGCGCTGTTGAAACCGGCGGTGCTGTGGCTGCTGTTGCTGGCGCCGCTGTTTTTCACCACGTACGGCTTCGCCACCTGGGCCACGGCCCAGCGTGACGACGTCGGCAGCCTGGTGTTCGGCTGGGAAAGCCATATGCCGTTCATGGCCTGGACCATCGTGCCGTACTGGTCGATCGACCTGCTGTACGGCTTGTCCCTGTTGCTGCCCAACAGCCGCGACGAACTCAAGCGCCACGCCTTGCGCCTGCTCACGGCCCAGGTGATCGCGGTCAGTTGCTTCCTGCTCTGGCCGCTGACGTTCACCTTCCCCCGGCCGGAAATGGACGGTGTGTTTGGCTGGTTATTCGAGGTGCTGGCGGGCTTCGACAAGCCGTTCAACCAGGCACCGTCGCTGCACATCGCGCTGCTGGTGGTGCTCTGGGTTTGTTATGAGCGCCACCTGCAAGGCGTCTGGCGTTGGTTGATGCACGGCTGGTTCGCGTTGATTGGCGTGTCGGTGCTGACCACGTATCAACATCATTTTGTCGACGTGCCGACTGGCGCGCTGGCCGGGTGGTTGTGTGTCTGGTTGTGGCCGCTGGACCGACCGAGTCCGCTGTTCAGTGCGCGCCTGACGACAGATCCTGCCCGCCGGCGCTTGGCCTTGCGTTATGGCTTGGGCGCGGCGGCGATGTTCATCCCGGCGTTTGCCTTCGGTGGCACATGGCTCTGGCTGATCTGGCCAGCAGTGGCGGTGCTGATGGTGGCGCTGAATTATCTGCTGTTCGGCGCGAGTGGGTTCCAGAAGCGCGAAGACGGTCGGCTGAGCCCGGCGGTGCGCTGGATTCTGGCTCCTTATCTGGCGGCTGCATGGATCAATTCCCGCCTGTGGACGCGCAAACACCCGCAACCGGATCAGATCATGGATGACGTCTGGCTCGGGCGGATTCCTACGTCGGCTGCGCTGAAGGGCAGTCCGTTCAGCGGGGTGCTCGACCTGTGCGCCGAGTTGTCCATGGATAGCACGGCCATCGCCTACCGCTCCGTGCCAGTACTCGACCTGACCGCACCGACCGCCGAGCAATGCCTGGAGGCCGCACAGAAAATCGAGCAACTGCGCCAGCACGGGCCGGTGCTGGTCTGCTGTGCCTTGGGTTATTCGCGCAGCGCCACGGCCGTGGCGGCGTGGTTGCTTCACAGCGGCCGGGCGGCGAGTGTCGATGCCGCAATCGTGCAGATCCAGCGCGCTCGACCGCGCATCGTCTTGCACGCCGAGCACCGTCGGGCACTGGAACAGTTATCCACAACGCAGGGGAATGCTCATGATCAGTGATATGGAGCTCCACACCGTGGCGAGCCTGTTGCGCCGCGGTCATTCGTTGGATCAACTGTCCACGGGGCTGACGTTGCTGGCGGCGCTGCTGGGGTTGGGGCAATGGCTGGTGGGCGTGATCGATCCGTGGTTGCTGCTGTTGAGTGCTGCGCTTGTGGTTATCGGGGTGCTGGAAAAATACTGGGCGCTGCGCGTGGCATTTGACGCGGATCTGTTCCAGCGCATGGCGGACAGCACCCACTCCCTGGCCGAACGCACCTATGAACTGGATCAAGCCCTGACCGCGTTGGGCCTGCAACCCGCCGAACGCGCCGGGCGCCTGTGGACCGAAAGGCGGCACGGCGCGTTATTGCTGCTGCGGCGGCAGTCGCGGTTGCTGGCGATACAAGTTGTCCTGGTGCTGGGCTTCATCCTGGCCAGTCCCTGGCTAGCGTCAGGTATCTAGATCGTTGTAGTTGTTGTGGCGAGGGGATTCATCCCCTCGCCACAAAAGAGTGCTCGCCACAGTGATACTTATGTTTCTCAGGACAAGGAATCCTCATGTTCGAACCCGTGGTCGCCAACCTCATCACGTCCGCCGCGCGGATGGTCACCGGCGCTCGCAGCCTGTGGCTCGGCTGCGCGCCCAAGCCCGTGCAGCGGATCTATTTCGCCAACCACAGCAGCCACGGTGATTTCGTGTTGCTCTGGGCCTCGCTGCCGCCGGCGCTGCGCAAGCTCACCCGCCCGGTCGCCGGGGCTGATTACTGGCAAACCAGCCCGATGCGCCGCTACATCATCAACCGGGTGTTCAACGGCGTATTGGTGGACCGCGAGCGCAAGGATCCTTCCTACAGCCCCTTGCAGCCAATGCTCGACGCGCTGGAAAACGGCGACTCGCTGATCATCTTCCCCGAAGGCACGCGCAACCCGGATGAAGGCCTGCTGCCGTTCAAGAGCGGGATCTACCACTTGATGAAAAGCCACCCCGAAGTGGAGGTGATCCCGGTGTGGATCGCCAACCTCAACCGCGTTATGCCCAAGGGCCGCGTGTTGCCGTTGCCGCTGCTGTGCACGACCAGTTTCGGCGCACCGCTGTGCATCGAAGAAGGCGAAAGCAAAGAGCAATTTCTAGAACGCAGCCGCGCCGCGCTGCTGGCACTGGCCCCGGAGCACGTTTGACATGGATCGATATACCCTGATGTTGTTTGGCGGGATCGGCGCGATTCTGGTGCTGGCCTCGTTGGTCGGTTTCATCCTCAAGCTACGGACCAAAGGCGCGCCGAACTCGGTCATCGAGAACCTCAACGCGCGGATCAACGCCTGGTGGATCATGGTGCTGGTGATCGGCATCGCGTTCTGGCTCGGCAACGCGGCAGTGATCCTGTTGTTCTACGCGGTGTCGTTCTACGCGCTGCGGGAATTCCTCACCCTCACCCCAACCCGGCGCAGTGACTACCCGGCCCTGGTGGCGGCGTTCTACCTGGCGCTGCCGCTGCAATACCTATTGATCTACTACGACTGGTACGGGCTGTTCTCGATCTTCATTCCGGTGTACGTGTTCCTGCTGCTGCCGATCCTCGCGTCTCTGGGCGGCGACAGCACGCACTTCCTGGAACGCGCTTCGAAAGTGCAATGGGGCTTGATGATCGCGGTGTTCTGCATTTCCTTTGTGCCGGCGCTGCTGACCCTGGACATCGCCGGTTTTGAAGGACGCAACTTGTTGCTGATCGCCTACCTGGTGATCGTGGTGCAGCTCTCGGATGTGTTGCAGTACGTCTGCGGCAAGCTGTTCGGCAAACGCAAGATCGCGCCCAACCTGTCACCTTCGAAAACCGTGGAAGGTTTTGCCGGTGGTATTTTCCTGGCCTCGCTGATCGGCGGTGCGCTGTGGTGGATCACGCCGTTCAATCCGTGGCAGTCGTTCCTCATCGCGCTGTTGATCAACCTGCTCGGGTTTGCTGGCGGCATCGTCATGTCGGCGATCAAGCGCGACCGTGGGGTCAAGGATTGGGGCCACATGATCGAGGGCCACGGCGGCATGCTCGACCGCCTGGACTCGGTGTGCTTCGCCGCGCCGATCTTCTTCCACCTGGTTCGGTATTGGTGGACTTGAGATAACCCTGTCCTGAGACACCGCTTACCCCTGTGGCGAGGGGATTTATCCCCGTTGGGCTGCGAAGCGGCCCCATAATCCGCGCATGCTGTGCGTCAGGTTGACCGAGTTACTTGCTCTTGGGACCGCTTCGCGCTCCAGCGGGGATAAATCCCCTCGCCACAGGGGCATTTGCACCCACCCAACAGGTACCTTGCCCTCGGTTCAATGCGCCAGCATATTGTGATGCACGCTGTACATGATCCACAGCGACAGCCCCACCAGCAGCGCAATCACCACGGTGGAGAACACCAGCGCCGTCACGTTCCAGCGTTGATGCGGCGAGAAGTTGAGGTGCAGGAAGTAGATCAGGTGCACGACAACCTGGATCACCGCGAAGATCGCCACGACGCCGGCCGTCACAGGTTTGGGCAGCGTGGGATACATCACCAGGGCGAACGGGATGACGGTGAGGATGACCGACAGCACAAAACCGGTGAGGTAGGATTTCACGCTGCCGTGCCTGGCGTCGACGCTGCCATGAAGGTTGCTCATTTACATCACTCCAAACAGATAGACCACGGTAAACACGCAGATCCACACCACGTCGAGGAAGTGCCAGAACAGGCTCAGGCAGCCCATGCGGGTGGCGTTCACCGTGGTCAGGCCGTTGCGTTGGACCTGGAACATCACCACCGCCATCCAGATCAGGCCGGCGGTGACGTGCAGGCCGTGTGTCCCCACCAGCGTGAAGAACCCGGTGAGAAAGGCGCTGCGGTCGGGGCCGTAGCCTTCGCCGATGAGCTTCTGGAACTCATGGATCTCCATGCCGATAAACGCCAGGCCGAGGACGAAGGTCAGGCCGAGCCATGCCAGCACCTTCTGCTTCTGCCCGGCGCTCAGCGCGAGCATGGCGAAACCGTAGGTAATGCTGCTGAACAGCAGGATGAAGGTTTCCGTGAGAACGTAGGGCAATTCGAAAATATCGGCGGCACCAGGCCCGCCGGCCACGCTCTGCCCGAGCACCGCATAGGTCGCGAACAGCGTTGCGAACAAAATGCAGTCGGTCATCAGGTAGATCCAGAACCCGAACAGGGTCATGGAGCTGTCGTCCGAATGGCCGTGTTCGGATTCCGGCGCGGTGGCGTTTGGCTGGACGAGATTGGACATGATCAAGCCTCCGCCAACATCTTGATGCGTTGATTTTCGATGCGCGCCACCTCTTCGGCAGGCACGTAGTAGTCGATGTCGTCATCGGCGCTGCGCCAGATCACGCCACCGATGGTGGCGACGAGCCCGACGATGGCCAGCCACCAGATATGCCAGACCAGGGCAAAGCACATGATCAGGCTGAACAGACTGATGACCAGCCCCATGGCAGTGTTGCGCGGCATGTGGATGTTCTGGAAATCGGCCTCGACGGCGGTTTTCTGGCCGCGCTCCTTCATGCCCCAATAGGCATCGATACCCTCCACCACCGGTTGCTGGGCGAAATTGTAGAACGGCGGCGGCGAGGCGGTTGACCACTCCAGCGTGCGCCCGTCCCACGGATCCCCCGTCAAGTCGCGGTTCTGGTGGCGCTGGCGGATGCTGAAGTAGAACTGCAGGATCTGGCAACTGACCCCGCAAAGGATGATGCCCACGCCCAGCAACTCCGCCAGCAGCCATGGCTCCCATTCGGGCACGTTGAAGTGGTTCAGGCGCCGGGTCATGCCCATGAAGCCAAGGAAGTAAGACGGCATGAAGGCGAAGTAGAAACCGATGATCCAGCACCAGAACGCCGCCCGGCCCAAGCGGTCGTGGAGCTTGAAGCCGAACGCCTTGGGGAACCAGTAGGTCAGGCCGCACATATAGCCGAACACCGCACCGCCAATGATCACGTTGTGGAAGTGGGCGATCAGGAACAGGCTGTTGTGCAGCAGGAAATCCGCCCCGGGCACCGCCAGCAGCACGCCGGTCATGCCGCCGATGCTGAACGTGACGATAAAACCCACCGTCCACAGCATCGGCGTTTCAAAGCGCACCCGCCCGCGGTACATGGTGAACAGCCAGGTGAAGATTTTCACCCCGGTGGGCACGGCGATGATCATGGTCATGATGCCGAAGAATGCGTTGACGTTCGCCCCCGAGCCCATGGTGAAGAAGTGGTGCACCCAGACGATGAACGACAGGATGGTGATGACGATCGTCGCCCACACCAGCGAGTGATAGCCGAACAGGCGCTTGCGGCTGAAGGTCGACGCCACCTCGGAAAAGATGCCGAACGCCGGCAGGATCAGGATGTACACCTCCGGGTGGCCCCACGCCCAGATGAGGTTGACGTACATCATCGGGTTGCCGCCCAGCTCGTTGGTGAAGAAGTGCATGTCCAGGTAGCGGTCGAGGCTGAGCATGAACAACGTGGCGGTGAGGATCGGGAACGACGCGAGGATCAGCACCGCCGTGCACAGCACCGTCCAGGTGAACACCGGCATGCGGAAAAGGGTCATGCCCGGTGTACGCATTTTCAGGATCGTGACGAAGAAATTCACCCCGGTGAGCAACGTCCCGACCCCGGATATCTGCAAGGACCAGATGTAATAGTCCACCCCGACCCCGGGACTGTAGGAAAGCCCTGACAGCGGTGGATAAGCCACCCAACCCGTGCGGGCGAATTCGCCGACCGCCAGGGAGACGTTCACCAACATCGCCCCGGCGACGAACAACCAGAAACTCAACGCGTTGAGGAACGGGAACGCCACGTCCCGGGCGCCGATCTGCAAGGGCACGACGATGTTCATCAAGCCCACCACCAGCGGCATCGCCATGAAGAAAATCATGATCACGCCGTGGGCGGTGAAGATCTGGTCGTAGTGCTCCGGCGGCAGGTAGCCGGGCGAACCGTCGGACGCCATCGCCTGTTGCGTGCGCATCATGATCGCGTCGGAGAAGCCGCGCAGCAGCATTACCAGGCCGACGACGATGTACATCACGCCGATGCGCTTGTGGTCCACCGAGGTAAACCACTCGTTCCACAGGTAGGCCCACTTGCGGTAGTAGGTGATGGCGGCGATGCCAGCCAAGGCGATCAGCGCCACTACGGCGAGGGTCCACATGATGATGGGCTCATCCGTCGGGATCGCCTCAAGCGTCAGTTTTCCAAACATGCTGTTCTACTCCAGATCGTGTTACTGCCCTTGCTGCCGGGCCCCGACGGGTGATTCGATGCTGCCTTGCATGTGCCCCATGCGATGCTCGACTTCACGGGAGCGGTTCATGCCTTCGTACTTATCGATGATGCTCTGGAACAAATCCGGCTGGATCGAGGCGTAGTGTTCAACCGGGTGCTTGACCGTAGGCCGGGCGAGTCGCGCATAACTGTCCTTGTCCAAACGCCCCTGCCCCGCCCGTACGCCGGCGACCCACTTGTCGAAGCCCGCCGCATCGGTGGCCAGGGTCCGGAAGTGCATGTCGGAGAAACCCGGGCCGTTGTAGTTGGCGGCGATGCCTCGGTATTCCCCCGCCTCGTTGGCGATCAGGTGCAGTTGGGTCTGCATGCCGGCCATGGCATAGATCTGCCCGCCCAACGCAGGAATGAAGAACGAGGTCATGGCGCCGTCGGACGTCACGCGAAAGTTCACCGGCGTGTCCAACGGCATGGCCAGTTCGTTGACCGAGGCGATGCCCAGTTCCGGGTAGATGAACAGCCACTTCCAATCGGTGGCGACCACCTGTACCACCAACGGCTTGACGTCGGAATCCAGCGGTCGATAAGGATCGAGCGCATGGGTGGACTTCCAAGTGACCACCCCCAGAATGATGATGATCACCAGCGGCACACCCCAGACCACGGTTTCGATCTTGCGCGAGTGCGCCCACTCCGGCGTGTATTTCGCCTTTGTGTTGGAGGCGCGGTATTTCACGGAAAAGATCAACGCCATGACAATCACCGGTATCACCACCAGCAACATCAACAGCGTCGAGAGAATGATCAAGTTGCGTTGGTCAACGCCGACCTGTCCCTTGGGATTGAACAACACCATGTCGCAACCGCCGAGCAACAGCATCCCGCCAACCAGCAACAACCTTGATACGTAACAAGGCAGTCGGGTTCGCATGTCTTGGGCTTCGCTTATGGATTGTTTGTCAGTTGGCGCGCGATCTTGTCCTTGATCGACAGGCGCTGCTCCTTGAGCTTGCGGAGGTCGTCATCCTCGACGTTGCCCGCCGAAATCGATTCGGCCGCCAACACTTGGTTATCCACATCCGTGTATTCATCGAGCAAGCGATCAAGTTCCGGGTCTTGCTGGCGCCGCTGTTGAACCGCCTCTTTGCTGCAATTCAAATCCTGGTAGAGATCGTGAGAAGCAGGCATGGCCTTCTCCTTTCAGCAGTGTTGTTGGGTACACGATTTTTAGATTGGCCCCCACGCCTTAGTTGAGAGAAACATCCTGATACGGTGACGAACGGCATCGCTGGCAAAAAAAGCCCACGAGACGTGGGCAAAGGGAAAGCGGATATATCGAGGGCCGCGTCAGGAGGATTGTCTACCGGCGGCCGAGGGCATTGCCGTGGAGTCCACCCGGACCGTGCGTGACTGAAGTATTGCCTTCTCCCACTCCCTGGCATCGTGGCTGCAAAAAATCTCGACGTGCCCGTCCTGAACCCGCGCCAGTTCCCGCAGGCGATCCTGATTGCGCATCCGTGCCGAGCGGCAGGTGTCCATCATGTATTGATAGAACTTCAGGCCCGGCGGGCAACGGCGCTCGGCTTGATGGACTTCATCGTGAAAAAAATACGCGTCGCCGGCATGCAGCATCCAGCCGTCAGGCGTGCGCAGGGCGATCCCGGCATGGCCGGCGGTATGGCCCTGCAGCGGCACCAGGAAAATGTCCTCTTCTTCGGCGCCGATCAACGCACGCACCGAATCGAAACCGAACCAGGTGTCGCCGTCCGGGGCATAGAACTCCCAATTATCGACGCCCTGCCACTGGCGCGCCTGGAACCGGCGCCGACTGATCCAGCTGTCAGCCGAGCGGGCCGCCGCCATTTCGTCGCGCATGACATGCACCCGCGCCTGGGGAAAATCCTGCAGCCCGCCGGCGTGATCGAAATCCAGATGCGTCAGCAGGATATGCCGCACGTCGTTGGCATCGAAACCCAGGCGCCGCACCTGATCCAGGGCCGTCAGGCGATGTTCGAACTTGATGTTGTTGAAGGCCCGGAAAAATCGACTCAATCGCTCGGGCGTCTGCACGTCCCGCTGGCCAAAACCGGTGTCCACCAGGACCAGGCCGTTGCTGTCGGTTTCAATCAGCAGGCAATGACACACCAGGCACGCCGTCAGCCCCCGGCTGTAGCCGTCGAACAGCTTCCCGCCCACCGGGCACATACAACCGCAGTTCAGGTGGTGGATATGCATGGAGGCCTCCTGCACGAATGGCGCGTCGATTTCCGTTTTTTTCATGGACTCTTTGAAATCGACAGGAAGGCGACAGGTGCAATTCCGCAAAGGCGACAGGCGGTGGCTATGCCCGGGAAAAGATACCCTGTGGGAGCGAGCTTGCTCGCGATGGCGGCCGGTTAGTCACATGGATATCGACTGGTCCACCGCTATCGCGAGCAAGCTCGCTCCCACAAGGGGTTCGGTGTCAGGGGATCAATCGAGGATCAGATGCGGCAGGAACCGGCTCGAATCCTTGGTGATCAGGCTGTTGTCTTCCCGCACGCCAATGCCGGCCGCCTGGTCGCCGATGACCCAGGAACCGATCAGCGTGTAGCTGTCGCCGAAGCGTGGCAGTGGCGCGAATTCCTGGAGGATGAACGGCGCGTCGGTGTAGGGCCCGTCTTCCTTGACGATCAAGCCGTCAGCGGTCTGCAACTCGATGTTGGCGCCTTCCCGGGAAAAGAACGGCTTGCGCACCCAACCCTTGGGCACCGCTTTGCTGGTGTCGGTGTCGAGGTGAGCCGCGAGCAGGTTCGGGTGGCCTTTGTTGAATTCCCACAGCAGCGGCAGGATGCCTTTGTTGGAGATGATCGACTTCCAGGCCGGTTCGAAAAACTGCGTGTCGCATTGGGCAATCGCAGCACCAAACGGTTCGTGGAAGATGAACTCCCAGGCGTGCAGCTTGAACAGGTGCGGAATCCAGCGCTCTTCCAGATCGACGAAACGCCCGTCGCTGTTGAGGCCGATGTCTTCGATGTCGATGTGCCGCGATTCGATGCCGACTTTTTCCGCGATCAGGCGCAAGTAGTCTGTGGTGCCCTTGTCTTCCACCGAGCCTTTCATCGAGGCGAAATAGAACGGCTCGGTGAGCTGCAACTGGGCAAAGGCCTGGTGCAGCTTGGTGTCGATGCTGTTGAACTGGTCGGCATGAGCCGGCAGCATGCCGCGCTCGATGCACTGTTCCAGCCAGCCCCACTGGAACGCCGCCGCCTCGTAGAGGCTGGTCGGCGTGTCGTAGTTGAGCTCCAGCAGCTTGGCCGGGCCCGTGCCGTTGTAGGAGAAATCCATGCGCCCATACAGGTGCGGGTGGCCTTCAAGCCATGAGGTGCGCACCAGGTCGAAGAACGGTGCGGGAATGCTCAGGCGCTCCAGCAATTCTTCGCTCCGGACCACCCGGGCCACGAGGTCCATGCACATTTCATGGAGCTCGGTGGTCGGGTCTTCCAGGTCATCCTCGATCTGCTTGAGGGTGAACTGGTAGTACGCGCTTTCGTCCCAATAGGGTTCGTCGTCGATGGTGTGGAACAGAAAGCCGAGCTGCTCGGCGGTCTGTTTCCAGTCAGGACGTTCTGCGCACTGGATCTTCTTCATGGCGCTGGTTCCTCAACCGCCGGAGCTGCTGGAACCGCCCCAACCGCTGCGGGCGCTGGAACTGCTGCCGAAACCACCACGGGACGTGGAGGACGAGACGGACATCGCCTTGCTGCTCTTGATGGAGTCGGTGTAGCTGCCGTACCGCGCCTGGTTGGACTTGTTGAAGGTCGAACCTCTCGACACCCGCTGGCTGAGCGTCGAAGACCCGAAGTCGCCACGGTCATCGCGGTAGCGGTAGACCGGTTCGGAGTAATAGCTGTTGCGGTTGCTGCTCAACATGTTACCGATCAGCAGGCCGGTCAGCAGGTTGCCGAAGCCTGAACCACCGACGTTCGCTTCCGACGCCGGCAATTGGGCCCGGGCGGCGTCGACCTGGGACTGCGTGACTTCGCCATCGGCACTCAGCTCGAAACCACCGAGCTTGGGGATGAACTTGCCGGCCGAGTCCTGCTGGCACCAATCGGGGACAAAGTCGGCATCGCAATCAGCCTGGCTATCGTAGGTCGGCGCGATGCGACGGTGCTCGGCCATGGCGGTCATGTAGGCGTCGGCGCAGATGTCCACCGGCAGCTTTTCATCGACACATTGCTGGACGGACTGGAAGTTGTACTTCTTCTGCAACTTGTAGGTTTTTTCCGTTGGCCCGCAGCCGGATATCGCCAGGGCGACCGATGCAGCCAGCGAAAGCTGGACGTACTTGCTTCGTTTCATCGGGATCTCCGTGGCGCGATCAGTTCGTGGAAGGCGTCATGCACGCGGCGTTCAACATGCCGACGCTGATGGCCACGGCGGCAATGTAGATACCGGCGGCGATTTCACCGTTCTTGATGCGCGCGGAAGCGCCCTTGAGTACCAGGCTGGTCACCAGGAACGCCAGCAACTGGACGACCGCGGCGATCACCGCCCAGACGACGAAGTCCAGCATGTTGATCGAGTAGGCAATCACGTTGCTGGCCGGAATGGCGAAACCGATGACGGCACCGCCCAGGGCGATGGCCGCGGCCACGTTGCCCGAACGGATCAGTTCGAATTCCTTGTGCGGTGTGACGCGGGTGTAGATGAACTGGAACAGCGCAAACAGCACGGCGGCGCCGAGGATGTACATGACAAAGCCGAGCACGGCGGCTTTGTTCAGGGAAATGGAGAGCGCTTCAAGCATGGACTTCTTCCTTATTCAAAAAGTGTTCAGGTCAGTGGTGTACAGCGAAATACCCAGCGAAGTGCTCAGGCTGACAGTGCCTTCGGCGTCCTCTTCGACGGAGAACAGCAGGAACTCCCGGCGATCCGTCAGGCCCGTGTCGCGGGCGTACAGCATCGAACGGTGCTCGACGGCGTAGGACTCGTCCGGATTGCTCACGCGCTCGCTCAACACCACCAGCTCCGTCTGTCCCGCCTCGGTGCCCCATTCGCGGGTGTATTCGACGCCGTCGTGGGTGTAGGTCGGCAGGCCGATCAGGCTTTCGGGGCCGGCGAGGCGACGCAACTCGGCCTCACTGTTGATCGTGACGTAGCTGAGGTAGTTGAACAGGATCACCGACTCGACCTGCCCGGCGACGTCACCGCTGGTGTGCACCTGCAACCAGTAGTCCTCGTCGTTCATGTAGGCGCGCGACAGCCAGTTCGACTGCCCGAGGTCGACGATGCCCAGGCTCCAGATCTGTTGGTTGGCCGGGATCACCACGGCGCTGTTGCCGTCGAGCAACAACTTGAGCGTGGCATCGAACATGACTTGCTTGCCAGAGGCCAGGCCCAGCGGCCCAACGACAGGTGTGCTGGCTGTCGTGTTCGCGTTCGGGGCCTCGAGCCCCATCAACTGTTTAAACCACCCCATGGGAAATGTCCTTGAGACGCGTGGAAGCGATGTAGAAAAGTTCGCCGCCCATGACGCGGGTGACGCCAGGCGGGTTGATCGATGGATGTCGGGCGCCTTTTGCGCGGTAACCGATCAGCGTAGCGTTGTGCTGCTCTTTCATGCGGGTGTAGAGGTCGCCGAAGCTCGCTTCGAACGCCTCGGGCAGTTTCATCAGGTACTGGGTGGCGCCTTCGCCGACACAGAGCAATTCATTGATGACCACTGACGAGCCCGGGTCCTGGGAAGCACGCACCAGCATTTCGATCGCCATGCTCGAGGTGCATTCCAGGCTCGGCGCGTAGGCGCTGGCGAGGGCGGCAATCTCGCTGTCATTGAAATGAGCGACGACATGCCCGACCGGTCCCAGACGATTGACCGCCAGCACGGTGGCCAGGGTCAGGTCGTCGGAATGGGTGCGCACCAACACGCGTTCGGCGCCCGGCACGCCGGCACGTTGCAACAACGCGACGGAAGACAGGCTATCGCCCTTGATGTACGTGGCCTTGCCGGGCATGGGGTTTTCTTCGAGATCGCAATCGCAGATGACGATCAGGTTGTCATTGGACGTTTCGTCCTGCAGCAGCAGTTCAATGACCCGCTCGCTGGAAGCACCTTCCCAACCGATCAGAACCGTGTGACCGCTCTTACCGGTGAAATCGCCTTTGCCCTTCATGCCTTTTCTCCATACATCGATGACGCTGCTGGTGGTTTTGCCGATGACCGTCGTCAACAGGGCAATGCCCCCGAGCATGATCCAGGTCGCCACGAAAATTCGCCCGGCAGATGTCTGCGGCAACAGATCGCCATAACCGACGGTGAGCGTGGTGGTGAGATAGAAGTAGATAAACGTGGCGGCGGTGATGAGGTGCTGCTCGCCCAGCAGCACCAGGCCGATCCAGGCGATGGACAAGTGCACACCCAACGCAATGGCCAGCCCCGCCCAACCGAAGCGATGGAAGAAGGACGACGCGTAGGTGCGCAACAGAAGGAAAATCGACATTTCGTCCCTGACTCCGTGGGGCTTGGTTCCTGGCGGGCTAATCGCTCTGGCATCCGAGTGCCCGAGCGTAGTGGCCGGACAGCATTAAACCTGTTGCGGGGCTTGGATAGAAGTACCTTGGCGACAATAAATCCGCTGAGCAGGCAGGCCAGGCCCAGCCCTTGTGGCGAGGGGATTTATCCCCGCTGGGCCGCGAAGCGGCCCCCAAGTAGCGAACGCTACCTGACTGACACACCGAGGTGTCAGGTTTTAGGGCTGCTTCGCAGCCCAGCGGGGATAAATCCCCTCGCCACAGGTTTTGTGTTCGGCCTGCCTCGATTTTACTCAGCCGATTTTTTCTTCAGGCGTTCCAGGATCGCATTGGCGCTGCCTTCGTTCGGTGTGATGCCGGCATCGCGCAGCTTGCGCTCCAGGTCGGAGCCGGTCGAAGCCTCGGCCAGCTCGTCCTGGGCTTGCAGTTCAGCGGCACGTTGTTGTTGCTTGGCCTGCAGGCGGTTGAGGGTTCCGACGGCGGTTTCCAGCTTGCCATTGGCGCCGCCGCTGGCGATCGAGGCGCTGACCTGGGCCTTCTGCACGCTTTCCCGGGCCTTGGCCATGTCCACTTGCTGGCGCAGGCTCTTGATGCGGCTTTCGGCCTTGGTGATGTCCTTGCGCATGTTGTCCGCGTAGCCACCGAACTCGGTCGCGTGCTTTTGCTCGGCGTCCAGTTCGTTGGTCAGGGTCGAAATGGCTTCGGCCACTTCCAGCGCCAGGTCTTCGCGGTTGGCCTGGATCGCGGCCAGGGCCTTGGCTTCCAGGTCCTTGATCTTGGCGTTGTATTCCGCGACGCGATCGGTCGCCAGCTTGTGCTTGGCCATGATGGTGACCAGCTCGCGCTTGGCATTGGCCAGCGCGGTGTCGGCGTCGCGGATTTCCTGGTCGAGGATGCGCAGGGCCTGTTGGTCGACGATCGATTCGCCGACTTCGTTGGCACCGCCACGCAGTGCGGTGAACAACTTGCTCCAGATGGACTGGGTCATGGGAGGGTTCCTATTCGGCGAATTAAATGAAGAAGCGTTCGAAGGCTTCGCTGGCGCGCTGGACGTTGTCGACGAGGGTTTTGACCTCGGTGACGACGTTGGTCAGGCTGGAACCTGCGCTCAGGGAGCCGAACATGTTGTAGACGACCTGCCCGTTGGGCATGGACTCGATGCCGATGGACGACAGCGGGAACATTTCCCGGCTGCGCAACACGGCGTCGTTGAAGGCCGCGACGTCGCTGATCGACTCGACATCCACCAGCACGGTATCGACGATGATCTGGTCGCCGACCACGGCGATGTAGATCGGCAAGCCACCGAAGTCATTCATTTCCAGCTTGATGCTGGACTCGGCGCCTTGGACGAGGGAGAGGGTGATGTCGTTCGCGACCACTTCATCCAGAGCCTGAAGGGCGCTGTAGAGGCGATCGATGTTCCAGTTGTTACCTGCGCTCATGTAATCCTCCGACATGAATGGGCCAGCCAGAATCGGTTGGCGTAGCTGTTTCTCCATTTGCTTGAGCAGGCTTCGGTTTTCAGGAAGCACCCAAGTCTCGTGTTTCACATACCCGGCGGCACTCAGGCCCGCGCGCATCTGCTTCATGTAGAAGCTCGATGGCTTTTTCGCGGAGGGTTTGGCGCGCTCTCCCGTGCGGCTCGCTGAATCGGTCACAGCCCCGTCATCCGGGTCTGATGGAGAGCTGGTTGACATGGTACTGACCCCACTGTGAAAAACTCACGCGTGAGAAACACTACAGGTACTTTCCAAGCCTCACAATAGCTCACGCGTGAGATTTTTCTGAATCACAAACACCGACGAACCCTGTGGGAGCGAGCTTGCTCGCGATAGCGGTACACCAGCTTGCAGAGATGTTGGATTGACCGACGCCATCGCGAGCAAGCTCGCTCCCACATTGGTTTCCGAGCGTTCACAGATCAGGCGTTCGCCATAGATCCCCTGTGGGAGCGGGCTTGCTCGCGAAATCGGTGTGTCAGCTTGCATTGATATTGAATGTGCCGCCGTCTTCGCGAGCAAGCCCGCTCCCACAGGTTCCGCGCAGGCTTTACGGATAGCTAAAGCTCTTGACCAACGTCAGCTCGCCCACCGCCCGCATCGGCACCACGAAGGTCTCCATCTTCTCGCTCGGTGTGCCTTCTTCGGTGATGACAGTGACTTTTGCCGTGGTCAGGGCTTGTTGCGCTTGCTCCACTGGTTCGCCATCGCCCTCTTCATCCTCATCACCGCGGTACCCGCCGCCGTAGTAGTTCACATACACCAGGTATTGGCCCTTGATCGGCGCGGGCATGGCGAAGATTTCCGGGCCGTAGCCGGTGGTGACGTCGACATCGAGGGCAGCGCCGTTGGCGACGGCGCGGTCGCCGTACCAGATGTGCGCGCCATCAGGCGTGACGAGGTGCAGGTCCAGGTCGGTGCCGTCGCTGTCCCAGGTCAGCAACACCCGCAACTTGGCCGGGGTGGCGCCGCCGCTGGTGTTGAGGAATTGCGTGCGGTGGCGCTGCTGGCCATCGGCGCTACGCACCTCAACGCTGTTGCTGCCATTGGGGAACGAGAACGGCCGATCAAAGCGACCTTCCTCGTCGAGCTTCAATGGCAAGCTCACGCCGTTGACGATGAGTTGGCCCGGCTCATTGCTCTTCGGCGTGCCTTTGATCTGGCCGGTGATGCGGGCGGTGTTGGCCTGGCCTGGGGGCGTGTTGACCGACGAGGCCGGGTAGTTGACGGTCTGGCTGAAGCTTTCGCCCTCGCCGCCCGGCGCACCGCTGCGCCAGCCGCCAATGGGGGTTTCCAGCTTGATGGCGTCGGCGGCCATGGTCGGGGGCAACGCGGTCAGGGCGCAGAGCAACAGCAAGACCTGTGGATAACGGAGTGTCATGGTCTATTCCAGCAAAAGGTGACGGGCGAGCCCTTCGATATAGTTTTCGTCCTGGCCATTGGGGTGAGCCTCAAAGGCCAGGTGCAGATATTCATGGGTCAGGTCGAGGCGGTCTTGCAGCGACAACACGCCGCGCACATAGATGCGCTGGCGTTCGCGGTCGACATAAGGCCGGCCGAAAGAGACGCGGCAGACCGCGAAGGCGCTGATTTCGTTGTAGCCGACTTCGCTTTCCAAGCGCTGGCGCCAGCCTCGCCGCTGTTTCAGCAGCCACTCCTGGGCGGCGGGCAGCGCTTCGCAGGACGCCACCGGATTGTCCCAACGGCTGAGACTGGCACGTGGATAGGCGTGCAACAGGATCGCGTCGTAGCGCTGGCCGCCGTTCGCTTGCTCGACGGCCTGGGCCCAGGACAACTTGTCCGGGCCGGGTTGATCGGAGTGATACGTCACATCGGTGCCGGCCAGGACCAGGTCGCTGGTCCACGCGGCAATCGCTCGGGTTTCAGGCGCCGCCGGACGCGGCGCGACGCGCTGGCGATGGCTGCTGTCGTCGATGCTCAGGCAATCGCCGTTGCGCTGGGCGTTTTGCAACAGGTAGGTGCGGATCGCCACGGCCAATGCCTTGGCCGCTTCGGCGGGTTCGGCCTTGGCTTCGCGCTGCAGGACCCGAGCGACGTATTCCTCCCGGTCCAACCGCGCGACCAGTTTGCCAGGCAGCAGGAACAGTTCGCCGTCGCTGTGGATATCCAGCTGGTTGCCGTTGCTGAACTCGACGCGGTAGTCGCCGCGCAGTTGTCCCGGCGTGGCTGGACGTTCACCGGACATCACTCGTTGCAAGGGATAGCGGGCAAACAACCCCACTTCCACGCAACGCCCGGTTTCCGCCGGCCAACGGGATGGCAGTGCCGTGGCCAAGCCATCGCCATATTTCTTCAAGACTTGCTGGCTGGTACCGCGTCCACCGGCCCAGACGGGCGTGCCATCGACCAGCCAACCAGCGAAACCGCCCTGGCGCGACGAAGGCCCTTGATCGCCCAGCCAGCTCCAGGTCTTGACCCGCAGGCGACCGCCCAACTGACCGACCAACCGACCATCCGCCGCGCCAAGCACTACGTCGAGCAACACCCGACGAGCCTGATCCTGGGCCGGCAGCGTCGCCAGCGCCTTGAGCAGCTCTGCCACGGGCACTTGGGTTTGCGGCTGCAAGGCCGGCAGGTCCTGCAACCATTTCGGCGCCTGCCGCGCTTGCCAGTAATCCCGCCAGCCAGGCGCCGAAAGTCCGAGCCGTTGCGGTTCGAAATACAAGCCGCAGGACTTCACCAGTGCCTGGTCGCGACCAATGCTCTGCCCGGCGTTGCAGCAATAGACTTCTTCTTTCGATTCGCCTCGGCATTCATAGGCCGGCTCGCGGGCATCGGTGTCCACCAGCCAGGCGTAGACGAAGAGTTTCCACAAGCTGCCCAGCGGTGCCTGTAACGAATCGGGCAACGGCTGGCGGTCCAGCACCTGGGTCTGGCTTACGCGCAACAGTTGACCGTCGAAGGCCAGGCGCAGCGGCTCCTCCTGCGCTGTCGCCAGCACAGGAATCAAGCACAACCACCACCAGCCCCAACGCCTGCGCATGTCAGTCGACCGTCACCTGACCGAGCGCCGGTTTCTGTTCGCGGGCCTGGTTCTGTGGCGCGTAGACCTGAGTGAAGCGCACCGGCGGCAGGGTGAACTGACCCTTCTGGGAGAAACGCACCAAGTGCCGCAGGCGCAGCTCGCCACTGAGGGCATCCACCGGCACGGCGTAAGCCATCTGGCCCGGCTCGAAGCGGGCCTTTTCCAGGGACGTCGGCTCGCTGTCGGCCTTGCCCATCAATTGGATGCCCCAGGTGGTGCGTTCCACATCGGCGCCCGGCGGCAGCGGCACTTCGAGCATGCCGTAGCGCAGCGGCGTCGCGGCCTTGCTGTTGATGATCACTTCATCCAGATAGAGGGCGTCACTGGACAACGGCTTGTTGCCCACGGCTTCGAGCTTGAAGGTGAACGCCTCGTCTCCTGGCACCAGGCGCGACAGGCGACGGGTGATCGACACGGCCATCGGCGCCACCGGCGCTTGCTGGCTCTGGAAGCTCAATGCTGCTTGCAGTGGACGCTCCTGGGCGCCGGTCAGGGTCAGTTGCGTTGGAAGCTGCGCGCCCTGCCATTGCCAGTAGGTTTCGCCGGTCGCGCCTTGCTTGGCTTTCCAGCCTTCGCCCGGCGCCAGGGCCACGGCCGGCGCAGCCTGCTCGATGCTGCGTTGCAGCCAGGTCAGGGCCAGTGCGCGTTCCAGGGTGGATTGCTGCGGCAGCACGCGCTCCAGCAATGCGCTGGCGCGGGCTTGATCGAAGCCTTGCACCGACAACAACAAAGCCTCGACGAACGGCTGGGAGCTGAGTTCCAGTTGCTGTTGCGCGGCGTCGGCCTGACGGCTGAACGCTGCCGGCAACGGCACTTTCGCCTGCCTGGCGAGGGACGCGGTGAGGACACGGGCGCTGGCCAGGCCAAGGGCCGAATCCGGCGCGTACATGACCAGGCTGTCCTCGCCGCTGTCCAGCACGGTCTCGGTGCTGTCTTCACTGGCCTTGGCCAAGTCATCCATCAACCCGCTGAGCAAGGTGTTCACCGGCAATTGCATCTGCTTGGCGAACGACAGGATCAATGCGCGCTGCAACAGCGGCGTATCGCCGGCCTGCTTGGCATAGACCTCCAGCACCCGCTGCCAGTGTTCCGGCGGCAGGTTCAGGTCCAGGGCCTTGCTGGCGTTCCAGTCGGCGTAATAGGCGTAGGCAGTGAGGAACGCGTCCGGCTCGCCGTCCTGGCCCCACCAGGTGAAACTCGCCGAAGGCCCGGCCATCTGCACCAGGCGCAGGCGGCTGTTTTGCATGATCAACCGCAAACGGTCGCGGATCTGCGGGTTCGACGCCAGGGTCGGATACGCGATGCTCAACGGCAGCAGGCGGCTGGCGGTCTGCTCGACGCCGCCATACGGATAGCTGAGCAGGTCGTCCAGGGCCGAACGGAACAGCGCTTGCGGGCTGTCATCCAGGCGCAGGCGGATATCGCTGGCGTCCGCCGGCAAGTTCAGTGGCGTGTCGCCGCTGGCCACGTCGAGGCGTTGGCTCTGGGTGACTTGCCAACCGTTGCCGCTGGCATTGAGGTGCATGGCCAGGCTGTCCTGGGTTTCACCGTTCAATTGCAATTGAACGTTCAAGTCGCCGCTGCTCAGTTCCAGCGCCGGCAACGCCACGTAGTTGATGCCGTTTTTCAGCTCCGCCACCACACGCTGCTCGGCGCCGGCGTAGCGGATCAGCAACTCGGTTTTCAACGGCTTCTCGGACTGGCTGAAAGCGAACAGGCCCAGTTGCGGCTTGTCGCCCACGCGGAAGCGGGTCGGGCCGCTCCATTTCAGGTACAGCGGTTTCTCCGAGGCAATGAACTGTTTCTTCTGGCCGACTTGGCCATCGTCGGCGATCGCCTTGGCGGTGATACGCCAGCGGGTCAACGAGTCCGGCATCTTGAAGGTAAAGCGCGCCTTGCCGTTGGCATCGGTGACCAGCTCCGGTTGCCAGGCGGCGGTGTCGACGTCTTCGCGACGCGGCCGTTCCAGCACCTTGACCCCACGCTCGCTGCGGTTGGCCTTGCCCGGCGCGCCGGGGCTGCCTGGCAGCGCCACGTCGTAGCTGATGAAGGACAGGCTGGCGCTGGTGCGCACGTTGTTGCGGCGCGGATGGTAGAAGAACTGGTCGATGGTCGGTGCGACTTCCGGTTGCAGCGCGTAGACCATTTCATCGACAACGCTGACGGTCAGGTGCGCGGGAATCGCCTTGCCGGCGAACTGGGTCCCCAGGTCGACGGTCACCGTGTCGCCCGGGCGATAGGTGGCTTTATCGGTGGTGATCGCGACGTCGATCTGCGGCGCAACGACCTTGATGCCGGCGTTCTGGAAGCTGTATTGGCCGCCCTTGGTGTACAGCACGGAGAAGGTCAGGTTCGGCGCGAAATTATCCTTCACGGCAATGCGTGCGCGGTACTGGGTGTCGCTGAGTTTCTCCATTTTCAGCCAGTCGGCGCCCTTGGAGAGCATCGCGGTGGCCTCGACCTTGTCCCGCTCAAGCGACAGCAACGCATCGCTGACCGGCTCGGGGAAGGTGATCAGCGCCAGGGCTTCGTCACCGGTCTTGTATTCGGTTTTGTCGAGGACGATTTCGACCGTGCCCGGCACGGCCTTGATGCCTTCGCCGGTCACCGCATGGCTGGTCGCGCCGATGACCCGGCCATGGTCGTCCTTGAGCGTGAGGTTGTAAGTGCCGGGGCGGTCGAAGGTCAGGCTGAAGCCTTTGTCCTTGGCGGCCAGTTTGCCTTCGCCGGTGGTCTGGTCTTCCAGACGGACCCAGCCATAGCTGCCCGGTGTCACGGCCTTGCTTTGTTCGCTGCCGCCTTCGTTGGCGTAGCTGAACGCGACTTTCTCGCCGGCTGCGCTGAAACGGCGGGGCGCGCCCAGGCGGAAATTCGCCGCGCCGCGGTCGATGAGGATTTCCTTGGTGGTCTTGACCCGATACGCCGCGCCATCACTGGCGAACACGGTGAGGGTGTAGCGGCTCGGCTTGTCGGCGGCCGGCAGGTCGAGGTTGGCGTTGCCCTTGGCATCGGTGGTGACTTCGCTGCTGGTCAGCTCCACCGGGAATTGCCCCAGGTATTGCAGTTCGTTATCGACCATCGACAGTTGCTGGGCGCGCAGGCTCAGGCTGACCTTGGCGTTCGCCACCGGCTTGCCGTCCGGGTACAGCAGCACCAGGTTGCCCTTGACCGGCTCGCCGGTGCGGTAGTCCTGCTTGGCCAGGTTCAGCGCGATCTCGAAGTGCGGCTTGATGTATTCGGCTACGCGGAAGGCGCTGCTGTAGAGCTGGTCCTTGTAGCTGAAGCGCAGCTCGTAGCCACCGGCCACGGCGTTTTCCGGCAGTTGGAAACGGCCTTGGGTGCCGGCCTTGGAATCGAGCTTCAGGGCCAGGGTTTGCAGCGCGGTGCCGGTAGCGTCGAGCACGCTGACGTTGACGTCGGCGGCCGCTGGCTGCACCGAGTCACGGGCGTTCTTGAACTCGCGACCGACGATTTTCAGCGACACCCAATCCCCCGGCCGGTACAGCGGCCGGTCGGTGAAGGCGTAGAGCTTGGTGTCGTAGATCTCGCTGTCGTAATAGAAGTTCTCGGAGACGAATACGCCGCCCTCCTCGTCTTCGCCGATGACGAACGAACGCTCCGGGCTGACATGCTTGAGGCGCAGCAGGCCGTCCTCATCGGTGGCCCCGCTGCTCATCACGCCCAGGCCGTCAGTCCACAACACGTTCACCTTGGGCACCGAGCGCCCTTCATGCTTGCGTGCGGCCCAGACCAGCAATTCGTCACCGGCGATCTTGCTCACGGCCACGGTGTTGGAGACGAAGACCATGGTGGTCGCGCGGTATTTGCCGATCAGTGCTTCCACCAGGTACAGGCCCGGCTTCAACTGGCCCAGCGGCACATAGACGTTGCCCGGCGCGACGCTGACGAACTCGCTGGACGAACCGGCCAGGTTGACGCCCGCCGGCGGCTGGATCGGCTTGGCCTGCCACAGCGGATAGCGGAACTGGCTGACCACTGGCAAACCGGGGATCAAGGCGAATTGCGCTGGCGCGTCGTACGGCGTCGGCGCAACCAGGGCGTCGCCGATCTTCAATTCCGGCACTTCTTCGGTGACCTGCTGGCGGGACTCGTAGGAGAACGCCCGTTGCATCACCCGACGGGATTTGCGGTACCAGTTGTCCCACAGGTACGCCAAGGTGTTCGACAGGCCCTCGCCCTTGAACTGGCCGTCGCTGACCACGCGGTGCAGGTTCTTCTGGCGCTTGAGGAACTCCAGCGGTTTTTCGATCCGATAGACGCGGATATCAGCGCCGCCGTAGGGCTCCATGCGGAACCGGCGGTAGTCGCGGCCCGGTGCTTCGAGGCGGACCATGGCTTGCTCGTCGCTGGCGAAGCTGCTGTCGGCCAGCAGGAAAAAGCTTTCACCGGACACCGGCGTATAACCGCTGGGCTCCACGGTGTCTTCGGCATTCACCAGGGGCGCCAGCAACAGGGCGAACAGCAGGGGCAGTTTTGAACACAAGCGCAGCATGCGGGCACCGGTCATTGGGTGAGAAAGTTGAGTCGATAGACGCCGATGAAGTTGGGGTTGGCTGCGTCGGGTATCCATCGGGTGTCCTTCCAGTTCATGAGTTGTTGCAGGCTTGCGGAGCGCATGCCGTTGTCGGTTGGGGTGGTAGTGCCGGTGTGATAGGCGATGTAGCGGCCCATCCAGATCATCAGGTGCTGGTCGTCGCCCTGGTCGAAGAACATCAGGTCGCCAGGCCGGGCCTGGGTGACATCCCGGCCCACCAGGCGGCTGTTGAACTGGATCAGCTTGATCGCGTTGACGTAGGGCCCGACCTTGCCGCCGCCCTGCTGCCATTGCTGGGCGAGGCTGCGTTGTGCATCGCTGAGCGGCAGCTCCGGCGGCAGGTAGCGATTGGACAGGCCATTGCTGCGCAACCATTTTTCATCGTGGACCTTCAGCGCTTCGTTGGCGGCGAAACGCACCAGCCCGGCGCAATCCTGCTGATACCAGCGCGGGCTCGGGCCTTTGGTCAGTTGTTCCTGGGCGATGCGCACGAACCAGGCACGGAATACCTGGGACTGCTGCGCGTCCAGCGCCGGCGCCTCGACGGCAAGCGCAGGCCCACCGAGCAGCAACGCCAGCAGCAACCCATACGCGCGGTTGCGGATCAGTCCTGTCACAGCGCTTTCCATTCCAGCGGCAGCCACTGCCAATGGCCGTCCGGCTCGCTGCCGGCTGGCAAGGTCAGGGCGTATTTGCCGTAGCCGCCAAGGGTGCGCAGTTTCGGGATCAGGTAGGTTTGCGCGGCGTTGTAGAACACCGGTTCCATGTCCTGGGGCAGGCTGTCCAGGGTTTCGCGCTGCATCAGTTGCGCCATGGAATCCGGGCCGAAGTAGACCGGCATCAGCAGATCCTTGGGCACCACGTCAGCCATGGGCGGGAAGCGTTTGTCGAGGGTGCCGAGGGCCTTGTCGACCAACTTGTCATCGAGGGAGAACAGCAAGGTCGAACCGTGGCGCGCCAGGCTGACGCGCATGAACGCCTTGCCGGTGATCGCCTCGGGCTGCTGCGCTTCCTTGGCCGAATAGGGGCCGAAGTTGGAGCTGACCTGGCGTTGCCATTGGTGCGTCGAACCTTCTTGCTTCTCCACCACCGGAAATGCATGTTCGGCAACGTTGTTTTCATAGGCGCCGACCATCGAACCGAACAGGTTGCCCAGGTCGGCGTCGAGCTTGCCGTCGTCTTCGTTCAGGCTCGCCACCAGCAGCGGCGTGTACAGCCGGGAATCGGCGTACCAGCACAGGCCTGCCGCGCCCGCCACGTGGTCGACCATGGCCTGGGCGGCTTTTTCCTCGGCGCCGAGTTTGACCAGCAACGGTTTCTGTTGCTCGGCGGCCAGGGGCAAGGCCACGCAGGCGCTGGCGCCCATGGGCATGGCTTGCCAGATCGGCTTGAAGTCGAAGTCCGGCTGGTTTTCCAATTCATCCATGGCCAGGAAGCTGTGCCAGCCCTTGTCGTCCATGTCGAAACGCAAGCCGGCGAAGTTCGGGATGAACCGCTGGTAACCCATGGCGAGCACGCTGGCGTTGACGGAGATGCGCTGCTTGATCTCTGGCGCCTTGGCCGTCAGGCCGAACGCTTCGGGGAACAGTTTTTCGCCGGCCAATAGCGCCTCAAGGGCTTGGGTCGAGACCATGCCACGTTCGTCGGTAGGGCCATGGCCTGGGTCGTAGAGTTTGGTCGGGTTGGACAGCACGACCAACTTGTCGCCATGGGAGGCGAAGACCAAGGATTTGCTCGCGTTATAGCTGAGCTGGTAGAGCGCGACTTCATCGCCGCTCACCTTCAAGTCACCCAGTTTGCTCAACTGGGTGTCATCCAGGGCGACTTTCGCCAGCGGCTCCAGCACCTTCGCCAACCCGCCGCGATCCATCACCAACAGGAAATCCTTGAGACGACCGTCCGCCCCGCGCCACAACGCCACGTCCGCCGGCTGGTCGAAAAGCTGCTCGATCAGGCTGTCCTGCAACTTGAGGTCATGCTCGTAGATGATCCGGCGCAGGCTGCCGATCAGGCCGAGGCGGTCGGCGTGGGCTTCGTAATAGAAGACGAAGTCCTCGGTGAGGGTGGCCTTGAGGAACGGCACCGCCAGGAGATCCTTGGGTAACTGGCTCAGGGAATGGGCCTCGATCAAGCCGTCGGGACGACTCACGCCGAGTTTTTCCAACGCCAGCTCCATGGGCGGCGCCTTGGGCTTGGTCATGAACCAGCCCAACCCGCCGGCCGCGCCGGCCACCAGGCACAGCCCGAGCAGAATCACCGGCCAGCGGCGTCCAGGTTTGGCGACAGGTGTCGGCGTGGTCGGGGAAGCAGTGTTGTCGCTCATATTCACAAGGGCCTGTTCATCCGTGGACCGGATTAGTAGTTGAAAGTCTTTACCAGCAACAGATCGCCAATGGCGCGCAGGGGCACGACAAAGGTCTCGCGTTTTTCATCGACGGTGTTTTCGTTGAGCACCAGGTTGATCTGCGAGGTAATCACCTCGTTCTGGTTGCTCGTTTCATCGAAGTTGTAGCCGCCGTCGCCGTAGTTGCCCCAATAGTTCACGTAGACCAGGTAGGTGCCGTGCATCGGCGCGGTCATGGTGAACATTTCGGGACCGGGACCGTCGACCCCGTCCGGGTCGAGGCCGCCGCCGTTGCTCAGGGCCGGCTGGCCAAAGAAGGCATGTTGGCCGTCGGGTGTGACGATATGCAGGTCGAGTTCAGCGTTTGGATCGTCCCAGCCCAGCACCACGCGGATCTGCGCCGGGGTGCGCAAGTTATTGGCTTCGTAGAATTGCACGCGCTTGAGGGACTGGCCTTCGGAGCTGCGCACTTCGACGCTGTTGGAGCCAGCGCCAAAGGCGTATGGCCGGGCGAAACGCCCCTCTTCATCGGTGTAGAGATTCAGCGGGTTGCCGTTGACCGACAGGCTGTGGGGCTGACGCGCCGTGCCCATGTCCTTGATCCGGCCTTCGATCATCGTGCGATTGCGCTGGATGCCGCGGTCTATGGGCGGCGTGGGATAGGCGACCTGGGGGTTTTCCGTGCGATCGAGCAAGCCGCTGTAGCGCCAGCCGCCGACCGGCTCCGACATTTCAGCCGAAGGCCCGGCCCACGCCAGCGGCGCACCGAGCAACACGATCAATAAAGAAAGAAAACGCACGTAAGCCTCCTGCCATGCACGACGCAACCCGACACCCTTCCCGGGGCGCTGTTTGTCATTATTCGGGTTTCGTCTGAAGGCCCCGTTACAAGGGGCCGAAGATGGCGCGAAGAGTAGCCATTTGACAGTTTTTTCACAATCGGGAAACGCGCGATTCTGTGTGGGAAATCACGTATCGAACGTGGCGTGAGCCGAATAGAGAATTTATTCGGCTCACGAAATGAGCCGAATACGGAACCCGACGTCACTTCTGACGAAATCCCGTGGCGAGGGAGCTTGCTCCCGCTGGGCTGCGCAGCAGCCCCAAACCCGCCGGGTTGATCCAGTTTGCGACCGCTGCGCGCTCGAGCGGGAGCAAGCTCCCTCGCCACAAAAGCACTGGACCACAGCCCGCGTTACCCCACCCTGATTTGCCCGAAAACCCCATGTCTGCTAGTGTCGCGCCGGTTTAACAGTCAACCGGAATAGCCGCCATGGCCCGCAAAAAAGCTGCACTGGATTTCGAACAATCTCTGGCCGACCTGCAAACACTGGTCGAACGGCTGGAGAACGGCGAATTGTCGCTGGAAGACTCGCTGACGGCTTTCGAGCAAGGTATCGGCTTGACTCGCGACTGCCAGGCGGCATTGGCCCAGGCCGAGCAGAAGGTGCAATTGTTGCTCGAGCGCGACGGCGAGTTGACCGAAGAACCGTTCGACGCGGAACAGCCTGAATGATCGGCGCGTATCAGGCCAGCAGCCAGGCCCGGGTCAATGCTGCACTGGATACCTTGTTCAGCGCCCCGAGCCCGGAACTGGCGCGGCTGTACGAAGCCATGCGCTACAGCGTGATGAACGGCGGCAAGCGGGTACGTCCGCTGCTGGCCTATGCCGCGTGCGAAGCCCTTGGCGGCGCGGCCGAGCAGGCCAACGGCGCGGCTTGCGCGGTTGAGCTGATTCACGCCTATTCCCTGGTGCATGACGACCTGCCGGCCATGGACGATGACGACCTGCGTCGCGGCCAGCCAACGACTCACAAAAAATTCGACGAAGCCTGCGCGATCCTGGCCGGTGATGGCCTGCAGAGCCTGGCCTTCAGTGCGCTGCTGGACCCGACCCTGAGCGATTGCCCGGCGCAGGTTCGCCTGGACATGGTCAGCGCCCTGGCATTGGCGGCAGGCCCTGCCGGAATGGTCGGAGGCCAAGCCATCGACCTCGGTTCGGTGGGCTTGAAGCTCGATCAGGACGCACTGGAATACATGCACCGGCACAAGACCGGCGCGCTGATCGAAGCCAGCGTCAAGCTCGGCGCCCTGGCCAGCGGCCGGGCCACGCCCGCACAGCTGCAGGCCTTGCAGACCTACGCCCGAGCCATCGGCCTGGCGTTCCAGGTGCAGGACGACATCCTCGACGTCGAAAGCGATACCCAGACCCTGGGCAAGCGCCAAGGCGCCGACATCGCGCGGGACAAGCCAACCTACCCGGCCCTGCTCGGCCTCGATGCCGCCAAGGCCTACGCCCTGGAACTGCGCGACCAGGCCCTGGCCGCGCTGCGACCCTTTGACGCGGCGGCCGAACCGTTGCGCGATCTGGCGCGTTATATCGTCGAACGACGCAGCTGATACACGGTCAACCCATTTAAGTGCGTATCGGCCAAGTTCCGGCCGACGCGTGGGCAGCTTGCGATGCATAAGGTAAACTGCCGCCTCTTTCTATACCTATAACGATTCGCCTGATGCCCACGACGTTCCAAGAGATTCCCCGCAAGCGCCCGACCACGCCCCTGCTGGACCGCGCCAACACGCCGGACGGCCTGCGTCGCCTGGGTGAAGCCGAGCTGGAAACCCTGGCCGATGAGTTGCGCCTGGAACTGCTCTACACGGTCGGCCAGACCGGTGGGCACTTCGGCGCGGGCCTTGGCGTCATCGAGCTGACCATCGCGTTGCATTACGTCTTCGACACCCCGGACGACCGGCTGGTGTGGGACGTCGGGCACCAGGCGTACCCGCATAAAATCCTCACCGGACGTCGCGACCGCATGGGCACGCTGCGCCAGAAGGACGGCATCGCCGCCTTCCCGCGCCGTTCCGAGAGCGAATACGACACCTTCGGCGTTGGCCACTCCAGCACCTCCATCAGCGCCGCCCTGGGCATGGCAATTGCCGCCCGCCTGCAAAACAGCGAGCGCAAGGCGATTGCGGTGATCGGCGACGGCGCACTGACCGCGGGCATGGCTTTCGAGGCGCTGAACCACGCGCCGGAAGTCGACGCCAACATGCTGGTGATCCTCAACGACAACGACATGTCGATCTCGCGCAACGTCGGCGGCTTGTCCAACTACCTGGCGAAGATCCTTTCCAGCCGCACCTACGCGAGCATGCGCGAAGGCAGCAAGAAGGTCCTGTCGCGCCTGCCCGGCGCCTGGGAAATCGCCCGCCGCACCGAAGAATACGCCAAGGGCATGCTGGTGCCCGGCACGCTGTTCGAAGAGCTGGGCTGGAACTACATCGGCCCCATCGACGGCCACGACCTGCCCACGCTGATCGCCACCCTGCGCAACATGCGCGACCTCAAGGGCCCGCAGTTCCTGCACGTGGTCACCAAGAAAGGCAAAGGCTTCGCCCCGGCGGAAGTCGACCCGATCGGCTACCACGCGATCACCAAGCTCGAACCCCTGGACGCTCCGGCGGCCGCACCGAAAAAGGCTGGCGGACCGAAGTATTCCGGCGTGTTCGGCCAATGGCTGTGCGACATGGCCGCCGCCGACCCGCGCCTGGTGGGCATCACGCCGGCAATGAAGGAAGGCTCGGACCTGGTGGCCTTCAGCGAACGCTACCCGCAGCGCTATTTCGACGTGGCGATTGCCGAGCAGCACGCCGTGACCCTCGCCGCCGGCATGGCCTGCGAAGGCGCCAAGCCTGTCGTGGCGATCTACTCGACGTTCCTGCAGCGCGGCTATGACCAGCTCGTCCACGATGTAGCCGTGCAGAACCTCGACGTGCTGTTCGCCATCGACCGCGCCGGGCTGGTGGGCGAAGATGGCCCGACCCATGCCGGGAGCTTCGACTTGTCGTACCTGCGTTGCATCCCCGGCATGCTGGTCATGACGCCGAGCGATGAAAACGAACTGCGCAAGATGCTCACCACCGGCCACCTGTTCACCGGCCCGGCGGCGGTGCGCTACCCGCGCGGCACCGGCCCGAACGCCACGATTGAAAGCGAATTGGAGCCGATCGAGATCGGCAAGGGCGTGATCCGTCGCCAGGGCAAGCAAACGGCCCTGCTGGTGTTTGGCGTGCAACTGGCCGAAGCCTTGAAAGTCGCCGAGACACTCGACGCCACCGTGGTGGACATGCGTTTCGTCAAACCCCTGGACGAAGCCATGGTCCGCGAGATGGCCGCCAGCCACCAACTGCTGGTGACCGTCGAAGAGAACGCCATCATGGGCGGCGCCGGCGCAGCGGTCAGCGAATTCCTGGCGCGGGAAAACATCCTCAAGTCGGTGCTGCACCTTGGGCTGCCGGATATCTATGTCGAACACGCCAAGCCTGCGCAGATGCTGGCCGAATGCGGGCTGGACGAGACTGGGATCGAAGCGGCGGTTCGGCTGCGGTTGCAACTGCTGGGCCTGTAAGTTCAGCCCACACAAGCCCCTGTGGGAGCGAGCTTGCTCGCGATAGCGGAAGATCAGTCAATTAACCCATTGGCTGACAAACCGCTATCGCGAGCAAGCTCGCTCCCACATTGGTTTTGTGTGAATCAAGCATGATTGGAACACCCATGAAACGCCGTCTCGCCCTCACCCTCGCCCTGCTCCCCATCCCCGACCTGCTGGCCGACACCTTCGAACGCGATCAAGCACTGACGCTGCCCGATATCCTGATCAGCGCCAACCGCCAGGTCGAGGCCCGAAATGACAGCAGCGCCGCCAACACGATCTTCACCCGCGACGACATCGAACGCCTGCAACCGGCCAGCGTCACCGACCTGCTCAGCCGCGTGCCGGGTGTGCAGGTTGCGCCACTGGGCGGGCGCGGCAGCCTGCCGGGGATCTACATTCGCGGCACCAAGTCAGCCCAGAGCCTGGTGCTGGTGGATGGCCAGCGCATCGGCAACGCCACCTCCGGCGACAGTAACCTGCAACGCCTGAACATCAACCAGATCGAACGGGTGGAAGTCTTGCGCGGCTCGCGATCGGTCATCTATGGCGCCGATGCCGTGGGCGGGGTCATTCAGATTTTTACCCGACGCGGTACCGAACAAGGCCTGCAACCACGCCTGCACCTGGGTGTTGGCAGCCATCGGACGTGGGAGCGCAGCCTTGGCCTGTCCGGTGGCGACAGGCAGACCCGCTTCAACCTGGGCGCGAGCCTGGACGAAACCGCAGGAGGCAATCGAACCCACGAGTCCTACGCCAGCGACCGCGACGACGACGCGAACCGCAACCAGTCCTTCAGCCTGAGCCTGAGCCATGCGCTCAGCGATGACCTGGAAATCGGCGTGAACCTGCTGGATAACCGCGGCAAGAGCGAATACGACAACCCGTTCGGCCGTTTCGACCCCAACACCTTCGAGTCCCTACCCCAGCAGCCTTATAGCGAATTTGCCGTGAGCAGCTTCAGCACCTACGTGGACGGGCGAATCAACGATGCCTGGCAATCCCGCTTCGAACTGGGCCACAGCGAGAACCGCGAGAACACCTACGACAAGCTCAGCGATGTGCGCGAGACCTTCAATACCTATCGTGATTCGCTGACCTGGCAGAACGATGTGACGCTCGACGAGCGCAACAGCCTGATCGTGGGTGGCGACGGGTATCAGGACCGGGTCAACAGCAGCACACCGTTCGATGAGGACAGTCGCTGGAATCGCGCAGCGTTTATCCAGCACCGCTTCCGGGCCGAAACGTTTTCCACTGAACTGGGCCTGCGTCGCGACCAGAACCAGCAATTCGGCGGCCAGAACAGTTGGAGCGGCACGCTCACCCTGCCGGTCAACCCGGATAACGACGTGTTGCTGACCTACAGCGAAAGCTTCCGCGCGCCGACCTTCAACGACCTGTATTACCCGGACTACAGCAACCCCGACCTGAAATCCGAGACCGCCAGGAGCTACGAACTGCAATGGCGCAGCCAACTGAGCGATCGTGCCAGCGTCGAGGCTTCGCTGTACCGCACCGACCTGGAAGACGCGATCATTTTTGGCCGCGACTCACGTCCGCAGAACGTCGCTTCGGCGCGGATCAACGGCTTCGAGATGGCCTACCGGCAGGAACTGTTTGGCTGGCAGGGCAACCTGGGCCTGGCCATCATCGACCCGCGCGATCGCGACAGTGGCCACACCCTCGCCCGCCGCGCCCGACGGACGCTGAACCTGGACCTGGATCGGCAATTCGATCGCCTGGGCCTCGGCGCCACCTGGCAAGCGGTGAGCAGTAGCTATGACGATGAAAACAACCGCAATGCCTTGGGCGGCTATGCCCTGCTCGGGTTGCGCGGCAGCTGGGCGCTGAGCCGGGAAGTGAAGCTGGAGATGAAGGTGGATAATGTGCTGGACCAAAGTTACAGCCGGGCGCTGTACAGCCATGACGGTGAGCAGCATGGGTATCGGGAGGAAGGTCGGGCCTGGTTGTTTGGGGTGACCTGGACCCCGGCGCTCTGATCCAGAACCTGTAGCGTCTGGACTGGCCTCATCGCGAGCAAGCTCGCTCCCACAGTTGATCTTCAGTGACCACAGGTTTTGTGTTCACAACAAAACCTGTGGGAGCGAGCTTGCTCGCGATTGCAGGCGCCGCGGTCTACCGATCTGGCGCAATCAATTCGCACAACCGCGCAGTCGCCTCGATCATCTGCCCGCTGGGCCGCTCCAGCCCTTTGTCATTGACCAACAGCAACCTCCCCTGCGCCACCGGCCAGGTTTTCCAGGCGTCTAGCTGCGCCTGGTCCGTGGCCAGGATCATCTGCGGTTGGCGCTGCAACACCGACTCCACGCTCACCTGCGGCGCTGGCAGATCGAGGTCGGCAAAAACGTTGTGGGCGCCGCACACGGCCAGCGCATCACTGATGATCTGCCCGCCACCGACGGTGTACAACGGCCGGTCCCAGACCTGATAGAACACCGGCACCAGCATGTCCCGGCGATAGCGTTGTCGCAGCGCCTCAAGACGTGCGCCCAACTGCGCCGCTCGCTGCACGCCCCGTTCCGGACGGCCGAGCTGGGTGGCGATGTCTTGAATTTGTGTAATGAGCTGGTCAAGGCTGTGGGGTTCGGCGACGTAGATCGGAATGCCCAGCGCTTTAAGTTGCGCGCGCTGCCCCGGACCCACGCTGCCCGGCCAGAGCAGGAGCAAATCAGGCTTGAGGCTGAGCAGACGCTCCATGTCCAGCTGGCCGTAACGCCCAACCGAAGGCAGATCCTTCAGGACCGTCGGACGTTCACCGCCATCCAACACGCCCACCAGCAGGTCGGCGGAATCGAGCTCGACAACGATTTCCGAGAGCGAGGGCGCCAGGCTGACCACACGGGTCGCCGCCATCGTCGAGGCGCTGGTGGCCAGCAGCAGGACCGCCAGCCAAAGACGCATCAACCGAGCTGACGCGGGATGCGATACAGGTAGAACAACACGGCGGTGGATAACGCCAGGAGCATCAACGGCACCGCTTCGAGGCCAACGAACACCGCCAGGGCGCCAATCCATGCTGGCAGGCCTGCCACCAGGAAGGCTGCGCGCCGTCGCGCCGCCAGGGTGATCCAGGCTTGGGGTTCTTCAGGTGTATCGAGGGACTTTTGCGTGGCGACCAGGGCGTTTTTATAGCCGCCGAAGAACCGCAGGCTGACAAACATCGACGCCACGCCCGCAATGAACAGCGGCATCGCCAGCACTGGCAGGATAGCCTCGCCCTGGCCGAATACCGCGTTGATCACGAACAGCGGCAGCAAGGCCAGCGCCAGGTACTGCCACCAGCTGACGGCCAGGCGCCGCCGGACTTGGCCGCGCGTCACGCCCGGTCGACCTCGCCCTGGTGCTCGTTGCCCATCATGTGGTCGAGCTTGCTGGCCTTGGTTGCCAGGTAGAGTTTGTTGTGCGGGTTGTGACCGGTGTGCAGCGGCACGCGCTCGGCCACCACGATGCCCATGTCAGTCAACGCCTTGACCTTGCGCGGGTTGTTGGTCATCAACCGCAAGGACTTGATACCCAGGTGCTCGAGCATCGGCAAGCAGATGCTGTAGTCGCGCAAGTCGGCGGCAAAGCCGAGGCGCTCGTTGGCTTCCACCGTGTCCGCACCGCCGTCTTGCAGCTCATAGGCGCGGATCTTGTTCAGCAGGCCAATGCCACGCCCTTCCTGGCGCAAATACAGCAACACGCCACGACCTTCACGGGCGATGGCCTGCAATGCCGCTTCGAGTTGCGAGCCGCAATCGCAGCGCTGGCTGAACAGGGCATCGCCCGTCAGGCATTCGGAGTGCAGGCGGCCGAGTACCGGAGCGCCGTCGGCGAAATCACCCAGGCTCAGCACAACGTGCTCGCGACCGGTGGCTTCATCGAGAAAACCATGCATGGTGAATTGCGCAAAGGGCGTTGGCAGCTTGGAAGCGGCAACAAAAACGACAGGCACCGGTGTGCTCCTGATCTAGTACTGAAGATTCGCAGAGGCGGGCATTGTAACAGCACGATCCGAGGGACGCTTAGGCTGAATTACTGCCTATTAGCATCGAAAAGTTTGATCACGGCTTCGGTGGCTTGCCGCTCTCGTCAAAGGGATAGGGTTGCTTCCAGCGCTCGAAAATCGGTTTCAACTCGCCACTCTTCACCAGCACTTCCATACGGCGGTCGAACAGCGCCCGCAACGTACGGCCGTTTTCGTTATTGGCGAACCCCAGGTACAGCGGCAGATTGATCAGCGGCGAGAGTTTGAATTGCTTGGGATCGTCGGCCTTGGCGAGCACATCCTGGATTTCCATCAACGCATCGATATAAAAATCGGCACGATCATGGGCCAGCATCGGCAAGATACCCACGGCGCGGTGAATTTCATTGAAACGCCGGATGTTGGGCAGGTAGTTGTTGTATTCGTACCCGCGCATCCACACCAGTCGATAATTGCCAATCGTCGCCAGCGTCGGTGACGGCTTGGAGGCCAGCCCCAGGGCATAGATATGATCGACGTCGTAGTGCCAATGCGGGTACAGCAGCCCTTCGGTTTCATCGCGATAGGCGCCGACCTGTGCATCCACCTCCCCACGTTGCACCAACCCGATCGAGCGGGTATAGGGCACGCTGCGGATCTCCAGCTTGACGCCTTCAGGCTCGAACACGGCCCGCAAGATGTCCCAGCCCATGCCCTGGCCATCGGCCTGGGTGTAGTCGGCCCACTCTTCGCTGGCCGCACGGATCTTGCCGGGCAGCGGCCCCGATTCGGCCGCCGGAACACCGAGCAGCGCCCCTAAACACAGCAACAGCAGTAGTGCGCGGCTTACGCCCATGCCTGGTTCCCTCAGGTAAAACACCACACCAACCCTTGCATTGCGAGCCAGGCAAACACCCCGGCCAGGACATCGTCGAGCATGATGCCGACACCCCCGTGTACATGCCTGTCGATCCAGCGGATGGGCCATGGCTTGAGGATATCGAAGAAGCGGAACACCAGGAAACCCGTCAGCAACCAGTACCAGCCTTCCGGCACCAGCCACAAGGTAATCCACATGCCGACCATCTCGTCCCAGACGATACCTTCATGGTCATGCACCCGCAGGTCGTCCGCCACTTTGCCACATAACCAGAAGCCGAACAGCATGGTGATGCCGAGCATCAGCCAGTAGCCCCAGTCCGGCAACAACTGCCACAACGGTATGAAGGGTAGCGCAACCAGCGAGCCCCAGGTGCCCGGTGCTTTAGGCAAAGTACCCGAACCGAAGCCAAAAGCCATGAAATGCCAGGGATTGCGCCACACCGAAGGCGGGACAAACTCTGCCGGAACCTGATTGGGATGATCTGTCACGGTGTCTCCCGAAAATGTTGATAGCCCCGTATTTGTGGGGTGATGTCGCGTCCAAGGCTATCCACCAGCATGACGCCCTGCCCGGCGCTGACCTTGCCGACCACATGGATCGACCGACCTTCGGCCAGAAGCGCCGATAATCGGACCGGCGGCAGGGTAAACAACAACACGTAGTCGTCGCCACCACTCAGTGCCGCCTGTTGGGCGCCCGGCTGGCCGAGCAATGCCACCAGAGCGTTGGACAGCGGCAATCGGTCCCGTTCAACAGTCAGTGCCACATCCGAGGCCTGCGCGATATGCCCGCAATCGGCCAGCAAGCCATCGGAAATATCCATCGCCGCACTGGCCTTGCCCCGCAATGCCAGGCCGAGGTCAATCTGCGGCTGCGGTGACCAGTAATGCGCCAGCAGCGGCCCGGCGACCTCAGGTTCGGCGCTGCGCTGGCCGAGGACCAGCGGCAACGCGCCAGCGGCATTGCCCAGCTCGCCGCCGACACACAACAGGTCGCCCGGCTGCGCGCCGCTTCGGGTCAAGGCCTGCCCGGCCGGCACGCGACCGAACACGGTCATGGTCAGGCTCAACGGTCCGCGGGTGGTGTCACCGCCCACCAGCGCCACGCAGCACGCCTGGGCCATCTGGCTCAAACCGTGGGCGTAGGCTTGCAGCCAATCGGCGGTCACGGTTGGCAGGGTCAGGGCGAGGGTGAAGGCAACAGGGCTGGCGCCCATGGCAGCCAGGTCGCTCACCGCCACAGCCAGCGAGCGCTGGCCGAGCAGGAACGGGTCGCAAGGATCAGGGAAATGCACACCGGCCACGAGCGTGTCGGTGGAAACCGCCAGCTGTTCCCCGGAAGGAACGGCCAGCAAGGCGCAGTCGTCGCCGATCCCCAGCGCAACGCCCTCGCCGCCCTGCGCGCATGGCGCAGCGGCGAAGTAATGGCGGATCAGCTCAAACTCACCCATGGGATTCCAAGCGCTATCAGCGCTTGAACGCCTTCACTTCAGCTTCACGCAGGCGCGGGGCGAGCTTGTCGAGCACACCGTTGACGAACTTGTGGCCGTCGGTGGAACCGAAGACTTTCGCCAGTTCGATCCCTTCGTTGATCACCACGCGATACGGTACGTCGACGCGCTTGAGCAGCTCCCAGGTGGACAGGCGCAGGACCGCCAGTTCAACCGGATCCAGCTCTTCGATGGCCAAGTCCAGGCAAGGCGTCAGCGCCGTGTCGATTTCGGTCTTGAACTGCGGAACCCCGTGGAGGATTTCGCGGAAATACGCGCCGTCGACATCACTGAAATCGTTATCGACCCGGAATTGCGCTTCGATCTCGTTCAGCGATTGCTTGGCCATGTGCCACTGGTACAGGGCCTGGGTCGCGAGCTGACGGGCTTCGCGGCGCTTGACGCTCTTCGAAGGCTTGCCGGCATCCGCGGGTTTTGGATCGCGCGGGTTGAAACGATCGCTTTCGTCGCTAATCACTTGGCCTCCAACTGCGCCAGCAGGCTGACCATTTCCAAGGCGGACAGGGCAGCTTCGGCACCTTTGTTACCGGCCTTGGTGCCGGAACGTTCGATGGCTTGTTCGATGGAATCAACGGTCAGCACGCCGAACGCGACCGGTACGCCGAACTCCATGGACACCTGGGCCAGGCCCTTGGTGCATTCGCCAGCGACGTATTCGAAGTGCGGAGTACCGCCACGAATGACCGCGCCGAGGGCGATGATCGCCGCGTATTCGCCCTTTTGAGCGACTTTCTGCGCAACCAGCGGAATTTCGAAGGCGCCAGGCGCACGGATAATGGTGATGTCGCTTTCGCTCACGCCATGGCGAACCAGGGCATCGACCGCGCCGTCGACCAGGCTCTCAACCACGAAGCTGTTGAAACGGCCAACTACCAGCGCGTAGCGGCCCTTGGGGGCGATGAAGGTACCTTCGATGGTCTTCAGGGTCATTCGTCAGATCTCTTAAAGAGCCGGAGCACGTTCGATACGCGCTCCTCAGTGATATTAGCCACGAATACAGGGCTGTGGATCCCGGACTGCCATTGGCTCGTACATCTGTGGCGAGGGGATTTAGCGAAACGTCGCACCGCCCCGCTGGGCTGCGAAGCGGCCCCTCTTTTTGGGACTGCTTCGCAGTCCAGCGGGGATAAATCCCCTCGCCACAATGATCTAACCAGCCTCAGGAACAATAATGCCGGAATCCGCAGGCCATTATTCGGAGGGCACGTATTCTACAACTTCCAGATCGAAACCGGATATCGCATTAAATTTCATCGGTGCGCTCATCAGGCGCATCTTGCGTACGCCCAGGTCGCGAAGGATCTGCGAACCGGCACCGACGATGCTGTAGGTGGTCGGTTTTTTCACCGGTTGTTGTTCGGTGGTTTCGCGGATATGCGCCAGCAGCACATCGCCATCGAGCGGATGTCCGAGCAGCAGCACCACGCCGCTGCCCGCCTCGGCCACGGCGGCCATGGCGGCGCGCAGGCTCCAGCGGCCGGGTTGCTTGACCATCAGCAAGTCGCGCAGCGGGTCCATGTTGTGCACGCGGACCAGGGTCGGTTCTTCAGCACAGACAGTGCCCAGGGTCAGCGCCATGTGCACGTCGCCTTCCACCGAATCGCGGTAGGTCACCAGGTTGAACTGGCCCAGTTCGCTGTCCAACGGCTGCTCGGCAATCCGCTGAACGGTACGTTCGTGGATCATCCGATAGTGAATCAGGTCGGCGATGGTGCCGATCTTGATGTTGTGCTCGACGGCAAAGGCTTCCAGTTCCGCGCGACGGGACATGGTGCCGTCGTCGTTCATCACTTCGCAGATGACGCCGGCGGGCTCGAAACCGGCCATGCGCGCCAGGTCGCACGCTGCTTCGGTGTGGCCGGCACGGGCCAGGGTGCCGCCGGCCTGGGCCATCAGCGGAAAGATATGGCCCGGGCTGACGATGTCTTCGGCCTTGGCGTCGGCGGCCGCAGCGGCTTGCACGGTGCGCGCGCGGTCAGCGGCGGAGATACCGGTGGTCACGCCCTCGGCGGCCTCGATGGACACGGTGAACTTGGTGCCGAAGCCCGAGCCATTGCGCGGCGCCATCAGCGGCAGCTTCAGCAGTTCGCAGCGCTCGCGGGTCATCGGCATGCAGATCAGGCCACGGGCGTGCTTGGCCATGAAGTTGATGTGTTCGGCCTTGCAGCATTCGGCGGCCATGATCAGGTCGCCTTCGTTCTCGCGGTCTTCGTCATCCATGAGGATGACCATCTTGCCTTGGCGGATGTCTTCAACCAGTTCTTCGATGCTATTGAGCGCCACGCGGCACCCCCTTGGGTCAGGATTTGAGGTAGCCGTTGGCGGCCAGAAAACTTTCAGTGATGTTACCGGCCCGCCGTTGTGAAGGGTCAGACTCTGCGGCCTTGTCGCCCAACAGCAGGCGCTCCAGGTAACGGGCCAGCAGGTCGACTTCCAGGTTGACCCGGCGACCTGGCCGATACGAAGCCATGATGGTTTCGCTCAACGTATGGGGAATGATCGTCAGCATGAACTCGGCGCCATCCACCGCGTTGACCGTCAGGCTGGTGCCGTCGACAGTGATCGAGCCTTTATGGGCGATGTACTTGGCCAGTTCTTTCGGAGCGCGGATACGAAATTCCACGGCACGGGCGTTATCGGTACGCGAGACGACTTCACCGACGCCATCCACATGGCCGCTGACCAGGTGACCGCCCAGGCGGGTGGTTGGTGTAAGGGCTTTTTCCAGGTTGACCGGGCTGCCGCTCTTGAGGTCATTCATGGCGGTGCAGTCGAGGGTTTCGCGGCTGACGTCGGCGAGGAAGCCATTGCCCGGCAGCTCGACGGCCGTCAGGCAGACACCGTTCACGGCGATGCTGTCGCCCAATTTGACGTCGCTCAGGTCGAGCTTGCCGGTTTCGACATGGACCCGCACATCCCCGCCCTTGGGGGTGAGTGCGCGGATGCTGCCGATGGATTCGATGATGCCGGTAAACATGGAGTCCTCCTCGAGAACGGGCCGCCGCTTGAGCGAAAGCCGGGAATTATACGCTCGCCAGCGGAACGGGGATGGCAATGACTCGCCAGTCATCGCCCACGGCGCGAATGTCGATGATTTTCAGCTGGGGCGCGTCTTTCATCTGCGCCAGCGGCCAGTCGAGCAGCGGCCGCGCTGTGGAACCGAGGAACTTGCCGGCGACGAAAATCTGGAATTCGTCCACCAGGCCTTGCCGGGCAAATGCTCCCGCCAGTCGCGGGCCGGCCTCCACCAGCACTTCATTCACGCCTCGGGCCGCCAATTCAACCAACAGCCGTCGCAAATCGACCTGACCGTCGTCACCCGCCACGATCATGCATTCGGGACCGTTGGCGTACTGTTCTTCCACCGCCATGCAGGTAGCGACCAGCGCCGGGCCAGCCTTGAAAAACGCCGCATTCAGCGGCACCCGCAGGCGTCCATCCACGAGCACGCGCAATGGCGGGCGGCTCATGGCCAACGCGGTCTGCTCGGCGTCCAGCCCCAACTCGTCGGCGCGCACGGTCAGCCGGGCGTTGTCCGCCAGCACCGTGTCGGCACCGGTCAGCACGACACTGGCCTGGGCCCGCAGGCGTTGAACCGCCGAACGTGCAGCGGGGCCGGTGATCCACTGGCTCTCGCCGCTTTCCATGGCCGTGCGACCGTCGAGGCTCATGGCGAGCTTGACCCGCACGAACGGCAGGCCGTGCTCCATGCGCTTGAGAAAACCTTCGTTGAGCTTGCGCGCTTCGCCTTCGAGCACGCCGCTTTCGGTGGCGATCCCGGCCTGGGCCAACCGCTGCAGGCCGCGGCCGGCGACTTCGGGATTGGGGTCCTGCATCGCCGCCACCACCCGCGCCACGCCGGCATTGACCAACGCATCGGCACACGGCGGCGTACGGCCATGGTGGCTGCACGGTTCGAGGGTCACATAGGCCGTGGCGCCCCGGGCGTTGTCACCGGCGGCCCGCAGGGCATGGACTTCGGCGTGGGGTTCGCCAGCGCGGATGTGCCAGCCTTCGCCGACCACCTGCCCGTCCCGCACGATTACGCAACCTACCCGAGGATTGGGGTGGGTGGTGTAGTGACCACGTCGCGCCAACTCCAGGGCGCGGGCCATGTAGTGGGCGTCGAGGACGGCTTGTTGCGCCGGGCTGGTCATTCTTTCACCGGCTCGCGGGCCAGGCGGTCGATTTCTTCGCGGAATTCGTTGAGGTCCTGGAAACGTCGATAGACCGAGGCGAAGCGGATGTAGGCCACTTCATCGAGCTTCTGCAGCTCGGCCATCACCAGCTCGCCGACGACGAGGGACTTGACCTCGCGCTCGCCGGTCGCGCGCAGCTTGTGCTTGATGTGCACCAGCGCCGCTTCCAGGCGCTCGACGCTCACCGGGCGTTTTTCCAGGGCGCGCTGCATGCCGGCGCGCAGTTTTTCTTCGTCGAACGGCTGGCGGCTGCCGTCGGTCTTGATCAGGCGCGGCAACACCAGTTCAGCCGTCTCGAACGTCGTGAAACGCTCGCCGCAGGCCAGGCATTCGCGGCGGCGGCGGACTTGTTCGCCTTCGGCGACCAGTCGCGAGTCGATGACTTTGGTGTCGTTGGCACCGCAGAAGGGACAGTGCATGGTGGCAGGCAACAAAAAAAGGGAGGGCCATGGTAGCGCATCCCACTGGCAAGACAAGCCATAGGGTTTACGGTATACAGACGGGCTTATCGCCAGATCCATGGAAATCACCTTGCTGGAGCCACCCATGCCGCTACGATCCATTGTTTTGCTCAGCCTTTTCAGCCTGCTGATGGCGTGCAGCAGCGACGCCCCCAAACCCGCCGCGCCGGCTCCAACGCCCGCGCCAAAACAGGCCCAGGAGAAGGCCCGCCAGGCTGCGGAGCTGGGACCGCTGCCGGCGTATCAGCGCGAGTTGAGCGGCACCTTGCAAGGCGTGCCGGCCGGGGCTGAAGTGGAACTGGCGCTGCTGGTGATCGATGACAAGGATCGCCCGCAGCAACTGCTCGCCAGTTCCAGCCTGATCGGCACCAATCAGGCCCTGCCGTTCCACCTGCGCTTCAACCCCGAGGCGTTCCCCGTTGGCGCCCGCGTGGAATTGCGCGGCCGGGCCAGCCAGTCGGGCCAGTTGATCCTGCACCTGCCGGAGCAACGCATCAGCCAACCGACCACCCAGGCGCTGGGCGTCCTGCAGTTCGTCAAAGCGCCATGAGGGCACCGCAGGACCTGCAACAAGCGCTGGGCGAGTTGCTTGGCGATGCGCGCCTGGTGGCCTGTCCGCTACCGGGCACAGACTTGAAGTTGTGGCTGATTGACGGCGACAACATGGACCGCGCCTTCAGCCCGGAGGAAACCCGGCGCATCCTCCACGAACCGCCCTACTGGAGTTTTTGCTGGGCCAGCGGCCTGGCGATGGCGCGCTACCTGGCCGAACAGCCACAGTGGGTCGAAGGCAAGCGGGTGCTGGATTTCGGTGCCGGCTCCGGCGTGGCGGGCATCGCAGCGATCAAGGCCGGCGCGCTGGAAGTGGTGGCCTGCGACCTGGATCCGCTGGCGATTGCCGCGTGCCAGGCGAATGCCGAACTCAACGGCGTTGAGCTGGGTTATTCGAGGGATTTTTTCGCCGAGGCTGATCGCTTTGATCTGATCCTGGTCGCCGACGTGCTCTACGACCGGGCCAACCTGCCGTTGCTCGATGAATTCCTCAGCCGGGGTCGCGAGGCGTTGGTGGCCGACTCCCGGGTGCGGGATTTCCAGCATCCGCTGTACCGGCGCATCGGAATGCTGGAGGCCATGACCTTGCCAGACCTGGCCGAGCCGGAGGAGTTTCGGCATGTGAGCCTGTACCACGCTCGGCGCTGACTCATAGAAGCATCGCGAGCAAGCTCGCTCCCACAGGGCCCGCATGAACACTTGAAATTCCTGTGGGAGCGAGCTTGCTCGCGATAAGGCCCTGCCAATCAATACACTTCTCACTGCCACCCCGCTTTCAGCCCCCCCCCACCAAGCCGTATAGTTGCCCCATTCAAGCGTTCTACGAGATTTCCCATGACCCAAGACACGCCTTACATCTTTGACGCCACCACGGCCGATTTCGACCAGTCGGTGATCGCCAACTCTTTCCACAAACCGGTGCTGGTGGATTTCTGGGCCGAGTGGTGCGCGCCATGCAAGGCGTTGATGCCCATGTTGCAAGGCATCGCCGAGAGCTATCGGGGCGAACTGCTGCTGGCCAAGGTCAACTGCGACATCGAGCAGGACATCGTTGCCCGCTTCGGCATTCGCAGCCTGCCGACCGTGGTGCTGTTCAAGGACGGCCAGCCGGTCGACGGCTTTGCCGGGGCCCAGCCGGAATCCGCGGTGCGGGCCATGCTCGAACCCCATGTGCAGATGCCGCCGCCAGCCGCCGCCGATCCGCTCGAACAGGCCCAGGCGCTGTTTGACGAAGGCCGCTTCGCCGACGCCGAAGCCGTGCTCACGGTGCTGCTGGGTGAAGACAACACCAACGCCAAGGCGCTGATTCTCTATGCCCGCTGCCTGACCGAGCGCGGTGAACTGGGCGAGGCACAAACAGTCCTCGACGCGGTGAAAAGCGACGAGCACAAGGCTGCACTGGCCGGTGCCAAGGCGCAAATTCAGTTCCTCGGCCTGGCCAAGGATCTACCGGACGCCGCCGAGCTCAAGGCGCGCCTGGCGCAAAATCCGCAGGACGATGAGGCGGTGTATCAACTGGCGATCCAGCAACTGGCGCGCCAACAGTACGAAGCGGCCCTCGATGCCCTGCTCAAGCTGTTCGTGCGTAACCGCAGCTACAGCGAAGGCCTGCCGCACAAGACCTTGCTGCAAGTGTTCGAACTGCTGGGCAACGACCATCCGCTGGTGACGACCTATCGGCGCAAGCTGTTCGCCGCGCTTTACTGACGCCCACCGTAGGAGCTGCCGAGCGAAGCGAGGCTGCGATCTTTACCCCTGACGCTTGAGTCTCAAGCGAAAGATCAAAAGATCGCAGCCTTCGGCAGCTCCTACGCAGTTTCGTGCCAGCTGTAGAGCGGTGTGTCGCCGCCGCTGATGACTTTTACATCCGGGCTGTGGCGCAAGCGCACCAACAAGCGCTTGCCTGACGAGGCGCTGCCGGTCAGGCCTTCGAGTTGTTCCAGCAGGTCCGGACCGCTCAGTTGGCCGGCCTTGCGCAGCAGTTCCTTGGCGATCTGCCATTGGGCGTCATCTTGATTCGCCGGTTTGGCCGCAGGCGCCACTGCACTCTCGGACTTGGCCACTTGCAACTGCGCGCCGAGCTGCGCCCAGTCACCCTCATCCATCTCGATCGTCAAGTCCACCGGCCACTCGCCGACGGTTCCGCGTATCCGCAACATTACCGTGCTCCCGAAGATTTCATGTTCGCATGCTCCCATGGGCCTTGCGCGACGCCAAGCAGACGGTCAAACTCTGCGCACTTTCGTTATAAGATTACATAACCTTTTCGGAGACTCGTCATGCGTCGTCTGCTTCTCGCTTTGCCGTTCGCCCTGCTGCCATTGGCCGTCGCTCACGCCGCGGTGGAGCATGACCATGACCACGAACACGGCAGCCTCGGCGCCCATGAACACGGCGTCGCTCGACTGAACGCCGCCCTGGACGGCCAGACCCTGGAATTGGAACTGGAAAGCCCGGCGATGAACCTGGTGGGTTTCGAACACGCCGCCACCAGCGATGCCGACAAGGCCAAGGTCGCCGCCGTGCGCGCGCAATTGGAAAAACCACTGGCGCTGTTCACCCTGCCAGCCGCCGCCAAATGCACCGTGGCCCAGCAGGAACTGGAAAGCCCGTTGTTCGGTGATGAACCGGACCATGAAGACCATGACGAAGACGCCGATGGCGACGAACACCATGGCGAACACAGCGAGATCCACGCCCACTACCAATTCACTTGCGCCGCCCCTGGCGCCTTGAAGAACCTGGACTTGGCGACGCTGTTCAAAACCTTCCCGGCCACCCAGAAAATTCAGGTACAACTGATCAGCCCGAGCGGCCAGCAAGGCGTGGAAGTGACGGCCAAGGCGCCAGCGTTGAAATTCTGACTCACCGAAAACCTCATGTGGGAGCGGGCTTGCTCGCGAATGCGCCGGCACATTTAACAGTGATGTCGCCTGGCACCGCTTTCGCGAGCAAGCCCGCTCCCACAGGGGGGGCTCCCACTACTCTGAAAAACCGGCGATATGACCCAAGCACTCATCGAACTGTCCAACCTGGGCTTCAGTTGGCCCGGGCACCCGCCCTTGCTGGATATCCCGGCGTTTCGCCTGGAAGCCGGCGAAACCGTGTTCCTCAAGGGCCCGAGCGGCAGCGGCAAGACCACCTTGCTGGGGCTGCTGGGCGGCGTGCAGACACCGGATCGCGGCAGCATCCGCCTGCTCGGCCAGGAACTCAGCGAACTGGGCGCCGGCCGCCGCGACCGCTTCCGTGTGGACCACACCGGCTACATCTTCCAGCAGTTCAACCTGCTGCCGTTTCTCTCGGTGCGCGAAAACGTCGAATTGCCCTGCCACTTTTCCAAACTGCGCGCGCAACGGGCTATCCAGCGTCACGGCAGCATCGACCAGGCCGCCGCCACCTTGCTGGCCCACCTGGGGCTGACCGATCGAAGCCTGTTGGAGCGGCGCGCCGATTCATTGTCCATCGGCCAGCAACAACGGGTCGCCGCCGCCCGCGCCTTGATCGGCCAACCGGAACTGGTGATCGCCGACGAACCGACTTCAGCCCTGGACTACGACGCTAGGGAAAATTTCCTGCGCCTGTTGTTTGCGGAATGCCGCGAAGCCGGGTCGAGCCTGTTGTTTGTCAGCCATGACCAGAGCCTGGCGCCGCTGTTCGACCGTAACCTCTCGCTGGCCGATCTCAATCGCGCCGCCACGCCACTCGAGGTCTGAGATGTATTTGTTCCGTCTAGCCATGGCCAGCCTGGCGAACCGCCGCTTCACCGCGATCCTCACCGCGTTTGCCATTGCCCTGTCGGTTTGCCTGCTGTTGGCGGTGGAACGCGTGCGCACCGAAGCGCGTGCCAGTTTCGCCAGCACCATCAGCGGCACCGACCTGATCGTCGGCGCCCGCTCCGGCTCGGTGAACCTGCTGCTGTACTCGGTGTTTCGCATCGGCAACGCCACCAACAACATCCGCTGGGACAGCTTCGAGCAGTTCGCCCATAACCCGAAAGTGAAATGGGCGATTCCCATGTCCCTCGGCGACTCCCATCGCGGTTATCGGGTGATGGGCACCACCGAAGCCTACTTCGAGCATTACCAGTACGGCCGCCAGCAACATCTGGCGTTGGCCAATGGCCGGGCGTTCGCCACCGATCCATTCGAAGTCGTGCTGGGCGCCGAAGTAGCCGAGGCGCTGCATTACAAACTGGGGGACAAACTGGTGCTGGCCCACGGCGTCGCGGCGATCAGCCTGGTCAAGCATGACGACAAGCCCTTCACCGTGGTCGGGATTCTCAAGCGCACCGGTACGCCAGTGGACCGCACACTGCACATCAGCCTCGGCGGCATGGAGGCCATCCACATCGATTGGAAAAACGGCGTGCCGGCCCAGGGCAATGGCCGCATCAGCGCCGACCAGGCCCGCAACATGGATCTCACGCCGCAAGCGATTACCGCGTTCATGCTTGGCCTCAATAGCAAGATTTCTACCTTCGCCCTGCAGCGCGAGATCAACGAGTTCCGTGGAGAACCGCTGCTGGCCATTCTCCCTGGCGTGGCATTGCAGGAATTGTGGAGCCTGATGGGCACGGCGGAAAAAGCCCTGTTCGTGATTTCGCTATTCGTCGTCCTGACCGGATTGATTGGCATGCTCACGGCGATCCTCACCAGCCTCAACGAGCGCCGCCGGGAAATGGCGATCCTGCGCTCGGTGGGCGCGCGGCCGTGGCACATCGCGAGCCTGCTGGTGCTCGAAGCCTTCGCCTTGGCGCTGGCCGGCGTCACTGCGGGGCTGGCGTTGCTGTACATCGGCATCGCCGCCGCCCAGGGTTACGTGCAGTCTGCCTATGGCTTGTACTTGCCGCTGGGCTGGCCAAGTGAATATGAATGGACGCTGCTGGCTGGCATCCTGGTCGCCGCCCTGTTGATGGGCAGCGTGCCGGCCTGGCGCGCCTATCGCCAATCGTTGGCCGATGGCCTGTCGATCCGTTTATGAGGAAGCCGAAGATGCCCCGCGCCGTGCTTGCGCTGTTGATGCTGGTCGCCGCCCTGCCCCTTTGGGCGGCCGAGCCGAGGGACCTGGCCTGGTCGGAAATGATCCCGCCGGACGCGCCACCGGAAGTGCCGAACATGACGCCGTTGCACGACCTGTCGAAGATGAGCGATGCCCTGGCTGCCGAATCCGCCCCTGCGGCCAGGCAGGACCTGCCCAACGCGCCGGTGGTCAAGGCCCTCGATGGCCAGCAGATTCGTTTGCCGGGCTACATCGTGCCGCTGGAAGTCAGCGAAGAAGGTCGCACCACGGACTTTTTGTTGGTGCCGTACTTCGGCGCCTGTATCCATGTGCCGCCTCCGCCGTCGAACCAGATCGTCCATGTGAAAAGCGAAGTCGGGGTCAAGCTCGACGAGTTGTATCAGCCGTACTGGGTCGAAGGGCCGATGCAGGTCAAGCCGTCCACCAGTGAACTGGCCGATGCCGGGTATCAGATGGAGGCTGAGAAGATTTATGTGTATGAGCTGCCGGAGTGAATCCGGTGGTGATGGGTTGTTGATGAGATAGCTATCGTCGGATGGGGCCCTCAAGGTTTGCTCATCATCATTTCATTGAGCTGAGTCAATTAAACACCCCCTGACTCATTGAGCTGAGTCAAAAGACCGGACCAGACGGCTTCGTACCATGGGACATCAATTTTCGATGCCTTCTGGAGCCCTCAATGAACAAGTCCTTGCTCAGCGCTTCCCTTATCGCGCTCGCCCTCGCCGCCCCACTCGCCCAGGCCCATACCGCCGGCGACATCATCGTTCGCGCCGGTGCGATCACCGTCAACCCGGACGCCGACAGTTCCAGCGTCAAGGTCGACCGTGGCCCGCTGGCCGGCACCGACCTGGGCGGCAAGGCGACCATGAGCAGCGACACGCAACTGGGCTTGAACTTCGCCTACATGCTCACCAACAACTGGGGTATCGAATTGCTGGCGGCCTCGCCGTTCGAGCATGACGTAAAAATCAAAGGCACCGCCCTTGGCGCCGCCAACAACAAGCTCGGCACCCTCAAGCACCTGCCGCCGACCTTGAGCCTGGTCTACTACCCGCTCGACGCCAAATCGGCCTTCCAGCCTTATGTCGGTGCGGGCATCAACTACACCTGGATCTATGACGAGCACGTCGGCAGCGAAGCCAGCGCCAACGGCTTCAGCAACTTCCGTGCGAAAAACAGCTGGGGCATGGCCTGGCAAGTCGGTGCGGACTACATGCTGACCGACAACATCATGATCAACGGCCAGATCCGCTACATCGACATCGACACCACTGCGTATGTCGACAACAACGCCGTGGCCGGCGGTACCCGGGCCAAGGTGGACGTCGATGTGGATCCGTTCGTCTACATGGTGGGGTTGGGTTACAAGTTCTGAGCCTGAGCACCATCGCGAGTTGACAACACCCTGTGGCGAGGGGATTTATCCCCGCTGGACTGCGCAGCAGTCCCCTGGCTGGTCGACCTTGATCAGCCTGACACGCCGAGGTGGCAGCTTTTGGGGCTGCTGCGCAGCCCAACGGGGATAAATCCCCTCGCCACAACGTGGTAGGCCGTGACAAAAAAGGCGCCTCGAGAGGCGCCTTTTTCATGGCGGAAACTCAGCGCCCCAACAATCGCGCCAGCCCCACGCTCATCGGCGTCTGCTTCGGAACGCTGAAACGCTCCAACAGGCGACCGTTGTCGGCGCGCGAATGACGGATGTCACCGGAACGCGCCGGGCCGTGGCTGATGGTGGGCAAGTCACCCACCACTAACGCCAGGGCCTGGAGCATCTGCTTGAGCGTCGTCGCCTGGTTCCAGCCGACATTCACCGCGCCCACCCCCACTTCAGGCTTTTCGATGGCCTGGACCAACACGTCCACCAGGTCCTCGACATAGACGAAATCCCGAGTCTGCTCGCCATCACCGAACACGGTGATCGGCAGGCCTTTCTGCGCGCGCTCGCTGAAAATGCTGATGACGCCTGAATAGGGCGAGGATGGATCCTGGCGTGGGCCGTAAATGTTGAAGAAGCGGAACACCGCTGGCTCCAGATCGTGCTGGCGACGATAGAAGTCGAAATAGTATTCGCTGGCCAGTTTGTCCGCCGCGTAGGGCGTGAGCGGCGCCTTGGGCGTGTCTTCGTCGATGGACTGGCCTTCGCCGTTGTTGCCGTAGACCGCCGCGCTGGAGGCGAACAGCACCCGTTTCACGCCGCTCTGGCGCATGGCTTCGCAGACATTCAGGGTGCCGATGAAATTGCTTTGGTGCGTACGCACCGGATCATCCACCGAGGCTTGCACCGAGGCCACCGCCGCCAGGTGCGCCACGGCACGGCAACCGGCCATGGCCTGGGCGACCAGCGCAGCGTCGGCGACGTCGCCTTCGATCAGTTCCACCGCCGGGTTGTCCAGCGGCAGGTTGCTGCGCTTGCCGGAGGACAAATCATCGAGAATGCGTACCGAGTGCCCTTTGGCGAGCAAGGCGTCGGTCAGGTGCGAACCAATGAAACCCGCGCCGCCGGTAATGAGTACAGGGCCGTCAGCCATGGCGATAAAACCTATCCAGTAAGCTCGGGAGCGCGGCGCGCCAGGCGCGGGGCTTGATCCCGAAGGTGTGCAGAATTTTCTTGCAGGCCAGGACCGCGTGTTGCGGTTCTTCCGCGGCGTCCGGCCTTGCGGCATGGGCCTGGGGCGTGGGCGACTCGATCGCCAGCGGATGCAGGGCCCGCGCTTCGGTGAGAATCGCCTGGCCCAGCGCCAGTGGCGTGGTCGCTTCATGCCCGGCGTAATGATACGTGCCCCACAGCGGCGCGGCACAATCGAGTTGCTTGAGCACCGAGATGATCACCCGCGCCGCATCGTCAACCGGCGTCGGATTGCCCCGACGGTCATCGGCCAGCAACAACTCGTCGGGCTGTTCGGCCCGGGCCAGGAAACGGCCGAGGATGCCGTCGGCACTGTCATCCAGCAGCCAGCCGAAACGCAGCAATACATGTTGCGGGCAGGTGGCGCGCACGCTTTGCTCGATTCGCCACAAGGCCTGGCCACGCAGGCCCAGCGGCACGGGCTCGTCCTTTTCGCTGTAGGCGGTGGCGCGGGAGCCATCGAATACGCGGTAGCTCGACGGTTGCAGCAAGACGATGTTGTGATGCTGGCACAGTTCCGCCAGGCGCTCGACCGCCCGCTCCTGGCTGGCCAGGCGCTGCTCACTGACAGTCTCGGCCTGGAACCAGTCGAAGTAGTACGCCAGGTTGATCAAGGCGTCCGGCCGGGTGTCGTCGAGCAGTTGCGTCAGGCTCGCGGCATCCCAGCCGTCTTCGGGGGGGCGGGGGGCAAGAAAACCGATGTCTTCTTCTGCACCGAGGCGAATCAGCGCCTGCCCAAGGGCATTTCCGCCGCCCAGTAACATAAGGCGCATTCGCATAAAGTCAGCAGGCCCAGTCTGTTGGCACAAGAATTTGGTCGACAACGCCCGAGGGCGTCGTCGGAATCGTTGCATTTTGCGGGTTTAGTGCGCAACCGTCATCCGTAAAGTGCAGATCTCCGGGTTTGCCGTTTTCCAAGGCGGTTGCTGAGCTCTTGTGGCGAGGGGATTTATCCCCGCTGGGCTGCGCAGCAGCCCCAACCAAGCAAATGAGGCGAGCCTGACCCACCCAGGTGTTAATTAAAGGGACTGCTGCGCAGTCCAGCGGGGATAAATCCCCTCGCCACTTGCATCATCCCCACCCCACCCGCCTAAACTGCCCACATGAATCTGCCCCTTGCAGCCGACCACGCCATGGCAGGCTTTCACCCCGCCGTTCGCGCCTGGTTCAGCCAGACATTCCCGGCGGTCACGGCCGCCCAGGCCCGGGCGTGGCCGTTGATCGGCCAGCGCCGTTCGGTGCTGGTCGCCGCTCCAACGGGTTCGGGCAAGACCCTGACCGCATTTCTCGCAGTGCTGGATGACCTGGTGCACCGCGGCCTGGAGCAAGGTGGCCTGCCGGACGCGACGCTGGTGGTCTACGTCTCGCCGCTCAAGGCCCTGAGCAACGACATCCAGATCAACCTGCAGAATCCCCTGGCCGGTATCACCGAGCAGTTGCAGCGAATGGGCCTGCCGCCCTTGCCCATCACCACCGCCGTGCGCACCGGTGACACTCCGCAAAAAGAACGCTCGGCGATGCGCAAGACCGCGCCGCACATCCTCGTGACCACCCCCGAATCGCTCTATGTGCTGCTCGGCTCCGACTCCGGCCGGCAGATGCTCGCCAGCACCCGCACGGTGATCGTCGACGAAATCCACGCCATCGCCGCCAGCAAGCGCGGCAGCCACCTGACCTTGAGCCTGGAGCGCCTGCAAGCCCTGTGCACCGAACCGCTGATGCGCATCGGCCTGTCGGCCACGCAAAAGCCCATCGAAGCGGTCTCGCGCTTTCTGGTCGGCGCAGGACGCACCTGCGAAATCGTCGACATCGGCCACGCCCGCCCCCGCGACCTGGACATCGAGGTGCCGCCGGTGCCGCTCTCGGCGGTGATGGCCAACGATGTTTGGGAACTGGTCTACAACCGTCTCGCCGAGCTGGCCCGGGCGCACCGAACCACGCTGGTATTCGTCAACACGCGGCGGCTGGCCGAACGCCTGAGTCGCCACTTGAGCGAACGCCTGGGCAAGGACGCCGTGGCGGCCCACCACGGCAGCCTGGCGAAGGAGTTTCGCCTCGACGCCGAGCAACGCCTCAAGCGCGGTGAATTGCAGGTGCTGATTGCCACCGCGTCGCTGGAGTTGGGCATCGACATCGGTGACGTCGACCTGGTCTGCCAGATCGCCTCGCCCCGTTCGATCTCGGCGTTCCTGCAAAGGGTTGGCCGCTCCGGCCACCAGGTCGGCGGCACGCCCAAGGGGCGCCTGTTCGCCACCACCCGCGACGACTTGATCGAATGCGCCGCCCTGCTCGACTGCGTGCGCCATGGCGAGCTGGACATCCTGCACATCCCCAGGGCGCCGCTGGACGTCCTGGCCCAGCAGATCGTCGCCGAAGTCAGTTGCCAGGAATGGCATGAACAGGCGTTGCTGGAGATGTTCCGCCGCGCCTCGCCCTACGCGGAGTTGGACGAAGACCATTACCAGGCCCTGCTGCAAATGCTCGCCGAAGGCCTCAATGGCCGACAGGGCGTGCGCAGCGCCTACCTGCACCGCGACGCCGTGAGCCGGACCTTGCGCGGGCGCCGGGGCAGCAAACTGACGGCGGTGACCAGCGGCGGCACTATCCCGGACAACGCCGACTACAGCGTTTTGCTCGAACCGCAAGGCTTGAACATCGGCAGCGTCAACGAAGACTTCGCGGTGGAGAGCATTGCCGGCGACGTATTCCAATTGGGCAATACTTCGTATCGGATCATCCGCGTCGAGACCGGCCGCGTGCGGGTCGAGGACGCCCAGGGTCAACCACCGACCATCCCGTTCTGGCTCGGCGAAGCCCCGGGGCGCAGCGCCGAGTTGTCTCAGGCCGTCGCCCGCCTGCAAGCCCAGCTCGATCAACTGCTCGGCGCCACGCCGGGTAATCTGCAACCGGCACTCGACTGGCTGACCGGCACCTTGCACCTGAACCTTGCCAGCGCCGAGCAGATCCTCGATTACCTCGCCCCGGCGCGCCTGGCCTTCGGCGCCCTGCCGTCCCAGGACACCTTGGTGATGGAACGGTTTTTCGACGAGTCCGGCGGCACGCAACTGATCATCCATACGCCCTTCGGCAGCCGCATCAACCGCGCCTGGGGCCTGGCCCTGCGCAAGCGTTTCTGCCGCACCTTCAACTTCGAATTGCAGGCCGCCGCCAGCGAGGACGCCATCGTGCTGTCGCTGTCCACCAGCCACAGCTTCGAACTGGACGAGGTCTGGCGCTACCTCAACAGCCAGAGCGCCGAGCAGATCCTGATTCAAGCGGTATTGGATGCGCCGCTGTTCGGCGTGCGCTGGCGCTGGAATGCCGGCGTGGCCCTGGCGTTGCCGCGCTATACCGGCGGGCGCAAAGTCGCGCCACAGATCCAGCGCATGAAAAGTGAAGACTTGATCGCCAGCGTGTTCCCGGACCAGATCGCCTGCCTGGAAAACCTCGCCGGCGAGCGAGAGATTCCTGATCATCCGCTGGTGGAGCAAACCCTGGACGACTGCCTGCACGAGGCGATGGACAGCGAAGGCTGGCTGGCGCTGTTGCGGCGCATGGAAGCGGGTGAGATCCGCCTGGTCAGCCGCGACCTGCCGGCGCCCTCGCCCCTGGCGGCAGAAATCCTCAGCGCCCGGCCTTACACCTTTCTCGACGACGCGCCGCTGGAGGAGCGCCGTACCCAAGCGGTGATCAACCGGCGCTGGAGCGATCCGCAATCCACCGACGACCTCGGTGCGCTGGACGCCAATGCCATCCAGGCCGTGCGGGAAGAGGCCTGGCCGACGCCGACCAATGTCGATGAAATCCACGAAGCGCTGATGAGCCTGGCCTGCATCGCCGACAGCGAAGCCAGTGCCGAGCCGTCTTGGCTGGACGGGCTGCGGACCCTGGCGGAGCGCGGTCGCGCCAGCCACATTCAGATCAGCGACGAGCGCGGCCTGTGGGTGCCGCTGGAGCGGCTGACGTGCCTGCAGGCGATTTATCCACAAGCCCAATGGCAGCCGCCGCTGACACCGCTGCCGGGGTTCGATGAGCCGTGGGACAGCGACGAGGCCGTGGTGGAAGTGCTGCGCGCGCGGCTCAGTGCCTTTGGCCCGCAGCCGTTGACGGCGATCGCCTACCCGCTGGAGCTGTCGCCGGCGCAAGCGACCCAGGCCCTGGCTCAGCTCGAACAACAGGGGTATGTGCTGCGCGGTCGCTTCACTCCGGGCACCGCTCAAGAGGAGTGGTGCGAACGGCATCTGCTGGCGCGGATCCACCGCTACACGGTCAAGCGCTTGCGCCGGGAAATCGAGCCGGTGATGTTGCAGGATTTCATGCGTTTCCTGTTCGACTGGCAGCATCTGTCGCCGTCCAGCCAGGGCCGCGGCAACGCGGTGCTGCCGTCGATCATCGGCCAGTTCGAAGGCTACCCGGCCGCCGCCTCGGCCTGGGACAGCGACCTTTTGCCAGCGCGAATCAAGGATTATTCGCCGAGCTGGCTCGACGAACTGTGCCGCAGCGGCAAGTTCGTCTGGACGCGCCTGAGCGCTCGTCAGAAGTTATCCGCCAGCGCTTTGCGCAGCACGCCGATCGTGTTGCTGCCGCGCGCCAAGGTCGCGCTGTGGAGCAGCCTGGCCGAGCAGACACCGATCAGCGAACTGTCGCTCAAGACGCAAAAAGTCCATCAGGCCCTCAGTGAACATGGCGCGTTGTTTTTCGATGAATTGCTGCACGAGGCCCATTTGCTGCGCAGCGAACTGGAAATCGCCTTGCAGGAACTGGTCGGTGCCGGGCTCGTGAATGCTGACAGCTTCGCCGGGCTGCGGGCCTTGATCACCCCTGCCAGCAAACGCCAGGCCCGTAGCAGCCGGCGCGGACGCGGGGCGTTTGTCGGCGGCATGGACGATGCCGGGCGCTGGGCCTTATTGCGCCGCAGTTCGCCCGCGCCAGAACCCGGCAACCGGCCCGCGCCCACACCGCCCGATACCCTGGAACACATCGCCCTGACCCTGTTGCGCCGTTATGGCGTGGTGTTCTGGCGCCTGCTGGAGCGCGAGGCCGATTGGTTGCCGAGCTGGCGTGAATTGCTGCGCACGTTTCATCGTCTGGAGGCACGGGGCGAGATTCGAGGCGGGCGCTTCGTCAGCGGGCTGGCCGGCGAACAATTCGCCTTGCCCGAAGCCATCCCGCTGCTGCGCGAAGCACGGCGTCGACCCACCGATGGCAGCCTGGTGGCGGTGTGCGGGGTTGATCCGCTGAACCTGGCCGGCACGTTGTTGCCCGGGGCGAAAGTGCCGGCCTTGGCGAGTAATCGACTGGTGTATCGGGATGGGCTGCCGGTGGCGGCGCTGGTGGCGGGCAAGCAGCAGCTATTTGTGGAGTTGGATGCAGAAGGGATGGCTGGGGTCAGGAACAAGCTCATTCAGAAAAATTGAGGGTGTCTGGCCGGGCCCCTTCGCGAGCAAGCCCGCTCCCACAGGGGGCTGTCCATTCACCACAAACCTACTGTGGGAGCGAGCTTGCTCGCGATGAGGCCATAAGCCTCACCACAAACCTGAAGTAATTATTGAGCTTGATCAGCCTGCTCGCCCCCTGCCTTCTCCTCAACCAACCGCTTCGGCAACACCACCTGCTGTGGATAAGTCTGCGCGAAGTGCACCGACGGCTCGTTATCCACAAGCTTTTTCAATCGCTGGTTGAATGCCCGGCTCACCGCGTACTGCCCGCCCGAGACCGTGCGGAACTGGGCCGTGAGGACTACGCCGTTGAGGTCCATCTTGTCCACGCCGAACACATCCAGCGGCCCTTGCAGGTTGAACTTGAGGAACGGGTCCTCGGAAATCGAATCGCCGGCCTCGCGGATCAATTCAATGGCACGGTCCACGTCGGTGTCGTAGGTGAACTGCACCGAGAAAAATGCAAAGGCGAATTGCCGGGATTGGTTGGTCACGGCCTTGATTTGCCCGAACGGCACCGAATGCACGAAACCCTTGCCATCGCGCAGGCGCAGGGTGCGGATGGTCAGGCCTTCGACGGTGCCGGCATGACCGGAGCTGAGCACCACCCAGTCGCCGATGGACAGCGTGTCCTCGATGATGATGAACAGTCCGGTGATCACATCTTGCACCAGTTGCTGCGAACCGAAACCGATCGCCAGCCCGACCACGCCGGCACCGGCGAGCAATGGCGCGACGTTGATGCCGAGGTTGGCCATGGTGGTGATCGCGCAAATCACCACCAGGATGATTTTGGCCGCGTTGCGCAACAGCGGCAGGATAGTCTTCACCCGGGTGCTGGGTGCCCGGGCGCCGCGCTTGTTGAGCGGAGGTTTCAACGCCTCCTGGATCGCCGTGTCGAGCACTACCCACGTCAGCCAGGTCACCAGGAAGATCAGGCCGATGCGGCTCAGGGAATCGCTGATTGCCCGTCCCACGGCGTTGCGCGAGGCGAACTCGAACAAAGAGATTCCCCAGATCCGCCCGAGCACTTCGATGAATACCACGGCCATGACGATCCGCAACAAGGCGTGCAGCAAGCTCAACAACCGCCCCTTGTAGGCGCTGTTGCGCTGGATGGCCTCGGCCTTGGGCGATTTGAAGATGTGCTGGAACACGGTGCTGAGGAACACCGTCGCGATCAGCAGGAGGGTGGTGAACAAGGCGCAACGCAGGGCCTTCTGGTTGTCTTCGCCGACACCGATCAGGCTCACCGCCGAGACCAATACCATCAGCAGGATCGGCCAATACCAGAGCCCGGAAAAAATCCGCAGTGATTCCTGCAAGGCCGGTTGCTTGAGACGCTGGGCCAGCGGTCGATTGCGGATCAGATGGGCCACGGGCCGGCGCATGTGGATCACCAGCCAACCGAAGATCAGCGAAGCCGACAGCCCAGTGAACACCGCGACGCTGCTGGTGATATTGCCGCCCAGTTGGCGGGCGATCTGCGGGCTGGTCAGGGCATCGCTGAGGGCCGCCAGGAAGCCGATCAGGAACAACGGCCGTGGGCTGAAACGCCGGATGATCGCCACGGCACGGCGTTTGTGGCCGGCGTTGAACATCACGATCACGCAGAGCAGCACCGATGTGGAAACAATGCCGCTGCTGGTGGCGTAGGCGAAACACAGCGCGAGGGCGCGACCGACCGAGACTTGCAGGAAATGGCTGACGTAAAGGGTCAAGGGCAGGCAGGCCACGGCCGGCAAGGTGTACGGCAGCAGATAACCGAGCAGGTCCCGCAACCGCTGGCGAGTGCGTAGCCAGCGGCGCCGACCGAGACGTCGCACCAGCAAGCGCGCACCGGCCCAGAGCAGCGCGAAGGTCCCCAGCCACACGCCTGACAGCAACAGGAAATCGCCCGCTATCCGCCAGGACGAACGGGACGTCTGGTCCACCAGTCGATCGACCTCGTCAGCCGCCCGATCCGCCCGCAGGCGCCAGGCATCCACCAGGCTCTGGTCGAGGTCGAGCTTGTCCTGGACATCGTCGATGCTGGAACTGATTGCTCCCAATAAGCCGCCTTGCACCAGCGGTTCGGGCTCGGTCGGGGCTTCGGCAGGCTTGGGGAGGCCAGGGACCGCAGCGGTCCCGTAGGCGCTGGTGCCGGTCATGGCCAGCAGCAATAGCAGCAATACAGTGCTCAATCGAGACAAGACGCGGGGCTCCTTCACACGGGATCGGTAAGGAACTGATCAACAATGGGCCGGCAAGTTCGCTGATATCCCGTGGCGAGGGGATTTATCCCCGCTGGGCTGCGAAGCGGCCCCAAAATCTAACGCCTCGGTATGTCAGGCTGAATGTGCTCCGCCTGTTGGGGCTGCTGCGCAGCCCAGCGGGGATAAATCCCCTCGCCACGGTACTTCACCGTTTGCGCCACCATCGGTAAGGCCATCGAAACTTTCCAGCCCGCCCGGCGGTCATCAAAAGACACAGGCAGTACGAGGTCATTGGCACGGGAGGGATACATGACGGCGATCCACATTGGCATTTCCGGTTGGCGCTACACGCCCTGGCGCGGGGATTTCTATCCCAAGGGGCTGGCGCAGAAACGGGAACTGCAATTCGCCTCTCGAGCGGTCAACAGCATCGAAATCAATGGATCGTTCTACGCCCTGCAACGTCCCGAACGGTATGCCCAGTGGTACGCCGAGACGCCGCCGGACTTCGTGTTCAGCGTCAAGGCGCCGCGCTTCATTACCCACATCAAGCGCCTGCGGGACATTCACAAGCCGCTGGCGAATTTCTTCGCGTCCGGGGTGCTGGAGCTCAAGGAAAAACTCGGCGCCATCCTCTGGCAGTTTCCGCCCAGCTTCAAATTCGACCCGGAACTGTTCGAAGACTTCCTCAAGCAACTGCCCCATGACACCCGGGCCGCTGCCGCGCTCGCCCGGGAGCACGAGTCGCGCCTGGACGGCCACGCCAGCACCGAGACCGATAAAAAGCGTGCGCTGCGCCATGCCGTGGAAATCCGCCACGAAAGCTTCATCGACCCACGCTTCGTCGCCATGCTCAAACGCTACGACGTCGCCCTGGTCGTCGCCGATACCGCCGGAAAATGGCCCTACCGCGAGGACGTCACCAGCGACTTCGTCTACCTGCGCCTGCACGGAGCCGAAGAACTGTACGCCAGCGGCTACACCGACGAGGCGTTGAAGCGCTGGGGTGACCGGATCGAGGCCTGGAGCCACGGCACGCAGCCGAGCGACGCGCAGTTGATCGACCCGAAAAAGAAACCCCGGCCGCGCAAGAGCCGGGAAGTGTTCTGCTATTTCGACAACGACATCAAAGTCCGCGCGCCCTACGACGCGCGCCACCTGCTGGAGCGCTTCGACCTGGACAAGCATCTCGCCACCGCTCCCGGTGTGCGCCCGGCCGAAGGAGTATTGCCATGAGCACGCCAGAATCCAGCGAAGCCACTCGCGAGCCGCTGCACGATTCGGCGCAGCGCCTGCTCGACGGAGTCAATCGATTCACGGTGCTGACGGTCAACACGCATAAGGGCTTCACCGCGCTGAATCGGCGATTCATCCTGCCGGAACTGCGCGAAGCCGTGCGCAGCGTGTCCGCCGACGTGGTGTTTCTGCAGGAAGTACACGGCACCCACGAGCACCATCCCCAGCGCTACAGCAACTGGCCGGCCATCCCGCAATATGAGTTTCTCGCCGACACCCTCTGGCCGCAGTTCGCCTATGGGCGCAACGCGGTGTATCCGGCGGGCGACCATGGCAACGCATTGCTGTCGAAATTCCAGATCATCCGCCACGACAACCTGGACGTGTCCATCAACGGCCACGAAAGCCGCGGCATGCTGCACAGCGTGCTGCGCCTGCCGAACGCTGACGGTGGACAGGACGTGCATGCCATTTGCGTCCACTTGGGGTTGCGTGAAGGCCATCGCGTCGAGCAACTGAAGCTGCTTTGCCAACGCTTGAGCGAATTGCCGCCCGAAGCACCGGTCATCGTTGCCGGCGACTTCAACGACTGGCGCGGCAAGGCCAATGACCTGCTCGCGCCCTGCGGCCTGCGGGAGGTATTCGCCGAACAGTGGGGCAAGCCGGCCCGCAGTTTTCCGGCGCGCCTGCCGATCCTGCGCCTGGACCGCATCTACGTGCGCAACCTCAAGGCCCATCACGCCAAGGTACTGAATGTACGTCCCTGGTCGCACCTTTCCGACCACGCACCGCTGTCGGTGGAGATCGAGTTATGAACGCGACGATGGACAAGGCGACGGTGGAAAAGGTCGAGGTGCCGCCGACCGAACGCAACCCGGCGCTGGCCGACGTCGAATACGGCTGGCACGGCAACAACCGCGTTACGCTGCTGGAAAACGGCGAGGAATATTTCCCACGGGTTTTCGAAGCGATTCGCCGCGCCCAGGAAGAAATTCTCCTGGAGACGTTCATTCTGTTCGAGGACAAGGTCGGCTTTGAACTGCGGGATATATTGGTCGAGGCGGCCAAGCGCGGCGTACGCATCACCGTCAACCTCGACGGTTTCGGTTGCGGTGAGCTGAGCACGGCGTTTCTCGCCTCGTTGAGCGATGCCGGGATACGCCTGCAAATGTTCGACCCGGCCCCCCGGCACCTGGGCATCCGCACCAACTGGTTCCGCCGCCTGCATCGCAAGATCGTGGTGGTGGACGGCGTGATCGCTTTCATCGGCGGGATCAACTTTTCCGCTGACCACCTGGGCGACTTCGGTCCCGAGGCCAAGCAGGATTACTCAGTGGAAATCAAAGGTCCGGCGGTGGTGGATATCCATCACTTCGCGCTGCTGCAAAGCGGTCGGCCGGCCCGGGCCAAGTATTGGTGGCAACGTCGCCGCAGCCGCCGCACCGAGTTGGCCTTCAACGACCATGACGGCCAGGTGCGCCTGGTCTACCGGGATAACCACGAGCATCAGACCGACATCGAAGAGGTCTACCTGCAAGTGCTGCGCAGCGCCCAGCGTCGGGTGGTAATCGCCAACGCGTATTTCTTCCCCGGTTATCGGTTGCTGCGCGAGATCCGCAACGCCGCGCGACGTGGCGTGGAGGTGCGGCTGATTCTCCAGGGGCAACCGGACATGATGATCGCCAAGCTCGCGGCGCGGATGCTCTATGACTATCTGATCAAGGCCGGCGTGACGATCTACGAGTATTGCGAGCGGCCGCTGCACGGCAAGGTCGCCTTGGTCGATGAAGACTGGAGCACGGTCGGTTCGAGCAACCTCGACCCGCTGAGCCTGTCCCTGAACCTGGAAGCCAACGTGCTGATCCGCGACCGGGCGTTCAACCGCGAACTGTTCGAGCGCCTCGATCACCTGAGCCGCAATCACTGCACCGTCATGCCCGAAAATCACGCCCGTCGCGGGCGGCTGTGGCGCATGACCATCGGTTTCATGGTGTTCCACTTCCTGCGTCATTTTCCGGCCTGGGCCGGATGGTTGCCGGCCCATAAACCGCGTCTGAAACCTTTTTCGCCGCCGACGGCGGTCCGGAGCGAACCCCATGAACCACTCTGAAGCGCACACTGCGCCGAGAGATGCCCATGCGCCGGAACAGGCCAAGCCAAAGTCGCGCTGGAGTCGCTGGAAACGCCCGCTGACCCTGGTTTTTTTCCTGCTGCTGATCGTGCTGTTCACCGCCCTGGCGCGGCGCATCGATTGGTCCGAGGTGTTCACGACCCTGGCGGATTTCAAGCTGCGCACTTTGCTGATCGCCGCCGCGCTGACCATCGCCAGCTTCATCACCTACGCCGGTTTCGACCTGATCGGGCGCACTTACATCCGGCAAAAACTCGGTTGGCGGCAAATATTGCCAGTGGGGGTCATCAGTTACGCGTTCAACCTCAACCTCAGCGCCTGGGTCGGCGGCATCGCCATGCGCTATCGGCTGTATTCGCGGCTCGGGGTGAGCACGGGCAATATCGCCAAGATTCTCGGCTTGAGCCTGGCTACCAACTGGTTCGGCTACATGACCTTGGCCGGCGTGGTGTTCAGCAGTGGCCTGGTGACGATGCCTCCGGGCTGGAAGCTGAGCAGCGACGCGCTGCAAGGCGTCGGAGTGCTGCTATTGCTAATCAGCGCCGGCTATCTGCTGGCCTGCCGTTTCTCCAAGCGCCGGGCCTGGACGGTGCGCGGCATGGAAATCAACCTGCCTTCGCTGCGCATGGCCGTGTTGCAATTGGCATTGGGGGCGCTGAACTGGTCGCTGATGGCGGCGGTGATCTTTACGCTGTTGCCGAGCAAACTCGAATACCCGGTGGTGCTCGGGGTGCTGTTGATCAGCAGCATTGCTGGCGTGATTACTCACATTCCGGCCGGGCTCGGGGTGCTGGAGGCGGTGTTTGTCGCGCTGTTGCAGCATGAGGTGTCACGGGGCAGCTTGATCGCCGGACTGATTGCCTACCGGGCGATCTATTTCATCCTGCCGCTGTTGATCACGGTGGTGATGTACTTGGTGATCGAGGCGAAGGCCAAGGCGTTGCGGGTCAAGCCTGGGGTCAAGTGAGCGGTTGCTTGAATCACGAGGTGCTTGTGCTAGCCTCTTCGCGAGCAAGCCCGCTCCCACAGGGATTCGCAGAGAGTCTGAGCCCGGGTTCACACAGGTCTCTTGTGGGAGCGGGCTTGCTCGCGAAGAGGCCCGCCTGAACGCCACATGTCTACCGCTCCTGAATAATGCTCAACCGCTCGCCCACCACCATCTCCGTGATCCAGCTCACCAGGATCGAGGTGTAGGCCTGTTGTGACACGGGGTCGCTCAGGGAATGGTCGGCGCCGTCGATGATCCGATGGGTCAACGAGTGGGTCTGCTGGCACGCCGCTCGATAACTCATGATGGTGGCGTGGGGCACATGGTCATCGGTCTCGGACTCCACCAGCAGCACATCGCCCGTGAATTGCGAGCAGGCCTGCAAGGCCCGGTTGGTGTCAGCGTGGACCAGGGTGCTGCGATAATCGAGCAGGTCGGTCTTGTCCAGGTCGCGCTTGGGCGTGTGCCACTGCTCGTCCCGGTAGAGCGCCGGCACCCGCAAGGCCAGCCAGCGCACCGGACGCAACGACGTCAGGATCGAGGCCAGGTAACCGCCGTAGCTGGTGCCGACCACCGCGATCGCCGATGTGTCCAGGCCGGGGTGGGCCAGCAGTCGGTCATAGGCCGCCAGCAAGTCCCGCAGGTTGTCCTCCCGCGTAACCCGTGACAACGGAATTCCCGCGCCCCCCGTGTGCCCGCGCAAGTCGAAGGTCAGGCATACGCAGCCCAGGCCGGCGATGCCCTTCGCCCGTTCAAGATCACGTTCCTGGCTGCCGCCCCAACCGTGCACGAACAACACACCGGGGACCTTTGATTTGGGGCTCAGGAAGGTCCCGTTCATATGCTCATCATCGATGGCAATCTGGATGGTTTCGCTTCTAGCCGTCATAGGATTGAACCGTTACGTATTTGAGTAGGAAGTCACCGTTTTCTGCCTCGCCGCGATAAACCTCCGTCGCGCCGGGGGGCAGCGGCTGATCGGTGTAGGTTTCGACCGAGGACACCCGGACCGCGCGGACCGAAGGATCCTCGACAAACACCTGCAGTGCCGCGAGCTCCGCGCTGCTGGCACCGCCCATACGCCAGGATTGCTCCAGCACGCCGCCGCGAGGCTGGCCACCGGTATCCGTCCCTTGGGCGATGTCGTAATTGCGCCGCGATGCAAAGAACGTCGGAAATGCCTGGTTGGCGGCGTCATCGAACACCTGGGCCAGACGCACCGCCTCGCGCACATCGTCTTGCAGTTCCAGACCGAGCAACTCGATGTAGCCACCTTGGGCCACCAGCAGGTCGGAACCGCCATAGACCTCCTGCCCTTCGTTGTCATGGGTCAGGTGTTGCACGCCGCAGTAGCTCAAGACCCTGCCATTGATGAAGCTTTGGCCGACGCTCTGGGTCTTGATCTCATTGAGGTTCTGCTCCAGCACGATGCCCTCGCTGAACACCGCCTGGGCGTCTGGCGCCGCGACGATTTCATCGAATTGCGCGATGCTTCGGATGACCCGCTGGCCACGTCCGGCGCAAGCATGGATTGGCTTGAAGCGAATCGGTCCGGCGTAAAGCAAATGCTCGGCGGCCTGGCGCGCATCCTTGAGGGAGAACACGCTGACGCCGTCGAGTACAACGCCCCGGGTCAGCTTGGCGAACAGCGGCGACCAACCTTTCGGCGCAACCGCGTCCTTATTCAACAGACCATGGGCGATCGCCTTGGTGCAGATGAAATCGTGGTCGACGTAACCGCCCCAGAGATCATCCGGCCCCTTGACGCCCAGGCGCAATGCAGCCTCCGCGCCGATCAGGGTTTGCGTGGGCAATAGGTACAGATCCCGCCCGACGTGCTGCTGGCTGTCGTAGCTGCCGCCGTATTCCAGGCCAAGGATATTCGCCAACCAGCGCGCCAGCGCCCGATTGGTTTCGACTTCATGGAGCGGCGCCTGGGGATTGACCGAGTGGGTTACTACTAATTTGTCACGATGGATCGACGTCATGCGTTGTCCTTTCAACTGCGCTCAATAGCCGTAGCCATGAGGATTGCAGAGATCAGGCCAACGGCACGGCGGAGGACGAACGGTCGAGGAACCGGGGGTGATGGCGGATGATGTGGCACGGGGCCTGTTTCATTCTGCACGACGAGAAGTGGGGATCCGGCAAATTGCACGACGCCACTGCGGATTTTCTGTGGCGAGGGAGCTTGATCCCGCTGGGCTGCGCAGCAGCCCCTAACGATTAAAATGACACACCGCGGTGTAAGTTCTCTGTGGGGCGCTGCGCACCCAGCGGGAGCAAGCTCCCTCGCCACGGGTCGGTTTCAGCCTTTGGAAGCGCTCGGCGGACTTACCCCAAACCTCGCCCGGTAATCACTCGGCGCCAGCCCGGTGATTTTCTTGAAGGTCGAGCGAAAGGCACCGGGGTCCTGATAGCCCACGGTCCAGGCAATGTGATCGATGGTGCCGTTGGTGAACTCCAGCATTTCCCGGGCCTTGCCGACTCGCAGGTGCTGGCAGTATTCGGTGGGCTTGAGTCCGGTGGCGGCACGGAACCGGCGCAGGAAGGTGCGTTCTTCCAGGCCGGCCTGCTCCGCCATTGCGCCGAGGGAGACATCCACCGCGCCGCTGCGCTGCAGCCAGTGCTGCACCTTGAGGATCGCGCCGTCACCGTGTCCCAGGATCGGCGCGAAATTGCTGCCGCACTGACTCGCGCTGTCGCTGTGCTCGACCACCAGGAATTTCGCCGTGCGCGTGGCGATGCTGGGTCCGAGCAGACGGTCCACCAGCCGCAGCCCGAGCTCCGACCAGGCCATCAGCCCCGCCGTGGTGATCAGGTCACCGTCATCGACGATGGGTTTGTCGGCGTTGAGCTTGATCTTCGGATAACGCGCCGCGAAAGACTTCGCCGACGTCCAGTGGGTCGTGGCGCTACGACCGTCGAGCAAGCCGCTTTCGGCCAGCAGGATCGACCCCACGCAAACCCCGCCCAATACGGTGCCGTCGGCATGCTGCGCCCGCAACCAATCCATCAGGGGCGGCGTGGCGAGCTTTTCATTGAAACCGGCAATGGAGGGCGGGATCAGCAAGGCAATAAGCCTGCTCGGCGCTCCGTCCTCGCTGTCGAACACCCGCAGCGGCACCTCACCGTTCTCCGTGCGCCAATGACTCACTCGCAGCCTCGGCAACTGCGCACTGGCCTGCTCGGTCGCGATCCTGGCCGCGACCGTGAACAGATCGGTCAGGCCGTGCACCGCCGCCAATTGCGCACCGGGATACATCAGCACGCCAAGTTCAGCGAATGCCCTTTCCTGCGCCATTGTCAGTTTTCCCTCGCCTATTGTCGTTACGGCCAATCCTCCCATCGCCGGGCTTGGCCAATACTGGCTTCACCGCAATCAACCGAGGAAGTCCCCATGTCCAAGCAAGCGCTCATCGTAGTCGATATCCAGAACGACTACTTCCCCCAGGGAAAATGGCCATTGGTCGGCGTCGAGGCTGCAGCCGACAACGCCGGCAAAATGATCGAAGCGTTTCGTCAGGCTGCAAACCCGGTGGTGCACGTTCGCCACGAATTCACTTCCGACGAAGCGCCCTTTTTCACGCCAGGCTCCGAAGGCGCGCAATTGCATACCAAGGTGCTCAACCGTGCCGATGAGCCGGTGGTGCTCAAGCATTTCGTCAATTCGTTTCGCGAGACCGAACTGCAGGCGATCCTCGATCAGCAAGGCGTTGAGCAGGTGGTGGTGGTCGGTAGCATGAGCCATATGTGTATCGATGGCATCGTGCGGGCGGCAGCAGACCTGGGCTACGGCGTCACGGTGATTCACGATGCGTGCGCGACTCGCGATCTTGAATTCAACGGCGTGGTCGTCCCGGCCGCACAAGTCCATGCCGCGTTCATGTCGGCGCTGGGGTTTGCCTATGCGAATGTGGTGAGTACCGAGCAGTTCCTGAGCGACAGCCAGGCGCAGGCGCAGTGATAAACAGCGAGCAAAATGACTAGGCGTGCGTGGGCTACTTGCCCTCCCAGATCGGGAGGGCAAGACTTACCAGGGCATCAATGAAGTGGCCTATGCTCCGGAATGTCGACCAGCGTCAACGTGCAGCCACCATGGCCATTGACTCTCAAGGCTCTCCCATCCGCAACCTTCAAGGCCACCCCAAGCTGTTCCCACGCCGGACGAAAATCCCCTGTTTTAGCGATCGTCAAATCAATGAAGTCCGGACCATATTCAACGGTCCATCGGATCACCAGGCAGCCTCCATCTTTCCACTCATGACTGATGCCGTCATCTTCAAATAACACGCCGCTGGAGGTGCCTGAAGGTGCGGGAAAAATCACCAGCTCGCGACGCCGATCAAGGGCGGGATCGTTAAGCTTGTGGCATTCACCGGTCGGTATAGCAGCGCCCCCTCGTACCAACAAGGGCAAACGTTCCAACGGCGCATCCAGGGAAACGTATTGGCCGCCTTCGTACCAGTCACCGGTGTGCCAGTCGCACCAGCCTGTCGCATTCAGGGGTAGCCATACCTCGCGCTCGCGTGCGCCTTGCTCTACGACGCTGGCGACGAGGACGTCCCGGCCAAGAAGGAACTCGTCGTTTTCCTTGAACGTTTGAGGGTCATGCTCGTGGTCGAGAAACGTTGGTCGCAGAATGGGCTCGTCTTCGTGACTGGCTTGCCACAGCAAGGTGTAGAAATAAGGCATCAACCGGTATCTGAGCCTGATCGCGTCACGGACCGCATCGGTGACCGAAGGATGCATCCATGGCTCATTGACCGTGCCATCGTCGTTCCAGGAGTGAATGGTGAAGCGTGGATGCATCACACCGTTCTGGACCCAACGGACAAACAGCTCGGGATCCGGCTTGTTGCCGGAGAACCCACCTACATCGTGGCCCACGTTGTACAACCCCGACAGGCTCATGCCCAGGCCCATGCGAGTGTTGTAGCGAAGTGTTTTCCAGTGGGTCCGGTTGTCACCGCTCCAGGTCTGGACATAGCGCTGCATGCCGGCACACCCTGAACGTGAAATAAGGTAGGGCCGTTCTGATGGTGAAAACCGCTGTTGTGCCTCTAAAGACGCTCTCATCATCAGCAATGCCATGACGGGCCGGATATGTTTGATCGCTATCTCGCGCCCGAAGCCATGACAGCGCGCCTCACCGTCCCACACTTCGAATTCATTGTTATCGTTCCACGTGCATTCAATGCCCAGTTCCAGCAGCTGTGATGTGACATTTGACTGCCACCAACCGACAGCGTCCGGGTTGGTGAAGTCCAGATGAGAGCCTTCGTCGTCCCAGAAGACCGACCGCTCTGGCATGTCCTGTTCAGAGTCACCAATGAACATCTTTTGGTGGGCGACCTCGGCGTAGCGCGGGTGGTCCTGCAGCAGGCATGGCTTTATGTTGGCGATCAGCCTGACGCCGGCATCACGGTAGGCCTGGGCAAGCGCCTTGGGGTCCGGGACCTTTTCACGGTTCCAGTTGAACACATAGCGTTTTTCGCCAATGGAGGTGTACCCGGATGACAGCTGAAAAGAGTCACAGGGAATGTCGTGCTGACGGCACAGATCAAGAAACTCCAGCAACTGTTCCTGGGCATTATCAGCATCGGTATAACGCATGGTTGAGCCGCTGTAGCCCAGGCTCCATTTAGGCAGGAACAAGGTGCGTCCGGTCAGGCGAACGAAAGCCTTCGTCACATCCAGTACGCGGGGGCCTGCAAGTACCCAGTAGTCGAGGTCGCCGGCATCGGCTTTGTACCGACGATAGGGTCGGTGATAGTTATCCAGCTCGTTCCCCAGATCAAACAGGCTGGTGTTCAGGTTGTCATAAAACATCCCGAAGCTGGCGTGCTCCTGATGCGTGATGACAAAGGGAATATGCTTGTACAGCGGGTCGGTGCTCGCAGCGTCATAACCCATTGCATCCAGGTTACGCATTTCAAAACGTTTGCCGGCGCGATTCAAATCGCCGGTTTTTTCGCCGAGCCCGTAATAGCGATGTTCCGGCGCGCGAAGCTGGTAATGCTCCAGGCCTTCACCATGAGCATCAAGCAAATAAGCACCGGTGGGCCGATCCGAGACCAACGGCCTCCAATCCTGGCCATCATGGTATTCCCACTGTAGCCACAGCGGTTGATGCACCGTGATGCGTAGCTTTTTGGTCGTGAGTACCAACCGATCCTGACCTTCTTCGACCCGGTACGTGGGCAAAGAGAAATCCGCCAACGACTCGCGGGCCCGGCCCTCCCAGGCTACGTCCTCCCGGGGCGCAATGCTCCAGGTCCGATCCAGTGCCAACGTGCCAGCCCGCATGAGCAGGACACGCGCCAAACCGTCTTCGAGGATATGGATTCTGAAGAGATGCCGGCCCTCGACCAGGAGCTCGACGTAGCCTTTTTCCTGGGCCTGTAGCGTCCAGACTTTAAGTGACTTCATTGTGCACGCACCGCTTTTGATTTGGACGTTCTGTCCGCGATAAACAAAATCATGAAAAACGCACCTATAAAATCAAAGAGCCCCATCGCAATGAACAATGGGTTGAACCCTATCTTGTCCACGCTGACACCGATGATCAGCGAGAAAAGAAAGCTGGCAATCCAGGCGCATGAACCTCGCATTCCGTTCACCGTTGCCAGCTCATCCCGATCAAACGTTTCGACGACCAGTGCGCTCAACATGCAGGAAATAATCTGGTGGCCAAAACCGCCAAGCGAAATAAGCGCTATCGCAACATAGGGGTCTTTCACCTGGGTCATCACGGCGAGCGAAAACATCAGGAACGCGCCGGTGATTGAACTGGCGACGATCGAGTTCACCCGGGTGCATTTGAAAAAACGATGGTAAGCGCGTGACAGATAACCGCTGGCGATACTGCCCAGATCCGCCGCCAGAAACGGAACCCAGGCAAACAGTACGATTTGCTTGAGGTCCATTCCTCTTTCGTTGGCCAGATACAGCGGCACCCAGAAACTCATGACGGCCCATGCCGGCTCTGCCATGAAGGCAGGAAGCGCGATACCGTAGAATCGCTTGTCCCGGCCGATCTTCTTCAACGCCTTGAAAAAGGGCATTTGCTGGCCGATTTTTTCGCCATCTTGTTGGATATGCAGCAACTCATCAGGCGATAAGCGCGGGTGGATATCAGGGGCGTGGTAGAGCCACGCCCAGACGGCGGCCCAAATCAGGCCGATCCCCCCGGAAATCAGAAATGCGCCCTGCCAGCCCAGGGATACATGGGCCAGATAGATGATGGGAGGCGCGAGCATCGCCCCCAGGGAAAAGCCAACCCCCGCCCAGCCTGCAGCGACAGGTCGTTCCTTTTTCGGAAACCAGTCCCCTATCGCCTTGGCATTGGCCGGTGTGGCCGCGGCCTCCGAAGCGCCCATGAAAAAACGCAGGATCGCCAGATGTACCCAACTCGCAGCCCCGGCATGAAGCAGGCACATCACCGACCATACGACGGCGCATATCACGAAGCCGAGCTTGAGCCCGATCGCATCGATCAGCCAGCCGCAGATGGGCTGGAAAACGGTATAGGCCAGTTGAAACGAGGCGACCACCCACGAGTACTGTTCAGTCGACATGCTGAACGTGGTCTTTAGTTCCGGCGCCAGGATGCCCAGGGAATTGCGGGTTATATAGTTGACGGTGACGCCGAGCAAAAACAGGGACAGCATCCACCAACGCAGATGCGGGATGAATTTTAGCTTGGCCGAAAGTCGAGCATTGCGTTCGATATCGATAGTCATCAATTCTTCGCCTGTCGCCGGATTTTCCGGCGTGTTGTTTTTATTTGAGGCTTGAACGCTATGGCACTGCTCATGGCTCGTACAGAAGCAAGCATGTATGGATTTACATTCCTCTCCAGCGCAGCTCGGCAGAAACCCAAGGACGCTAGGATTGGTGGCCCTTTTCTGCTATGAAAGCCTTTACATAAATTGTCTCAATGGATAAGCCGCGATGGGGAAATTACGCATTGCTGAAATCGCGGCACAGACGGGCCTGTCCATCGCGACGGTGTCGCGAGTGCTTGCTGGCAAATCGAATACCCGTCCGGCCACGAGAGAAAAAGTATTGGCGGCGGCTCGTCAGCAGGGCGTGCTGGAAGACCTCGCCAATGGTCGCTTCCTGCTCAACGGGCTGACCATTTTCGCGCCCTCGCGGGCCTTCAACGTACGCGCTGATATCTTCTATTACAAAGTCATCCAGGGCATCACGCAGGCGGTCGCGCAACATGACGTTCGCGTCCGCTACTGCGAGCTTGAAGAGGTCGACAGCGACGCCTTGTTGTTTCTGGAAAAGATGAACCAGAAGGACACCGGTGCGGCGATCCTGATTGGTATCGATGATCCGCACATACACCAACTGGCGGCCGACCTCAGCAAGCCGACGGTGCTGATCAACTGCATCGATCGCAGCATGCGCCTGCCCTCGATATCGCCCGACCACTTTTTAATCGGTCACTATTCGATAAATTATCTGTTTCAAATGGGGCACCGAAATGTCCTGACGCTCCAGTGCCTCAGGCGGTACACGATGGATCTGCGAATACGTGGAATTCGTGATGCATGGAAGGAGCAAAATCTCGAATTTGTCGAAGCAAAACACCTGATGGTTGCCGAGGGTTTCGGCAGTGCTGAATCTGAGGCGCGGATAGCGACCTTCTTGGAAAACTGCGCACCTGACGACCGACCGACTGCCATTCTGGCCGGGGGTGATTTCATGGCGGCCGGGGCCGTTAAAGCGCTGCAGAATGCTGGCTTGAGGGTTCCCCAGGATGTTTCAGTGATGAGCATGGACGGGTTCAACCTGGCCGACATCAACGACATACCGCTCACCACCCTTCACGTGCCCCGCGATGAATTGGGCGCAGAAGCGATCAGGGTCTTGAGGCAGCAGCTGTTCGAACCGCGATCGCCTTGTGGCAATCTTCTTCTCGGTGGCCAACTCATCACCGGCAGCTCAGTGCGTCGCATCAAGCACAGCGCCAAGCAGACGCCGGTCTATCAGAAGATTATTTATGACTGATTGATTCGCGTTTTTTCACAGAGCGAAAAAAACCCTCCTGGCTTTGCAGCGAAGAGGGTTTTTTATCGAACTTGAAGTGTCAGTGAGTGAGGAGCCTCATCGACTGATACCACTGAATCCTAGAACGGAATATCGTCGTCAAAGCTGTCGAAATCCGGAGCCGGCTGCGGCGCGGCTTGCTGCGGGGCCGGGCGCTCGCGTTGTGGCTGTGGCGCCGACTGCGGACGAGGGGCTTGCTGGCGCGGAGCCGACTGCTGGTAGTTGTTGCCACCCTGCTGCTGGTCGCCTTGCGGACGGCCACCGAGCAATTGCATGGTGCCTTGCATGTCGACCACGATTTCGGTGGTGTAGCGCTTGATACCGTCCTTTTCCCACTCGCGGGTCTGCAGCTTGCCTTCGATGTAGACCTGCGAACCCTTGCGCAGGTATTCGCCGGCAATCTCAGCCACTTTGCCGAACATCGACACGCGGTGCCACTCGGTCTTCTCGACCTTCTGGCCGGTTTGCTTGTCGGTCCATTGTTCGCTGGTCGCCAGGCTCAGGTTGGTCACGGCGTTGCCGTTAGGCAGGTAGCGAACTTCTGGATCCTGGCCGCAAGTACCGACCAATATGACTTTGTTAACCCCACGGGCCATAACGTTCTCCTAGGCTTCGCACGCTGCCGGGGCCGGGTTGTTCACCAGGCGCTCGAGCGTCGCACGATCCAATAATTCGGTGTCCAGTTTGATATACACGGCCGCCTCGTCGGCGACCACCACTGCATCGGTTACTCCCACGACGGCCCTGAGGCGCTCGGCCAGGCCTGCTTCGCGGATGGCTTCGGGCGACAACGGCAAGCGCAGGCTCGTCACATACGGAGGTTCGCGCATGGTAACAGCAAAGGCCAACCAAAGTGCAGCCAGCGCGGCACATCCCAGGAACACAACCGACAAACCGCCATGCTGGAACAACCAGCCGCCGAGGATGCCGCCCAGTGCCGAACCCAGGAACTGGCTGGTGGAATAAACCCCCATCGCCGTGCCCTTGCCGCCCGCCGGAGAAACCTTGCTGATTAACGACGGCAGTGACGCCTCGAGCAGGTTGAACGCAGTGAAGAACACTACCGTGCCGATCACCAAGGCCCGCAGGCTGTCGCCGAACTGCCAGAAGAATAGCTCAGTGAGCATGAGCGTCACGACGGCGCCGAGTAAAACTCGTTTCATTTTGCGTCGCTTCTCGCCATAGATGATGAACGGGATCATGGCGAAAAACGAAATCAGCAATGCCGTCAGGTAGACCCACCAGTGCTGCTCCTTGGGCAGGCCGGCCTTTTCCACCAGCGCCAGCGGCAGGGCCACGAAGCTGGACATCAGCATGGCGTGGAGTACGAAGATGCCCAGGTCCAGGCGCAGCAGGTCGGGATGCTTGAGTGTCGGCACCAGCGCCTGGCGGGCGACTCCGGATTCGCGATGCTGCAACGGCCCGGTGGAACGCGGCACGATGAACGCAACGATCAGCACACCCACCAGCGCCATGGCCCCGGTGGCGAGGAACAGGCCCGACAAACCGAAAGCCCGCGTCAACAACGGTCCTACAACCATGGCGACAGCGAACGACAGACCAATCGTCATGCCGATCATCGCCATGGCTTTTGTCCGGTGCTGTTCGCGGGTCAGGTCTGACAGCAATGCCATGACAGCGGCGGAAATAGCACCCGCGCCTTGCAGGATCCGTCCGGCGATCACGCCCCAGATCGAGTCCGCGTTCGCCGCCAACACGCTGCCGAGGGCGAACACGATAAGCCCCAGGTAAATGACGGGACGTCGACCGATACGGTCGGAAATGATCCCGAAAGGGATCTGGAAAATCGCCTGGGTCAGGCCGTAGGCGCCGATCGCCAGCCCAATGAGGGCCGGGGTCGCGCCCGCCAGGTCCATGCCATAGGTCGCCAGTACCGGCAACACCATGAACATGCCCAGCATGCGAAAGGCGAACACCAGGGCCAGACCGCTTGCCGCGCGGGTCTCGCCGCTACTCATGCGTTCGCTGTGGGGATCGTGCATGGAAAAACCTCGTGTGAACCGGCGGGGATTCTACCAGTCCCATCGATTGAGGGGGTATATGGCGACCGTTTGCCGCGCAGTCTTCATGTATGGCACTTGATAGTGTGTATCCATCCAGTATTTACCCGTATACTCCTACGTTTTCGACGCCCGCCGAGCGAGGCCACTTTTGGACAAGATCCTGATTCGTGGGGCCCGTACCCACAACCTGAAGAACATCGACCTGACCCTGCCACGGGACAAGCTGATCGTCATCACCGGCCTGTCCGGATCCGGCAAATCATCGCTGGCTTTCGACACCTTGTACGCCGAAGGCCAGCGACGCTATGTCGAATCGCTGTCGGCCTACGCCCGGCAGTTCCTGTCGATGATGGAAAAACCCGACGTCGACACCATCGAAGGCCTGTCGCCGGCGATCTCCATCGAACAGAAGTCGACCTCCCACAACCCCCGTTCGACGGTCGGCACGATCACCGAGATCTACGACTACCTTCGCCTGCTCTATGCGCGCGTCGGTGTTCCCCGCTGCCCCGATCATGACATTCCGCTGGAAGCCCAGACCGTCAGCCAGATGGTCGACCTCGTGCTGGCCCAGCCCGAAGGCAGCAAGCTGATGCTCCTGGCGCCGGTCATCCGCGAGCGCAAGGGCGAGCACCTGATGGTCTTCGAAGAGCTGCGCGCCCAGGGGTTCGTTCGTGCGCGGGTCAACGGCAAATTGTGCGAGCTCGACGAGCTGCCGAAGCTGGATAAACAGAAGAAGCATTCCATTGATGTGGTGGTTGACCGCTTCAAGGTCCGCGCCGATCTCCAGCAACGCCTGGCCGAGTCCTTCGAGACCGCGTTGAAGCTGGCCGACGGCATCGCCCTGGTGGCGCCGATGGACGACGAGCCTGGCGAGGAGATGATCTTTTCCGCGCGCTTCGCCTGCCCGATCTGCGGCCATGCGATCAGCGAACTGGAGCCCAAGCTGTTCTCCTTCAACAACCCGGCTGGCGCCTGCCCGACCTGCGACGGCCTGGGGGTCAAGCAGTTCTTCGACACCAAGCGCCTGGTCAATGGCGAACTGACCCTGGCCGAAGGCGCGATTCGTGGCTGGGACAGGCGCAACGTCTACTACTTCCAGATGCTTGGGTCGCTGGCAGCCCACTACAAGTTCAGCCTGGACAAGCCGTTCAGCGAGCTGCCCGCCGACCAGCAGAAATTCATCCTGCACGGCAGCGGCTCGCAGAATGTCGACTTCAAATACCTGAACGACCGTGGCGATATCGTCAAGCGCTCGCATCCGTTCGAAGGCATCGTGCCGAACCTGGAGCGGCGCTATCGCGAAACCGAATCGGCCAGCGTGCGCGAAGAACTGGCCAAGTTCCTCAGCACCCAGCCCTGCCCCGATTGCCGCGGCACCCGCTTGCGTCGAGAAGCGCGACATGTGTGGGTCGGCGAGAAGACGCTGCCGGCGGTGACCAACCTGCCGATTGGCGATGCCACCGATTATTTCGGCGGCTTGAAACTCACCGGTCGTCGTGGCGAAATCGCCGACAAGATCCTCAAGGAAATCCGCGAGCGCCTGCAATTCCTGGTGAATGTCGGGCTGGATTACCTGACCCTCGATCGCAGCGCAGACACCTTGTCCGGCGGCGAAGCCCAGCGTATCCGCCTTGCCAGCCAGATCGGCGCCGGCCTGGTGGGTGTCATGTACATCCTCGACGAACCGTCCATTGGCCTCCACCAGCGGGATAACGACCGCCTGCTCGGAACCCTGAAGCACCTGCGGGATATCGGCAACACGGTCATCGTCGTAGAGCATGACGAAGACGCGATTCGCCTGGCGGACTACGTGGTGGACATCGGCCCGGGCGCGGGCGTCCACGGTGGGCACATTGTCGCCCAAGGCACTGCCGCCGAAGTCATGGCGCACCCCGACTCGCTGACCGGCAAATACCTGTCGGGCCGGGTGAAGATCAAGGTTCCGGCCAAGCGCACGCCACGCAACAAGAAACTGTCGCTGACCCTCAAGGGTGCCCGCGGCAACAACCTGCGCAACGTCGACCTGGAGATCCCGATTGGCCTGCTCACGTGTGTCACCGGCGTGTCAGGTTCCGGCAAGTCGACGCTGATCAACAACACGCTGTTCCCGCTCAGTGCCACCGCCCTGAACGGCGCCACGACCCTGGAAGCCGCCGCTCACGACAGCATCAAGGGCCTGGAGCATCTGGACAAGGTCGTCGACATCGACCAAAGCCCGATCGGTCGTACGCCGCGCTCCAACCCGGCGACCTACACCGGGCTGTTCACCCCGATCCGCGAACTGTTCGCCGGCGTACCGGAGTCCCGCTCACGGGGTTACGGCCCGGGGCGTTTCTCGTTCAACGTCAAGGGTGGGCGCTGCGAGGCCTGCCAGGGCGATGGCCTGATCAAGGTGGAAATGCACTTCCTGCCTGACATCTACGTGCCATGCGACGTGTGCAAGAGCAAGCGTTACAACCGCGAGACCCTGGAGATCAAGTACAAGGGCAAGAACATCCACGAGACCCTGGAGATGACCATAGAAGAGGCCCGGGTGTTCTTCGACGCGGTACCGGCTTTGGCGCGCAAACTCCAGACGTTGATGGATGTAGGGCTGTCGTACATCAAGCTCGGGCAGTCGGCAACGACCTTGTCCGGCGGCGAGGCGCAGCGGGTCAAGCTGTCGCGCGAGCTGTCCAAGCGCGATACCGGCAAGACGCTGTATATCCTCGATGAGCCGACCACCGGTTTGCACTTCGCCGATATCCAGCAGTTGCTTGATGTACTGCATCGTCTTCGCGATCACGGCAACACCGTGGTGGTCATTGAACACAACCTGGACGTGATCAAGACCGCTGACTGGCTGGTGGACCTGGGCCCGGAAGGCGGTTCCAAGGGCGGCCAGATCATTGCCGTAGGGACGCCGGAGCAGGTGGCGGAAATGAAGCAGTCCCACACCGGGTATTACCTCAAGCCACTGCTGGAGCGTGATCGGGACTGATTCTCCCTGGCACAAAAAAGCCCCTGTCATCTCATCGATGGCAGGGGCTTTTTGTTCGTTTCCTGTAGGAGCGAGCTTGTTCCTACAATGACCACATCAGAACTGCGACTGCAGGTAATTTTCCAATCCGATCAGCTTGATCAGGCCCAACTGCTTCTCCAGCCAGTAGGTATGATCTTCTTCGGTATCGTTGAGCTGGATACGCAGGATCTCGCGGGTCACGTAGTCGTTGTGCTGCTCGCATAACTCAATGCCTTTGCACAGCGCGGCGCGAACCTTGTATTCCAGGCGAAGGTCGGCGGCGAGCATGTCGGGCACGGTGGTCCCGACGTCTAGGTCGTCCGGGCGCATGCGCGGCGTGCCTTCGAGCATAAGGATCCTGCGCATCAACGCATCAGCGTGCTGTGCCTCTTCTTCCATCTCATGGTTGATACGTTCGTAGAGCTCGGTAAAACCCCAATCCTCGTACATCCGCGAATGGATGAAATATTGATCACGGGCTGCCAGCTCGCCGGTCAGCAACGTGTTGAGGTAATCGATTACGTCTGGGTGACCTTGCATCGCCCTACATCTCCACAAGCTTTGAAAGGCTCTAGTTTGAACCAAGCAGACTGCAAGGTCACTCGTCTAGCGCAACAAAAGTGAAGAAAATCCAAGAAAAGCAGGTTAAATAACGCAAAAACCGCCCTAATGAGGGCGGTTCTGCTTCTCGTTTAGACTTAGTTAAGCTGTACGCCCAGCGCCTTTGCGATACCTTCTCCGTAAGCAGCGTCTGCCTTGAAGAAATGCTGCAGTTGGCGATCAACCACATCCGCCGAAACGCCACCCATCGCGCCAGCAACGTTGCTGATCAGCAGCGCTTTCTGCTCGTCGCTCATCAAGCGGAACAGCGCGCCAGCGTGGCTGTAGTAGTCAGTGTCTTCGCGGTGATCATAACGATCCGCCGCACCGCTGAGGGCCAATGCCGGCTCCGCATAATGCGGTGCCTGCTTCGGCGCTTCGACATGGCTGTTAGGCTCGTAGTTGGGAGCCGCGCCACCATTGCTGCCGAACGCCATCGCGCCGTCACGCTGGTAGGTATTGACCGGGCTGCGCGGCGCATTCACCGGCAATTGCTGGTGATTGGTACCCACGCGGTAGCGGTGTGCATCGGCGTAGGCAAATACGCGGCCCTGCAGCATGCGATCAGGCGAAAGACCCACACCCGGCACCATGTTGCTCGGCCCGAATGCCGCTTGCTCCACCTCGGCAAAGTAGTTCAGCGGATTGCGATTGAGTTCGAGCTCACCGACTTCGATCAGCGGGAATTCCTTCTGTGACCAGGTCTTGGTCACATCGAACGGGTTCTCGTAATGACCCGCAGCCTGAGCCTCGGTCATGATCTGGATGCAGACGCTCCATTTCGGGAAATCACCGCGCTCGATCGCATTGAACAAATCGCGCTGGGCATAATCCGGGTCGGTACCCGCCAGGCGAGCGGCCTCGGCCGGTGCCAGGTTCTTGATCCCCTGCTTGGTCTTGTAGTGCCATTTCACCCAGTGACGCTCACCTTGGGCATTGATCAGGCTATAGGTATGACTGCCGAAGCCGTGCATGTGGCGGTAGCCGTCAGGAATGCCGCGATCAGAGAACAGGATGGTGATCTGGTGCAGCGCCTCTGGAGAGTGCGACCAAAAATCCCACATCATCTGCGCGCTTTTGAGATTGCTTTGCGGCAAGCGTTTTTGCGTGTGGATGAAGTCCGGAAATTTCAGCGGATCGCGGATGAAGAATACAGGCGTGTTGTTGCCAACGATGTCCCAGTTGCCTTCTTCTGTGTAGAACTTCAAGGCGAAACCGCGTGGATCGCGCTCGGTGTCAGCGGAGCCGCGCTCACCGCCAACGGTGGAGAAGCGAAGGAAAGTCGGCGTCTGCTTGCCCACCGAATCGAACAGCTTCGCGCTGGTGTATTGGGTGATATCACGGGTTACGGTGAAGGTGCCGTATGCACCTGACCCTTTCGCGTGCACGCGGCGTTCGGGAATGTTTTCGCGGTTGAAATGAGCAAGCTTCTCGATCAGGTGGAAATCATCGAGCAGCAGCGGGCCACGTGGGCCGGCGGAGCGAGAGTTCTGGTTATCGGCGACAGGAGCGCCGCTGGCGGTCGTAAGCGTTTTTATCTGGCTCATGCTCAGTTCTTCCTAGGTCGGTCTTCGGACTGCCGGCTAATCGGCTGGAGAGGAGTATTGATCAACAATGTGACGCCCACAAATTTATTAAATTGTGCGCACCAATAGAAAATCCCTACCAACAACCCCAACAGCAATAGTGGCGCCTTGGCCCTATGGAAGCTTGTACGAATAAGCTGTTTTTCTTACGCGCACAAAAAACCGGGCACTAGGCCCGGTTCTTCGTTGCAGACTGTCGTCTTACTCGGCGCTTACAGCTTCGCCGGCAGTAGCACGATCAACCAACTCGACGTACGCCATAGGCGCGTTGTCGCCAGCGCGGAAACCGCACTTGAGGATGCGCAGGTAGCCACCCTCACGGGTAGCGTAACGCTTGCCCAGGTCGTTGAAGAGCTTACCAACGATAGCTTTCGAACGAGTACGGTCGAAAGCCAGGCGGCGGTTAGCCAGGCTGTCTGTCTTGGCCAGAGTGATCAGCGGCTCGGCAACGCGGCGCAGTTCTTTGGCTTTCGGCAGTGTAGTTTTGATCAGCTCGTGCTCGAACAGCGACACCGCCATGTTTTGAAACATGGCCTTGCGGTGCGAGCTGGTGCGGCTCAGGTGACGACCACTTTTACGATGACGCATGGTTCATTCCTTACCAAACACAACGTTCGGTGATTACGACGATCAGGCAGTCGCCTTGTCGTCCTTCTTAAGACTTGCAGGCGGCCAGTTGTCGAGGCGCATGCCGAGGGACAGACCGCGGGAGGCCAGAACGTCCTTGATTTCAGTCAAGGATTTCTTGCCAAGGTTCGGAGTCTTCAACAGCTCTACTTCGGTACGCTGAATCAGGTCGCCGATGTAGTAGATGTTTTCCGCCTTAAGGCAGTTAGCCGAACGTACAGTCAGTTCCAGATCGTCAACCGGGCGAAGCAGGATCGGATCGATCTCGTCTTCCTGCTCGACAACCACTGGCTCACTGTCACCTTTGAGGTCGACGAACGCAGCCAACTGCTGTTGCAGGATGGTTGCTGCACGACGGATAGCCTCTTCAGGATCCAGGGTACCGTTGGTTTCCAGATCAATAACCAGCTTGTCCAGGTTGGTACGCTGTTCGACACGGGCGTTTTCCACCACGTATGCGATACGGCGAACCGGGCTGAACGAAGAGTCAAGCTGCAAGCGACCGATGCTGCGGCTTTCGTCTTCATCGCTCTGACGCGAGTCTGCCGGTTCATAACCACGACCACGAGCTACGGTGAGCTTCATGTTCAGGGCGCCGTTAGACGCCAGGTTAGCGATTACGTGATCGGGGTTAACGATCTCGACATCATGATCCAGCTGAATATCGGCAGCGGTAACCACCCCCGAACCCTTCTTCGACAAGGTCAGCGTAACTTCGTCACGACCGTGCAGCTTGATAGCCAGACCTTTAAGGTTCAACAGGATTTCAATTACGTCTTCCTGTACACCTTCGATGGCGCTGTACTCGTGGAGCACACCGTCAATCTCGGCCTCGACTACTGCACAGCCGGGCATTGAGGACAACAGGATGCGGCGCAGCGCGTTGCCCAGGGTGTGGCCGAAACCACGCTCGAGAGGCTCGAGTGTGATCTTGGCGCGGGTTGGACTGACAACCTGCACATCAATATGGCGGGGTGTCAGGAACTCATTTACCGAAATCTGCATGGATGCACCTATTTTCTAGCCCTTACTTGGAGTAGAGCTCGACAATCAGGCTTTCGTTGATGTCGGCGGACAGATCACTGCGAGCAGGAACGTTCTTGAAAACGCCCGACTTCTTCTCAGTGTCTACTTCTACCCATTCTACGCGGCCACGTTGGGCACACAGATCGAGAGCTTGGACAATGCGAAGTTGGTTCTTTGCTTTCTCGCGAACAGCAACCACGTCACCAGCACGAACCTGGTAGGACGGAACGTTTACGGTCTGGCCGTTAACGCTGATCGACTTGTGCGATACCAGCTGACGGGATTCGGCACGAGTAGAACCGAAACCCATACGGTATACAACGTTGTCCAGGCGGCATTCGAGCAGTTGCAACAGGTTTTCGCCGGTTGCGCCTTTCTTGCCAGCAGCTTCTTTGTAGTAGCCGCTGAATTGACGCTCGAGAACGCCGTAGATACGACGGACCTTCTGCTTTTCACGCAGTTGGGTGCCGTAGTCGGACTGGCGACCGCGGCGTTGGCCGTGGATACCAGGTGCTGCTTCAATGTTGCACTTCGATTCGATCGCGCGCACGCCGCTCTTCAGGAAGAGATCGGTGCCTTCGCGACGAGCGAGTTTGCATTTTGGACCAATGTAACGAGCCATTCTTTACAATCTCCTGGATTACACGCGGCGCTTCTTCGGCGGACGGCACCCGTTGTGCGGGATTGGCGTCACGTCGGTGATGCTGGCGATCTTGTAGCCACAGCCGTTCAAAGCGCGGACTGCGGATTCACGACCTGGACCTGGACCTTTGACGTTGACGTCGAGGTTTTTCAGGCCGTATTCCAGCGCAGCTTGACCAGCACGCTCAGCAGCTACTTGAGCAGCGAACGGGGTGGACTTGCGGGAACCGCGGAAACCCGAACCACCGGAGGTAGCCCAGGAAAGAGCGTTACCTTGACGGTCGGTAATGGTCACGATGGTGTTGTTAAAAGAAGCATGGATGTGGGCGATGCCATCAACCACTGTCTTTTTAACTTTTTTACGAGGACGAGCAGCAGGTTTTGCCATGATTAAATTCCTGTCGATTCGCTGGGGCGATTACTTGCGGATCGGCTTACGCGGACCTTTACGGGTACGCGCGTTGGTCTTGGTACGCTGACCGCGTACTGGCAGACCACGACGATGACGCAGACCGCGATAGCAACCGAGGTCCATCAAGCGCTTGATTTTCATGTTGATTTCGCGACGCAGGTCACCTTCAGTGGTGAACTTCGCCACTTCGCCACGCAGCTGTTCAATTTGCTCGTCGCTCAGATCCTTGATCTTTGCCGCTGGGTTAACCCCAGTCACTGCACAAATTTTCTGTGCAGTAGTGCGACCAACACCATAGATGTAGGTCAGCGAGATAACAGTATGCTTGTTATCTGGAATGTTGACGCCTGCAATACGGGCCATTCAGTGGGACTCCAATTGACAGCTACCTACGCCCCGGAAGCCAAGAAATAGGGCGCGAGATAATATCGCTGTAATAACAAATAATCAACCCGGCAGCGCACTAGCTGCCGGGCTTAAAGCACAATCACACTCAGCCTTGGCGCTGTTTGTGACGCGGTTCCGCGCTGCAAATTACCCGAACAACACCTTCGCGGCGAATAATCTTGCAGTTACGGCACAGCTTTTTCACCGATGCACGAACTTTCATCACCAACTCCTCGAACCTTATGGACGCTACTCAGCGCAACATGCCGCTGCCGTAGCCCTTCAGGTTGGCTTTCTTCATCAGGGATTCGTACTGGTGCGAAACGAGGTGCGATTGTACTTGGGACATGAAGTCCATCACAACCACGACCACGATCAGCAACGAGGTCCCGCCAAGGTAGAACGGTACGTTTGCCGCAACCACCAGGAACTGGGGAAGCAGGCAGACGGCCGTCATGTAAAGAGCACCGAACATGGTCAAGCGAGTCAGAACGCCATCAATGTAGCGCGCAGACTGCTCACCAGGACGGATGCCCGGAATAAAGGCACCGGACTTCTTCAGGTTTTCCGCTACGTCTTTCGGATTGAACATCAACGCCGTATAGAAGAAGCAGAAGAAAATAATCCCTGCACTAAACAGCAGAATATTCAACGGCTGACCAGGAGCGATCGACTGCGAGATGTCCTGCAACCAGCCCATACCTTCAGACTGGCCGAACCAGGCACCCAACGAAGCCGGGAACAGCAGGATGCTGCTCGCGAAAATGGCCGGGATAACGCCGGCCATGTTCACCTTCAACGGCAAGTGGCTGGTCTGCGCAGCAAACACCTTGCGGCCCTGCTGACGCTTGGCGTAGTGAACAGCAATACGACGCTGGCCACGCTCAATGAACACCACGAAACCGATAATCGCTACTGCCAGCAAACCGATGGCAACCAAGGCAAAAATGTTGATATCGCCCTGACGCGCAGACTCGAAAGACTGCCCGATTGCTCTCGGAAGACCGGCGACGATACCTGCGAAAATCAACATCGAGATACCGTTGCCAACACCACGCTCAGTAATCTGCTCACCCAGCCACATCATGAACATTGCGCCCGCCACAAACGTGGTTACCGCAACGAAATGGAAGCTAAAGTCACCAGTGAACGATACGCCCTGCCCAGCCAGGCCAATGGACATGCCAATGGCTTGAACGAGAGCGAGGACGACAGTGCCGTAGCGGGTGTACTGGCTGATCTTGCGACGGCCAGCTTCACCTTCCTTCTTCAACTGCTCCAGCTGCGGGCTGACGGCGGTCATCAACTGCATGATGATCGATGCCGAGATGTACGGCATGATCCCCAATGCAAAAATGCTCATCCGTTCCAGCGCGCCGCCGGAAAACATGTTGAACAAGCTAAGAATGGTCCCCTCATTCTGTCGAAACAGGTCCGCGAGTCGGTCCGGGTTGATACCTGGAACCGGGATGTGTGCGCCTATTCGGTAGACGATAATCGCCAGGAACAGAAAACGCAGACGAGCCCAGAGTTCAGACATACCGCCTTTGCCGAGCGCAGAGAGAGCACCTTGCTTAGCCATTTATTCCTCGAACTTGCCGCCAGCTGCTTCGATAGCCGCACGCGCACCTTTGGTGGCGCCGATTCCCTTTCCGATGGTGACAGCACGAGCAACTTCGCCCGACAGCATGATTTTCACACGCTGTACGTTCTGGTTGATCACGTTGGCATCCTTCAGGGACTGCACGGTGACGATGTCGCCGTCCACTTTGGCCAGTTCGGACAGACGCACTTCTGCGCGGTCCATGGCTTTCAGGGAAACGAAACCGAACTTCGGCAGGCGACGATGCAGCGGCTGTTGACCGCCTTCAAAGCCTGGAGCAATAGTGCCACCGGAGCGGGAGGTCTGACCTTTGTGGCCACGGCCACCGGTCTTGCCCAAACCACTACCGATACCACGGCCCGGACGATGCTTTTCGCGACGGGAACCCGGCGCTGGACTCAGATCATTGAGTTTCATCGATTAACCCTCGACACGCAGCATGTAGTAAGCCTTGTTGATCATCCCGCGATTCTCGGGAGTATCCAGGACTTCTACAGTGTGACCGATGCGACGCAGACCCAGACCCTTAACGCACAGTTTGTGGTTAGGGATGCGGCCGGTCATGCTTTTGATCAGCGTAACTTTTACGGTAGCCATGATCAGAAGATCTCCTTGACGCTTTTGCCACGCTTGGCGGCAATGGATTCAGGAGACTGCATTGCTTTCAAACCCTTGAAAGTGGCGTGAACCACGTTTACAGGGTTAGTCGAGCCGTAGCACTTGGCCAGAACGTTCTGAACGCCAGCAACTTCGAGGACAGCACGCATAGCGCCGCCAGCGATGATACCGGTACCTTCAGAAGCAGGCTGCATGTACACCTTCGAAGCGCCATGGGCGGACTTCATTGCGTACTGCAGAGTGGTGCCGTTCAGATCAACCTGGATCATGTTGCGGCGAGCAGCTTCCATTGCCTTCTGGATCGCAGCAGGCACTTCACGCGACTTGCCACGGCCGAAGCCAACACGGCCCTTACCATCACCCACCACGGTCAACGCGGTGAAAGTGAAGATACGGCCGCCTTTAACGGTTTTGGCTACGCGGTTAACTTGAACCAGCTTCTCGATGTAGCCTTCGTCGCGCTTTTGGTCGTTATTTGACATAACTTAGAACTCCAGCCCAGCTTCACGAGCAGCATCAGCCAGCGCCTTGACGCGGCCGTGGTACTTGAAGCCAGAGCGGTCGAAAGCCACCTGCGAGACGCCAGCGGCTTTAGCACGCGTAGCGACCAGCTGGCCAACCTTAGTGGCCGCGTCGATGTTGCCAGTGGCACCATCACGCAGTTCTTTATCCAAAGTCGAGGCACTTGCCAGGACTTTGTTGCCGTCGGCCGAAATGACCTGGGCGTAGATGTGCTGCGACGAGCGGAACACGCAGAGACGCACGACTTCGAGTTCGTGCATTTTCAGGCGTGCTTTGCGAGCGCGACGCAGTCGAGTAACTTTTTTGTCGGTCATTTGCTATGCCCTACTTCTTCTTGGCTTCTTTACGACGGACGACTTCGTCCGCGTAGCGCACACCCTTGCCTTTGTACGGCTCTGGTGGACGGAAGTCGCGGATCTCGGCGGCCACTTGACCTACCAGCTGCTTGTCGATGCCCTTGATCAGGATATCGGTCTGGCTAGGAGTCTCAGCGGTGATGCCTTCCGGCAGTTCATAATCCACTGGGTGCGAGAAGCCAAGAGCCAGGTTCAGCACTGTGCCTTTTGCTTGCGCTTTGTAACCAACACCGACCAGCTGGAGCTTGCGCTCGAAGCCTTGGCTTACGCCTTGGACCATGTTGTTTACCAACGCACGAGTGGTACCAGCCATTGCGCGAGTCTGTTGATCGCCATTGCGAGCAGCGAAACGCAGCTCACCAGCTTCTTCAACGATCTCAACGGACGAATGGATGTTCAGTTGCAGAGTGCCCTTGGCACCCTTCACCGAAAGCTGTTGGCCTGCGAATTTGACTTCGACACCGGCTGGCAGCTTAACGGGGTTCTTAGCGACGCGTGACATGCTTATCCCCCCTTAGAACACAGTGCAAAGAACTTCGCCGCCGACACCGGCAGCGCGCGCAGCACGATCCGTCATCACACCTTTGTTGGTGGAGACGATAGACACGCCCAGGCCGCCACGAACTTTCGGCAGATCCTCAACGGACTTGTACTGACGCAGGCCAGGACGGCTAACGCGCTTCACTTCCTCGATGACCGGACGGCCTTCGAAGTACTTCAGCTCGATGGACAGCAGAGGCTTGATTTCGCTGCTGATCTGATAACCCGCAATGTAACCTTCGTCCTTCAGGACTTTGGCAACAGCTACCTTCAAAGTAGAAGATGGCATGCTTACGACGGACTTTTCAGCCATCTGGGCATTACGGATACGAGTTAGCATGTCCGCTAACGGGTCCTGCATACTCATGGGCTAGACGCTCCTAATACACAAAAAATTAGCCTTTCGGCTAGTACGTGTCGCCGAGCGCATCCGCGCAATAAAAACACGGGCTCAGGCGAGCCGGGTATTCTAGACACACCCCAGAAATGAATCAAGCCCCAAAAGGGGCTTGATTCAAGTTCAAGGCCACCGATGGTCAGGATCTTGCGACCCCGAACATCGTGACTTTGACAGTGCTTACCAGCTGGCTTTAACCAGACCTGGAACGTCACCACGCATAGCAGCTTGACGCAGCATGTTACGGCCGAGGCCGAACTTGCGGTACACGCCGTGCGGACGACCAGTCAGGCGGCAGCGGTTACGCATGCGCGAAGCGCTCGCGTCACGTGGCTGCTTCTGCAGTGCTACGGTAGCTTCCCAACGCGCTTCTGGACTTGCGTTCAGATCAACGATGATAGCTTTCAGCGCTGCACGCTTGGTGGCGTACTTGGCAACGGTGAGCTGACGCTTCAGCTCACGGTTCTTCATGCTCTTCTTGGCCATTGTCCTACTCCAATCAGTTGCGGAACGGGAATTTGAAAGCACGCAGCAATGCGCGACCTTCTTCATCCGTCCGAGCAGTGGTGGTCAGGGTAATGTCCAGACCGCGGAGAGCATCGATCTTGTCGTAATCGATTTCCGGGAAAATGATCTGCTCTTTTACGCCCATGCTGTAGTTGCCACGACCATCGAAGGACTTGGCATTCAGGCCGCGGAAGTCGCGAACCCGAGGCAGGGAGATCGACAGCAGACGATCCAGGAACTCGTACATACGCTCACGGCGCAGGGTCACCTTGACGCCGATCGGCCAACCTTCACGGACTTTAAAGCCAGCGATGGATTTCCGAGCGTAGGTCACGACGACTTTCTGGCCGGTGATCTTTTCCAGGTCAGCAACAGCGTGCTCGATGACTTTTTTGTCGCCGATCGCTTCGCCCAGACCCATGTTCAGGGTGATTTTGGTAACGCGCGGAACTTCCATCACGTTCGAAAGCTTAAGTTCTTCCTTAAGTTTCGGTGCGATTTCCTTCCGGTAAATCTCTTTTAGTCGTGCCATGGTCTTCTACCTAGCAGTGTTCAAGCATCAACCGCTTTTTGGGTCGACTTGAAGACACGAATTTTCTTACCGTCTTCTACTTTGAAACCAACGCGGTCAGCCTTGTTGGTTTCGCCGTTGAAAATGGCGACGTTGGAAGCGTGCAGTGGCGCTTCTTTCTCGACGATACCGCCCTGTACGCCCGACATCGGGTTAGGCTTGGTATGACGCTTGACCAGGTTCAGACCACCAACAACCAGACGGTTGTCAGCAAGAACCTTCAGCACCTTACCGCGCTTACCCTTGTCTTTGCCGGCGATCACGATGATCTCGTCGTCACGACGAATCTTTTGCATGTCGGATCTCCTTACAGCACTTCTGGGGCGAGCGAGACGATCTTCATGAACTTCTCAGTACGAAGTTCACGGGTCACTGGCCCAAAGATACGGGTGCCGATTGGCTCTTGCTTGTTGTTCAACAGAACAGCAGCGTTGCCATCAAAGCGGATGATGGAGCCGTCAGCACGACGAACACCGTGGCGAGTGCGGACTACAACAGCAGTCATCACTTGACCTTTCTTCACCTTACCGCGAGGAATTGCTTCCTTGACGGTAACTTTGATGATGTCACCGATACCAGCGTAACGACGATGGGAGCCACCCAGCACCTTGATGCACATAACGCGGCGAGCGCCGCTGTTATCGGCCACATCGAGCATGGATTGAGTCTGAATCATATAATTTCTCCGACCCCTAGCCCTTAGACTTCCACAGCGCGTTCGAGAACATCAACCAGCGCCCAAGATTTGGTCTTGGCCATCGGACGAGTTTCACGAATAGTGACCTTGTCGCCGATGTGGCACTGATTGGTTTCGTCGTGCGCGTGCAGCTTAGTCGAACGCTTAACGTATTTACCGTAGATCGGGTGCTTAACGCGACGCTCGATCAGAACGGTGATGGTTTTGTCCATCTTGTCGCTGACAACACGGCCAGTCAGCGTACGGACAGTTTTTTCGGCTTCAGCCATGATCACTTACCTGCCTGCTGGTTGAGCACAGTTTTCACGCGAGCGATGTCACGCTTAACTTGCGAGAGCAGATGAGACTGCCCCAACTGGCCAGTTGCTTTCTGCATGCGCAGATTGAACTGGTCGCGCAGCAGGCCGAGCAGTTGCTCGTTCAGCTGCTGTGCGGATTTTTCACGAAGTTCATTCGCTTTCATCACATCACCGTCCGTTTAACAAAGGAGGTGGCGAGCGGCAGCTTTGCAGCAGCCAGGGCGAAAGCCTCACGCGCCAGCTCTTCAGAAACACCCTCGATTTCATACAGGACTTTGCCTGGCTGAATCTGGGCAACCCAGTACTCCACGTTACCCTTACCTTTACCCATCCGAACTTCGAGTGGCTTCTTGGTGACAGGCTTGTCCGGGAATACACGGATCCAGATCTTGCCGCCACGTTTTACGTGACGGGTCAGAGCACGACGCGCTGACTCGATCTGACGAGCGGTGAGACGACCACGAGCAACAGACTTCAGCGCGAACTCGCCGAAGCTGACTTTGCTACCGCGCAATGCCAGGCCACGGTTGTGACCGGTCATCTGCTTGCGGAACTTCGTACGCTTTGGTTGCAACATTTGGCGTACCCCTTACTTAGCAGCTTTTTTACGAGGCGCTGGTGCTTGTGGCTTCAGTTCTTCTTGGCGACCACCAATTACTTCGCCTTTGAAGATCCAAACCTTTACACCGATCACACCGTAGGTGGTGTGAGCTTCGTAGTTGGCATAGTCGATGTCGGCACGCAGGGTGTGCAGTGGCACACGACCTTCGCGATACCATTCAGTACGTGCGATTTCAGCACCGCCGAGACGACCGCTCACTTGGATTTTGATGCCTTTGGCACCAATGCGCATTGCGTTCTGTACAGCGCGCTTCATAGCGCGACGGAACATTACACGACGCTCCAGCTGCTGAGCTACGCTCTGCGCAACCAGCATACCGTCGAGTTCCGGCTTGCGGATCTCTTCGATATTGATGTGCACAGGCACACCCATTTGCTTGGTCAGGTCCTGACGCAGTTTCTCAACATCTTCACCTTTCTTCCCGATAACGATACCTGGGCGAGCGGTGTGGATGGTGATACGTGCAGTCTGAGCCGGACGATGGATATCGATACGGCTGACGGACGCGCTTTTTAGTTTGTCTTGGAGATACTCACGCACCTTCAGATCAGCGAACAAGTAGTCCGCATAAGTCCGACCGTCTGCGTACCAGACGGAGGTGTGCTCCTTGACGATTCCCAGGCGAATGCCAATGGGATGTACTTTCTGACCCATCTCTTCGACTCCGTTACTTGTCAGCAACCTTGACAGTGATATGGCAAGACCGCTTGACGATGCGATCAGCACGGCCTTTGGCACGTGGCATGATGCGCTTCAGCGAACGCCCTTCGTTGACGAAAACGGTGCTGACCTTCAGGTCATCAACGTCTGCGCCTTCGTTATGCTCGGCGTTGGCTACGGCCGACTCCAGCACTTTTTTCATGATCTCGGCGGCTTTCTTACTGCTGAAAGCCAACAGGTTGAGCGCTTCGCCCACCTTCTTCCCGCGGATCTGGTCGGCGACCAAGCGGGCTTTCTGGGCGGAGATTCGAGCGCCCGACAACTTAGCGGCTACTTCCATTTCCTAACCCCTTAACGCTTGGCTTTCTTGTCTGCCACGTGCCCGCGATAAGTGCGGGTACCGGCGAACTCGCCCAGTTTGTGGCCGACCATGTCTTCGTTAACGAGAACTGGGACGTGTTGACGACCGTTGTGTACAGCAATGGTCAGACCGACCATTTGTGGCAGGATCATCGAACGGCGCGACCAGGTCTTAACTGGTTTGCGATCGTTCTTTTCCGCCGCCACTTCGATCTTCTTCAGTAGGTGAAGATCAATAAAAGGACCTTTTTTCAGAGAACGTGGCACTGTCGTATCCCTCTATTTACTTGCGACGACGGACGATCATTTTGTCGGTACGCTTATTACCACGAGTCTTCGCGCCCTTAGTCGGGAAGCCCCATGGCGATACCGGATGACGACCACCAGAGGTACGACCTTCACCACCACCATGTGGGTGGTCAACCGGGTTCATGGCAACACCACGAACGGTTGGGCGAACGCCACGCCAGCGCTTGGCACCAGCTTTACCCAACGAACGCAGGCTGTGCTCGGAGTTCGAGACTTCGCCCAGGGTCGCACGGCATTCAGCCAGTACTTTACGCATCTCACCAGAACGCAGACGCAGGGTCACGTAGACACCTTCACGAGCGATCAGCTGAGCCGAAGCACCAGCGGAACGAGCGATCTGTGCGCCTTTACCTGGCTTCAATTCGATGCCGTGTACGGTGCTACCAACTGGAATGTTACGCAGTTGCAGAGCGTTGCCCGGCTTGATCGGTGCCAGGGCACCTGCGATCAGCTGGTCGCCAGCGCTCACGCCTTTAGGGGCGATGATGTAGCGACGCTCGCCATCTGCGTACAGCAGCAGAGCGATGTGAGCAGTACGGTTTGGATCGTATTCGATACGCTCGACGGTGGCAGCGATGCCATCCTTGTCGTTGCGACGGAAGTCGACCAGACGGTAATGCTGCTTATGACCACCACCGATGTGACGAGTGGTAATACGGCCATTGTTGTTACGACCACCAGACTTCGATTTTTTCTCGAGCAGCGGTGCGTGAGGAGCGCCTTTATGCAGCTCCTGGTTGACCACCTTGACCACAAAACGGCGGCCAGGGGAAGTCGGTTTGCATTTAACGATTGCCATGATGCACCCCTTCCTTACTCAGCACTGCTGCTGAAATCGAGATCTTGGCCTGGCTGAAGGGAGATAACTGCCTTCTTCCAGTCATTACGCTTGCCCAGACCGCGAGCAGTGCGCTTGCTTTTACCCAGAACGTTCAGGGTAGTCACGCGCTCTACTTTCACGCTGAACAGGCTTTCGACGGCCTTCTTGATTTCCAGCTTGGTTGCGTCGGTCGCAACCTTGAAAACGAACTGGCCTTTCTTGTCTGCCAGAACCGTAGCCTTCTCGGAAACGTGCGGGCCAAGCAGAACTTTAAATACGCGTTCCTGGTTCATCCCAGCAGCTCCTCGAATTTCTTCACGGCCGACACGGTGATCAACACCTTGTCGTATGCGATCAGACTGACCGGATCGGAACCTTGCACGTCACGAACGTCGACGTGTGGCAGGTTGCGAGCAGCCAGGTACAGGTTCTGATCAACAGCGTCAGACACGATCAGGACGTCAGTCAGGCCCATGCCGTTCAGCTTGTTCAGCAGATCTTTGGTTTTCGGTGCTTCGACAGCGAAGTCCTGAACCACGACCAGACGATCAGTACGTACCAGCTCAGCAAGGATGGAACGCATTGCTGCGCGATACATCTTCTTGTTCAGCTTCTGGGAGTGATCCTGAGGACGAGCTGCGAAAGTGGTACCGCCGCCACGCCAGATTGGGCTACGGATAGTACCGGCACGAGCACGGCCAGTACCTTTCTGACGCCATGGGCGCTTACCGCCACCAGAAACGTCGGAACGGGTCTTTTGCTGCTTGCTACCTTGACGGCCGCCAGCCATGTAGGCCACGACTGCTTGGTGAACCAGCGTCTCGTTGAATTCGCCGCCAAATGTCAGTTCGGAAACTTCGATCGCTTGAGCGTCATTTACATTTAATTGCATGTCAGCTTCCCCTTAACCGCGAGCCTTGGCTGCTGGACGTACAACCAAGTTGCCGCCAGTAGCGCCAGGAACAGCGCCCTTGACCAACAACAGATTGCGTTCAGCGTCCACGCGCACTACTTCGAGGGACTGCACGGTCACGCGCTCAGCGCCCATATGACCGGACATTTTCTTGCCCTTGAATACACGACCAGGAGTCTGGCACTGGCCGATAGAGCCTGGAACGCGGTGGGATACGGAGTTACCGTGGGTGTTATCTTGCCCGCGGAAGTTCCAACGCTTGATCGTACCCTGGAAGCCTTTACCCTTGGACTGACCGGTTACATCAACCAGTTGACCAGCGGCGAAGATTTCAGCGTTGATCAGGTCGCCGGCCTGGTACTCGCCTTCTTCAAGGCGGAATTCCATTACGGTACGACCAGCGGCTACGTTCGCCTTGGCGAAGTGGCCAGCCTGAGCTGCTGTTACACGCGAAGCACGACGCTCGCCGACAGTGACTTGCACTGCACGATAGCCATCGGTCTCTTCAGTTTTGAACTGGGTGACGCGATTCGGCTCGATCTCAATGACCGTGACCGGAATGGAGACACCTTCTTCGGTGAAAATACGGGTCATACCGCATTTACGACCGACTACACCAATAGTCATGTTGTAAACCTCATGAGTGTACGGGGCTTTCACCCGCTATGGCCGCCCATTTCAGAGCGTTACACGACTAAGACCGAGTCTTAGCCGAGGCTGATCTGCACTTCCACACCGGCCGCAAGATCGAGCTTCATAAGAGCATCAACGGTTTTATCCGTTGGCTGGACGATGTCCAGAACGCGCTTATGAGTACGGATCTCGTACTGGTCACGCGCGTCTTTGTTGACGTGCGGGGAGACCAGAACGGTGAACCGCTCTTTACGGGTAGGCAGTGGAATTGGACCACGCACTTGAGCACCAGTACGTTTCGCGGTTTCCACGATTTCCTGGGTGGATTGGTCGATCAGGCGATGGTCAAAAGCCTTCAACCTGATACGGATTTGCTGATTTTGCATTGGATTTCAGACTCCGGCTGCTATTCCCACCGGGCGCAATACGCCCGTTAAAAGGAGGCGCAATTCTATAGACGCCCCCGATAGGTGTCAACCCAATAAAAAAGCCCCCGCTAAGCGGGGGCTTTCCTGTCCATCGAACCGACTCTGAAAGAGTCTTATTCGATGACTTTGGCTACGACGCCGGCGCCGACGGTACGACCGCCTTCACGGATAGCGAAACGCAGGCCGTCTTCCATTGCGATGGTCTTGATCAGGGTAACAGTCATCTGAATGTTGTCACCTGGCATTACCATTTCAACGCCTTCTGGCAGCTCGCAGTTACCAGTCACGTCAGTTGTACGGAAGTAGAACTGTGGACGGTAGCCTTTGAAGAACGGAGTGTGACGACCGCCTTCTTCCTTGCTCAGAACGTAGACTTCTGCGGTGAACTTGGTGTGCGGCTTGACGGTGCCTGGCTTGACCAGAACCTGGCCACGCTCAACGTCGTCACGCTTGGTGCCGCGCAGCAGTACGCCGCAGTTCTCGCCAGCACGACCTTCGTCGAGCAGCTTGCGGAACATTTCAACGCCGGTGCAGGTAGTTTTCTGAGTGTCGCGCAGACCGACGATCTCAACTTCTTCCTGGATACGGACGATGCCACGCTCAACACGACCAGTCACAACAGTACCGCGACCGGAGATCGAGAATACGTCTTCGATTGGCATCAGGAACGGCTTGTCGATAGCACGCTCCGGCTCTGGGATGTAGCTGTCCAGAGTTTCCACCAGCTTCTTGACAGCAGTGGTGCCCATTTCGTTGTCGTCTTGGCCGTTCAGAGCCATCAGAGCCGAACCGATGATGATTGGAGTGTCATCACCTGGGAAGTCGTAAGTGCTCAGCAGGTCGCGCACTTCCATCTCAACCAGTTCCAGCAGCTCAGCATCGTCAACCATGTCAGCCTTGTTCAGGAAGACAACGATGTACGGAACGCCTACCTGACGGGACAGCAGGATGTGCTCACGGGTTTGTGGCATCGGACCATCAGCGGCCGAGCAAACCAGGATCGCGCCGTCCATCTGGGCAGCACCGGTGATCATGTTTTTTACGTAGTCGGCGTGACCTGGGCAGTCAACGTGTGCGTAGTGACGCACGGCCGAATCGTATTCAACGTGAGCGGTGTTGATGGTGATACCGCGAGCTTTTTCTTCCGGGGCGCTGTCGATCTTGTCGAAGTCAACCTTGGCCGAACCGAAAACTTCGGAGCAGACACGGGTCAGAGCAGCGGTCAGGGTAGTTTTACCGTGGTCAACGTGGCCGATGGTGCCAACGTTGACGTGCGGTTTGTTCCGTTCAAATTTTTCTTTAGCCACGACAATTAACTCCTAGCTTAAAGGGGCTGGATCAGCCTTGCTTTTTGGTAACAGTCTCGACGATATGCGACGGAGCTGTATTGTATTTTTTGAATTCCATAGAGTAGCTTGCGCGACCCTGAGACATGGAGCGAACGTCGGTTGCGTAACCGAACATCTCACCCAACGGAACCTCGGCGCGGATAACCTTGCCGGAAACCGTATCTTCCATACCCAGAATCATGCCACGACGACGGTTAAGGTCGCCCATGACATCACCCATGTAGTCTTCAGGCGTAACGACTTCTACCGCCATGATAGGCTCAAGCAACTCACCACCGCCCTTCTGGGCCAGTTGCTTGGTAGCCATGGAAGCAGCCACCTTAAACGCCATCTCGTTGGAGTCGACGTCGTGGTAAGAACCGTCGAACACGGTCGCCTTCAGGCCGATCAGCGGATAGCCGGCAACAACGCCGTTCTTCATCTGCTCTTCGATACCCTTCTGGATCGCTGGGATGTATTCCTTCGGAACCACACCACCTACGACTTCGTTCAGGAATTGCAGACCTTCCTGACCTTCGTCAGCAGGAGCAAAACGGATCCAGCAGTGACCGAACTGGCCACGACCGCCGGACTGGCGAACGAACTTGCCTTCGATTTCACAGCTCTTCGTGATGCGCTCACGATAGGAAACCTGAGGCTTACCGATGTTGGCTTCGACGTTGAACTCACGGCGCATCCGGTCAACCAGGATGTCCAGGTGCAGCTCGCCCATGCCGGAGATGATCGTCTGACCAGTCTCTTCATCAGTCTTGACGCGGAAAGACGGGTCTTCCTGAGCAAGCTTGCCCAGAGCGATACCCATTTTTTCCTGGTCATCCTTGGTCTTAGGCTCAACAGCAACCGAAATAACCGGCTCCGGGAAGTCCATGCGAACCAGGATGATTGGCTTGTCAGCGTTGCACAAGGTTTCACCAGTGGTGACGTCCTTCATGCCGATCAAGGCCGCGATGTCGCCAGCGCGTACTTCCTTGATTTCTTCACGGGCGTTTGCGTGCATCTGCACCATACGACCCACGCGCTCTTTCTTGCCTTTTACCGAGTTGATCACGCCGTCGCCGGATGCCAACACGCCCGAGTAAACTCGAACAAAGGTCAAGGTACCCACGAATGGGTCGGTAGCGATCTTGAACGCCAAGGCCGCGAACGGCTCGTCATCACTTGCGTGACGCTCCATTTCCTCTTCCTCGTTATCAGGGTTGGAACCCTTGATAGCAGGAATGTCGGTTGGAGCAGGCAGGAAGTCGATCACAGCGTCGAGAACCAGGGGAACACCCTTGTTCTTGAAGGAAGAACCGCAAACAGCCAGAACGATCTCACCAGCGATAGTGCGCTGACGCAGAGCGGCCTTGATTTCGTCGTTGGTGAGTTCTTCACCCTCGAGGTACTTGTTCATCAGCTCTTCGCTGGCTTCGGCTGCAGCCTCAACCATGTTGCTGCGCCATTGCTCGGCTTCTTCCAACAGCTCGGCAGGAATTTCCTTGCGAACAGGAACCATGCCCTTGTCGGCATCATTCCAGTACACGGCCTGCATGTTGATCAGGTCGATCTGGCCCTGGAAGTTGTCTTCCGAACCGATAGCGAGCTGGATAGGCACCGGAGTGTGACCCAGACGCTGCTTGATCTGACCGATCACGCGCAGGAAGTTGGCACCAGCACGGTCCATCTTGTTTACGTAAACAAGACGTGGAACGCCGTATTTGTTGGCCTGACGCCATACGGTTTCCGACTGAGGCTCAACACCCGAAGTACCACAGAACACAACGACCGCGCCGTCGAGTACACGCAGGGAACGCTCAACTTCAATGGTGAAGTCTACGTGGCCCGGGGTATCGATTACGTTGAAGCGATGCTCGTGCGGGTACTGCTTCTCGGAACCTTTCCAGAAGGCGGTGATAGCAGCAGAAGTAATGGTAATACCACGCTCCTGCTCCTGAACCATCCAGTCTGTGGTCGCGGCGCCGTCATGCACCTCGCCCATTTTGTGACTTTTGCCGGTGTAAAAAAGGACGCGCTCGGTGGTGGTGGTTTTACCAGCATCCACGTGAGCAACGATACCGATGTTACGGTAGCGATTAATCGGTGTAGTACGAGCCATAAAGCCCTCGCAAATTGAGTGACGCTAAAATTAGAAGCGGTAGTGCGAGAAAGCCTTGTTGGCTTCAGCCATACGGTGCACGTCTTCACGCTTCTTAACTGCAGCACCTTTACCTTCAGCAGCGTCCAACAGTTCACCAGCCAAACGCAGGGCCATGGACTTCTCGCCGCGCTTGCGGGCGAAGTCTACCAGCCAGCGCATTGCCAGGGCGTTACGACGGGAAGGACGAACTTCGACCGGAACCTGGTAAGTAGCACCGCCTACACGGCGCGACTTCACTTCGACCAGCGGAGCGATGGCGTCGAGAGCTTTCTCGAAGATTTCCAGGGGATCGCTGTTCTTGCGTTCCTTAACTTTGTCCAGTGCGCCATAAACGATACGCTCGGCAACGGCTTTCTTGCCGCTTTCCATAACGTGGTTCATGAACTTGGCGAGAATCTGGCTTCCGTATTTCGGATCGTCCAGAATCTCACGTTTGGCTGCTACGCGACGTCTTGGCATGATAAGCCCTCAAGCGGTCTTCAGGTTAGCCCGGGACAGCAGATGCGTGCCCGACCTTACTCTTATCGACTCAATAAAAATGAAAAACTGCAAAACGACCGATTACTTCGGACGCTTGGTACCGTACTTCGAACGACCCTGGTTACGACCTTTAACGCCGGAAGTATCCAAAGAACCGCGAACGGTGTGGTAACGAACACCTGGCAAGTCTTTTACACGACCGCCGCGGATCAGCACCACGCTGTGCTCTTGCAGGTTGTGGCCTTCACCACCGATGTACGAGGAAACCTCGAAACCGTTGGTCAGACGCACACGGCATACTTTACGCAGTGCCGAGTTAGGTTTTTTCGGCGTGGTGGTATACACACGGGTGCATACGCCACGACGTTGCGGGCAGTTCTGCAGCGCAGGCACGTCGGATTTCTCGACGATACGCTTACGCGGCTGACGTACCAGCTGGTTGATAGTTGCCATCTACTAGCTCCACTGTTGTCTTGCGACGCTATTGTCTTGCAAGAAAAGCAAAATGGCAGGAACGAATTCCCGCCAAATTTAGGGGATCAAGAGTCTAAAGAGGATCTTGTCCCCAGTCAAGGCAAGGCCCCGACCTCCCCGCCCGCCAGATCTCGACAATTTGTCTCGATCCGCCGAACGGGATGACCAGGGCCAGGCACTCAATCAACGCCGAACTCAGTTACCGCTCGAGTTCAGTGCTTCGGTCAGTGCAGCTTCCACTTCACTGGCGCTTACGCGCAACGGCTTGTCTGCATCACGGCGACGCTTGCGCTCGCTGTGATAGGCCAAACCGGTACCAGCCGGGATCAGACGACCCACGACCACGTTTTCTTTCAGGCCGCGCAGGTAATCGCGCTTGCCGGTTACCGCCGCTTCGGTCAGTACGCGGGTGGTTTCCTGGAAGGAAGCCGCCGAGATGAACGATTCGGTGGACAACGACGCCTTGGTGATACCCAGCAGTACGCGAGTGAACTTGGCAAGGAACTTGTCCTCGTTCGCCAGGCGCTCGTTTTCTACCAGTACGTGAGTCAGTTCCATCTGGTCGCCCTTGATGAAGCTGGAGTCACCGGACTCGGAGATCTCAACTTTACGCAGCATCTGACGCAGGATGGTCTCGATGTGCTTGTCGTTGATCTTCACGCCCTGCAGACGATAAACGTCCTGGATCTCGTTCACGATGTACTTGGCCAGCGCACTCACACCCAGCAGACGCAGGATGTCGTGTGGATCGCTCGGACCGTCGGAGATAACTTCGCCGCGGTTTACCTGTTCGCCTTCGAAGACGTTCAGGTGACGCCACTTCGGAATCAGCTCTTCGTACGGATCGCTACCGTCGTTCGGCGTAATGACCAGGCGGCGCTTGCCCTTGGTCTCTTTACCGAACGCGATGGTGCCGCTGACTTCAGCCAGGATCGAGGCCTCTTTCGGACGACGAGCTTCGAACAAGTCGGCAACACGCGGCAGACCACCAGTGATGTCACGGGTCTTCGAGGTTTCCTGCGGGATACGAGCGATTACGTCACCGATCGCGATCCGCGCACCGTCCGCCACACCGACCAGGGCGTTGGCTGGCAGGAAGTACTGAGCGATTACGTCAGTGCCTGGCAGCAACAGATCCTTGCCGTTGTCGTCGACCATCTTCACGGCTGGACGGATGTCCTTGCCCGCAGCTGGACGATCTTTTGCGTCGAGTACTTCGATGTTGGTCATACCGGTCAATTCGTCAGTCTGACGCTTGATCGTGATGCCTTCTTCCATGCCCACGTAGGTCACGGTACCTTTCATCTCGGTAACGATTGGGTGAGTGTGCGGATCCCACTTGGCCACGATGGCACCAGCGTCGACCTTGTCACCTTCCTTCACCGAAATCACAGCACCGTACGGCAGCTTGTAGCGCTCGCGCTCACGACCGAAGTCGTCGGCAATTGCCAGCTCACCGGAACGGGACACAGCCACCAGGTGGCCGTCCACTCGCTCAACGTGCTTCAGGTTGTGCAGGCGGACGGTACCGCCATTCTTCACCTGGACGCTGTCGGCTGCGGAGGTCCGGCTTGCCGCACCACCGATGTGGAACGTACGCATGGTCAGCTGGGTACCCGGCTCACCGATGGACTGGGCAGCGATAACGCCGACCGCTTCACCGATGTTCACCTGGTGACCACGAGCCAGGTCGCGACCGTAGCACTTGGCGCAGATGCCGTAGCGGGTTTCGCAGCTGATTGGCGAACGCACGATCACTTCGTCGATGCTGTTGAGCTCGATGAATTCGACCCACTTTTCGTCAACCAGGGTGCCGGCAGGAACGATGACGTCCTCGGTACCTGGCTTGAATACGTCACGGGCAATGACACGACCCAATACGCGCTCACCCAACGGCTCTACAACGTCACCGCCTTCAATGTGCGGCGTCATGACCAGGCCGTGCTCGGTGCCGCAATCGATCTCGGTCACGACCAAGTCTTGCGCCACGTCTACCAGACGACGAGTCAGGTAACCGGAGTTCGCGGTTTTCAACGCGGTATCCGCGAGACCCTTACGAGCACCGTGAGTGGAGATGAAGTACTGGAGTACGCTCAAACCTTCACGGAAGTTCGCAGTAATCGGCGTCTCGATGATGGAGCCGTCCGGCTTGGCCATCAGGCCACGCATACCGGCGAGCTGACGGATCTGCGCAGCAGAACCCCGTGCACCCGAGTCGGCCATCATGTACATCGAGTTGAACGATTCCTGGTCAACTTCGTTGCCGTGGCGGTCGATGACTTTCTCTTTCGAGAGGTTGGCCATCATCGCCTTGGAAACTTCGTCGTTCGCCTTGGACCAGAGGTCGATTACCTTGTTGTACTTCTCGCCCTGGGTTACCAGGCCGGACGCGTACTGGCTTTCGATCTCTTTCACTTCTTCGGTGGCAGCACCGATGATGCGGGCTTTTTCATCAGGGATAACGAAGTCGTTAACACCGATGGAAACGCCGGAGATGGTCGAATAGGCAAAACCGGTGTACATCAACTGGTCGGCGAAGATCACGGTCTCTTTCAGACCAACCACGCGGTAGCACTGGTTGATCAGCTTGGAGATCGCCTTTTTCTTCATCGGCAGGTTGACGACATCGAACGACAAGCCTTTTGGCACAACCTGGAACAACAGCGCACGACCGACAGTGGTGTCGACGATGCGAGTGTTGGTCACGCTGTTGCCATCACGATCGTTTACGGTTTCATTGATCCGCACCTTGATCTTGGCGTGCAGTGCGGCTTCGCCAGCACGGAACACACGGTCGACTTCCTGCAGATCCGCGAACACACGACCTTCGCCCTTGGCGTTGATCGCTTCACGAGTCATGTAGTACAGACCCAATACAACGTCCTGGGACGGAACGATGATTGGCTCACCGTTGGCTGGCGACAGGATGTTGTTGGTCGACATCATCAACGCACGCGCTTCGAGCTGGGCTTCCAGCGTCAGCGGTACGTGCACGGCCATCTGGTCGCCGTCGAAGTCGGCGTTGTACGCAGCACAGACCAGAGGGTGCAGCTGGATAGCCTTGCCTTCGATCAGTACCGGTTCAAACGCCTGGATGCCCAGACGGTGAAGGGTCGGTGCACGGTTGAGCAGCACTGGGTGTTCGCGAATCACTTCGGCGAGAACGTCCCAGACCTCTGGCAGTTCGCGCTCGACCATTTTCTTGGCGGCTTTGATGGTGGTCGCAAGACCACGCATTTCCAGCTTGCCGAAGATGAACGGCTTGAACAGCTCCAGCGCCATTTTCTTGGGCAGGCCGCACTGATGCAGACGCAGGGTCGGGCCTACGGTAATTACCGAACGACCGGAGTAGTCAACACGCTTACCGAGCAAGTTCTGACGGAAACGACCTTGCTTACCCTTGATCATGTCAGCCAGGGATTTCAGAGGACGCTTGTTCGAACCGGTGATAGCCCGGCCACGACGACCGTTGTCGAGCAGTGCGTCGACCGCTTCCTGCAACATACGCTTTTCGTTGCGCACGATGATGTCCGGAGCGGACAGGTCGAGCAGACGCTTCAAGCGGTTGTTACGGTTGATCACTCGACGATACAGATCGTTGAGGTCGGAAGTCGCGAAGCGACCGCCATCGAGCGGAACCAGTGGACGCAGGTCTGGCGGCAGAACCGGCAGAACGGTCAGCACCATCCACTCTGGCAGGTTGCCGGAACCCTGGAAGGCTTCCATCAACTTCAGACGCTTGGACAGCTTCTTGATCTTGGTTTCGGAGTTGGTTTGCGGAATCTCTTCGCGCAGACGACCAATCTCGTGCTCCAGGTCGATCGCGTGCAGCAGTTCGCGGACAGCTTCGGCACCCATGCGGGCATCGAAATCGTCGCCGAACTCTTCCAGCGCTTCGAAGTACTGTTCGTCATTCAGCAGCTGGCCCTTTTCAAGGGTGGTCATGCCTGGATCGATAACGACATAGCTCTCGAAGTAGAGAACGCGTTCGATATCACGCAGGGTCATGTCCATCAGCAGGCCGATACGGGACGGCAGCGATTTCAGGAACCAGATGTGAGCAACTGGCGAGGCCAGTTCGATGTGCGCCATGCGCTCACGACGAACCTTTGCCAGCGCGACTTCAACGCCGCACTTCTCGCAGATCACGCCGCGATGCTTCAAGCGCTTGTACTTACCGCACAGGCACTCGTAATCCTTTACCGGGCCAAAGATCTTGGCGCAGAACAGGCCGTCACGCTCGGGTTTGAACGTACGGTAGTTGATGGTTTCCGGCTTTTTAACTTCACCGAACGACCACGAACGGATCATCTCAGGCGAGGCCAATCCAATACGGATGGCGTCGAACTCTTCGACTTGACCCTGGTTTTTCAGCAAATTCAGTAGGTCTTTCAAGGCCTTTCCTCCTGGCGGAGCAGAGAGCGGGCAAGACAGCCCCGCTCTCGATTCGCGTCACGTGTTATTCGGTTTCCAGATCGATATCGATGCCGAGGGAACGAATTTCCTTGATCAACACGTTGAAGGACTCGGGCATGCCCGGCTCCATACGGTGATCGCCGTCCACGATGTTTTTGTACATCTTGGTCCGGCCGTTCACATCGTCCGACTTCACTGTGAGCATTTCTTGCAGAGTGTATGCAGCACCGTATGCTTCCAGTGCCCAGACCTCCATCTCCCCGAAACGCTGACCACCGAACTGCGCCTTACCACCCAGCGGCTGCTGGGTAACCAGGCTGTAAGAACCGGTAGAACGAGCGTGCATCTTGTCGTCTACCAAGTGGTTCAGCTTCAGCATGTACATGTAGCCAACGGTAACCGGACGCTCGAACTTGTTGCCGGTACGACCATCGAACAGCTGCATCTGGCCGCTTTCCGGCAGGTCTGCCAGTTTCAGCATGGCCTTGATTTCGCTTTCCTTGGCACCGTCGAACACCGGGGTAGCCATCGGAACGCCGCCGCGCAGGTTCTTCGCCAGGTCCAGGATTTCCTGGTCGGAGAAGGTGTCCAGCTCTTCGTTGCGCCCGCCGATCTCGTTGTAGATCTCGTGCAGGAACTTGCGCAGGTCAGCGACCTTGCGCTGCTCTTCGATCATACGGTTGATCTTCTCGCCCAAGCCCTTGGCCGCGAGGCCCAGGTGGGTTTCAAGGATCTGACCAACGTTCATACGCGAAGGTACGCCCAACGGGTTGAGGACCACATCGACCGGGGTGCCATTGGCATCGTGCGGCATGTCTTCAACCGGCATGATCACGGAGACCACACCCTTGTTACCGTGACGACCGGCCATCTTGTCGCCCGGCTGGATGCGGCGACGGATTGCCAGGTAAACCTTGACGATTTTCAGCACGCCTGGAGCCAGGTCATCGCCCTGCTGCAGCTTGCGCTTCTTGTCTTCGAACTTGTCGTCCAGCAGACGGCGGCGATCAACGATGTAGGCCTGGGCCTTCTCGAGCTGCTCGTTCAGAGCATCTTCAGCCATGCGCAGTTTGAACCACTGGCCATGCTCAAGACCGTCGAGGACTTCGTCGGTGATTTCCTGACCTTTCTTCAGGCCGGCGCCGCCTTCGGCTTTGTGGCCGACCAGGGCGGAGCGCAGACGCTCGAAAGTTGCGCCTTCAACGATACGGAACTCTTCGTTCAGGTCCTTGCGGATCTCGTCGAGCTGAGTCTTCTCGATCGACAGTGCACGAGCATCACGCTCAACGCCGTCACGGGTGAAGACCTGTACGTCGATGACAGTACCCTTGGTGCCGGTAGGCACGCGCAGGGAGGTGTCTTTTACGTCGCTGGCTTTTTCACCGAAGATCGCACGCAGCAGTTTTTCTTCCGGAGTCAGTTGGGTCTCGCCTTTCGGAGTGACCTTGCCGACCAGGATGTCGCCCGCGCCTACTTCAGCACCTACGTAAACGATACCGGCTTCGTCCAGCTTGTTCAGTGCAGCCTCACCCACGTTCGGGATGTCCGCAGTGATTTCCTCTGGGCCAAGCTTGGTGTCACGAGCCACGCAGGTCAGTTCCTGGATGTGGATCGTGGTGAAGCGGTCTTCCTGAACCACACGCTCGGACAGGCAGATGGAGTCTTCGAAGTTGAAGCCGTTCCATGCCATGAACGCGATGCGCATGTTCTGACCCAAGGCCAGTTCACCCATATCGGTGGACGGGCCGTCGGCCATGATGTCGCTACGCTGAACCCGATCACCCTTGCTCACCAGCGGACGCTGGTTGATGCAGGTGTTCTGGTTCGAGCGGGTGTATTTGGTCAGGTTGTAGATGTCGACACCGGCTTCGCCAGTTTCAACTTCGTCATCGGCAACACGAACCACGATACGGCTGGCGTCGACGGAGTCGATCACACCGCCACGACGAGCCACGACGCAAACGCCGGAGTCGCGAGCAACGTTGCGCTCCATACCAGTACCAACCAGCGGCTTGTCGGCACGCAGGGTAGGTACAGCCTGACGCTGCATGTTCGAACCCATCAACGCACGGTTGGCGTCGTCGTGCTCGAGGAACGGGATCAGCGACGCTGCAACCGAAACTACCTGCTTCGGCGATACGTCCATCAAGGTGACGTCTTCCGGCGCCTTGACGGTGAACTCGTTCAAGTGACGAACAGCTACCAGCTCGTCGACCAGGACTTTCTTCTCGTTCATCGTGGCAGAAGCCTGGGCGATCACATGATCAGCTTCTTCGATGGCGGACAGGAAAACGATCTCGTCGGTAACCAGGGCGTCTTTCACCACGCGGTACGGGCTTTCAAGGAAGCCGTACTGGTTGGTGCGCGCATAGGCAGCCAGGGAGTTGATCAGACCGATGTTCGGACCTTCCGGCGTTTCGATCGGGCATACACGACCGTAGTGAGTCGGGTGTACGTCACGAACTTCGAAGCCTGCACGCTCACGCGTCAGACCGCCTGGGCCGAGTGCGGAGACACGACGCTTGTGGGTGATCTCGGACAGCGGGTTGTTCTGGTCCATGAACTGGGACAGCTGGCTCGAACCGAAGAACTCCTTCACCGCCGCAGCCACAGGCTTGGCATTGATCAGGTCTTGCGGCATCAGGCCTTCGCTTTCAGCCATCGACAGGCGTTCCTTGACCGCACGCTCTACGCGCACCAGGCCAACACGGAACTGGTTCTCGGCCATTTCGCCTACGCAGCGAACACGACGGTTACCCAGGTGGTCGATGTCATCGACGATGCCCTTGCCGTTACGGATGTCGACCAAGGTCTTGAGGACCGCAACGATGTCATCCTTGTTCAGCACGCCCGAACCTTCGATCTCGGTACGACCGATACGACGGTTGAACTTCATCCGGCCGACCGCAGACAGGTCATAGCGCTCAGGGCTGAAGAACAGGTTGTTGAACAGGGTCTCGGCAGCATCCTTGGTTGGTGGCTCGCCAGGACGCATCATGCGATAGATCTCGACCAAGGCTTCCAACTGGTTGCCGGTGGAGTCGATCTTCAGCGTGTCGGAGATGAACGGACCGCAGTCGATGTCGTTGGTGTACAGGGTCTCGATACGAACGACCTGGGCCTTGACGATTTTCGCCAGGATCTCGACGGTCAGCTCGGTGTTGCACTCAGCGATGATCTCGCCAGTGGCTGGATGCACGATGACCTTGGCCGAAGTGCGACCCAGGACGTAGTCCATCGGCACCTGCAGCTCTTTGATCCCGGCTTTTTCCAGCTGGTTGATGTGGCGAGCGGTAATACGACGACCTTGCTCGACAATAACCTTGCCCTTGTCGTCCTGGATATCGAGGACCGCGATTTCACCGCGCAGACGCTGAGGCACCAGTTCCAGGCTCAGGTTTTCACCTTGCACATGGAAGACGTTGGTGGTGTAGAACGCGTCCAGTACTTCCTCGGTGGTATAGCCGAGCGCGCGCAGCAGCACCGATGCAGGCAGCTTGCGACGACGGTCGATACGCACGAATACGCAGTCTTTCGGGTCGAACTCGAAATCCAACCACGAACCGCGGTAAGGAATGATGCGCGCGGAGTAGAGCAGTTTGCCGGAGCTGTGCGTCTTGCCACGGTCGTGGTCGAAGAACACGCCCGGAGAACGGTGCAGCTGGGAAACGATTACACGCTCGGTACCGTTGATTACGAAGGTACCGTTTTCAGTCATCAGGGGGATCTCACCCATGTAGACTTCTTGCTCTTTGATGTCCTTGATCGCTTTGTTCGACGATTCTTTGTCGAAAATGATCAGGCGCACTTTTACCCGCAAAGGTACGGCGTAAGTTACACCGCGCAATACGCATTCTTTGACATCAAATGCCGGTTCGCCCAGGCGATAACCGACGTACTCCAGCGCAGCATTGCCGGAGTAGCTGATGATCGGGAAAACGGATTTGAAGGCCGCATGCAGGCCCACGTCGCGGAACTGATCTTTAGTCGCTCCCGCTTGCAAGAATTCACGATACGAATCCAGCTGGATGGCCAGGAGGTACGGCACATCCATGACGTCCGGCAACTTGCTAAAGTCCTTGCGGATACGTTTTTTCTCAGTATATGAGTAAGCCATCAGCGTTCCCCAGCTTGGTCACCTGCTTGTTTGGCCCCTCCCGACGGGAGCAGCCAGAAAATCGTGCAAACCCCATGGTTTGCGCCACCACATCGGGTGGTTACAGCTCGCGATCAGCACCGACCCAGTCGGCTGCCAATAACGGAAAAAGGCCGGTGGCAAGAGCCACCAGCCATCAGCCTGTCGCTTAACGCTCGGGCTGGAGACGCAAAGTCGATGCTTACTTCAGCTCGACTTTAGCGCCTGCTTCTTCCAGAACTGCTTTGGCTTTGTCAGCTGCGTCTTTGGCAACAGCTTCCAGAACCATGGCAGGAGCGCCGTCAACTACAGCCTTGGCTTCTTTCAGGCCCAGACCGGTCAGTTCACGTACTGCCTTGATCACGTTTACTTTCTTCTCGCCAGCTTCGGTCAGCATGACGTTGAATTCGGTTTGCTCTTCAGCAACGGCAGCAGCAACAGCTGGACCAGCGGAAGCAGCAGCAGCGGTAACACCGAATTTTTCTTCGAAAGCTTTGATCAGCTCAACAACTTCCATTACGGACATGTTGGCAACGGCTTCGAGGATGTCGTTTTGAGAGATAGTCATGAAACTAAATTCCTGAATTGGGGGACGGCCTACGCGACCATCGAAATAAACAAAAAACGCGAAAAGAGGTGTCGAGCCTTAGGCTGCGGCAGCTTCTTTCTGGTCGCGCAGTGCCGCCAGGGTACGAGCCAATTTGCTGGTGGCGCCTTGCATCACGCTCATCAGCTGGGAAATTGCTTCGTCACGGGTCGGCAGAGTCGCCAATACGTCGATCTGGTTAGCTGCGAGGAACTTGCCCTCGAACGCAGCTGCCTTAATCTCGAACTTGTCCTGACCTTTGGCGAATTCCTTGAACAAACGGGCAGCAGCGCCAGGATGTTGGGTGGAGAACGCAATCAAGGTCGGGCCGGTGAACACGTCGTTGAGGACACTGTATTCAGTGTCAGCAACAGCGCGCTTGAGCAGGGTGTTACGTACTACACGTACGTAAACGCCAGCTTCACGAGCCTCTTTACGGAGTCCGGTCATAGCGCCTACTGTTACGCCACGGGCATCAGCCACGACAGCGGACAGAGCAGCTTTGGCAGCCTCGTTGACTTCAGCGACGATGGCCTTCTTGTCTTCGAGTTTAATTGCCACGGGTTTAACTCCTGCTTGTTACCGTTTCATCCGATCGAAACCGAATGTCGTTTTGGTGTCTGATTCGGTAAGGAACCGGGAGCACCATCTGCGTAGGCTTGTGGTTTAAGACTTGCGTCGCCTACGGTCTTGGACAGCCCCCGCCAGGCAGGGACCCCAATATGTCGACTGGCGCAATCGCTTGCGCCAACCTTTGTCTTACGCGTCGAGCGAGCTCTGATCAATGATCAGACCTGGGCCCATAGTGGTGCTCAGGGTAACGCGCTTGACGTAGATACCTTTCGAAGAAGCTGGCTTGATGCGCTTCAGATCGGCGATCAGGGCTTCAACGTTTTCCTTCAGCTTGACGGCGTCGAAGCCAATCTTGCCAACGGAAGTGTGGATAATGCCGTTTTTGTCGGTGCGATAACGAACCTGACCAGCCTTGGCGTTCTTGACCGCGGTGGCTACGTCTGGAGTTACGGTGCCGACTTTAGGGTTAGGCATCAGGCCACGTGGACCGAGGATCTGACCCAGCTGGCCTACAACGCGCATGGCATCCGGGGATGCGATCACGACGTCATAGTTCAGGTCGCCGCCTTTCATTTCAGCAGCCAGATCGTCCATGCCTACGCGATCAGCACCAGCAGCCAGAGCAGCTTCAGCTGCTGGACCCTGGGTGAACACGGCAACGCGAACGGTCTTGCCAGTGCCGTGTGGCAGCACGGTAGCGCTACGTACGACCTGGTCGGATTTACGTGGGTCAACGCCCAGGTTCACAGCAACGTCGAACGACTCGCTGAACTTGACAGTCGACAGCTCAGCCAGCAGAGCGGCGGCATCTACAAAGTTGTAGGCCTTGCCTGCTTCGATTTTGCCGGCGATAGCCTTTTGACGCTTGGTCAGCTTAGCCATTACACACCCTCCACGTTAAGGCCCATGCTACGAGCAGAACCGGCGATAGTACGCACGGCTGCATCCATATCAGCTGCAGTCAGATCCGCGTTTTTGGTTTTCGCGATTTCTTCCAGCTGAGCACGGGTAACGGTGCCAACCTTAACGGTGTTTGGACGAGCGGAACCGCTGGTCAAACCTGCAGCCTTCTTCAGCAGAACCGAAGCAGGGGTGCTTTTTGTTTCGAAAGTGAAGCTACGGTCGCTGTAGACAGTGATGATCACTGGAGTCGGCAGACCTGGCTCAAGACCCTGAGTACGGGCGTTGAAGGCCTTGCAGAATTCCATGATGTTCACGCCGTGCTGACCCAGAGCAGGACCAACAGGTGGGCTTGGGTTAGCCTGAGCGGCCTTCACTTGCAGCTTGATGTAAGCGGTAATCTTCTTGGCCATGAGGCACTCCAATTACGGGTTCGAACGCCTCGAAAGGCTCCCCGGTTGCTTGCGCGTTTATCCCAGTGACGACAAAACCCCACAGCCTTGGGCTGCGGGGTTGGGATGCCTGTTCGATCAGACCTTTTCGACCTGACTGAACTCCAGCTCTACCGGAGTAGAGCGACCGAAAATGAGCACTGCCACTTGGATCCGGCTCTTTTCGTAGTTAACTTCTTCAACCGTGCCGTTGAAATCAGCGAATGGACCGTCGGTGACACGTACAACCTCACCTGGCTCAAACAACGTTTTCGGCTTCGGCTTGTCGCTACCATCAGCGACGCGACGCAGAATCGCTTCCGCCTCTTTATCGGTGATCGGCGCAGGCTTGTCGGCGGTACCGCCAATGAAGCCCATCACACGAGGGGTATCCTTGACCAAGTGCCAAGTCCCTTCGTTCATATCCATCTGTACCAGCACATAGCCCGGAAAGAACTTGCGTTCGCTTTTGCGTTTCTGGCCATTACGCATTTCAACCACTTCTTCAGTGGGAACCAGAATCTCGCCAAAGCCATCTTCCATGCCAGCCAGCTTCACACGCTCTATCAGCGAGCGCATAACATGCTTCTCGTAACCCGAGTAAGCATGCACAACGTACCAACGCTTAGCCACGGGACACCCTTAGCCAACAATCAAGGAAACAAGCCAGCCGAGCAGGGAATCGAGCCCCCACAACAGCAACGCCATTACCAGAACAACAGCCACAACGATCAACGTGGTCTGCGTGGTTTCTTGGCGAGTCGGCCATACGACTTTACGAATCTCGGTTCGAGCTTCCTTAGCGAGTACAAAGAAAGACTTGCCCTTGGCTGTCTGCAGGCCTACAAAGGCAGCTACAGCAGCAATAGCAAGCAATGCGAGTACGCGGTACAGGATCGGCGAAGCAGAAAAATACTGATTGCCAACAACGCCAACAACTACCAAAGCGACTACCACTAGCCACTTGAGCAGATCGAAGCGAGAGCCTTGAGCTTCAGCTTTAGGAGTCATCTATGAAGATCCTGTGAAAAGAAAGCCAGACACACCGAGTGAATCTGGCAGGTCAGGAGGGAATCGAACCCCCAACCTACGGTTTTGGAGACCGTCGCTCTGCCAATTGAGCTACTGACCTAAAACAAAATCAGGCCGACCATTATGCCGGCCCGAAAAAGACATTACAACTGTTTACTCGATGACTTTGGCTACGACGCCGGCACCGACGGTACGACCGCCTTCACGGATAGCGAAACGCAGGCCGTCTTCCATTGCGATGGTCTTGATCAAGGTAACAGTCATCTGAATGTTGTCACCTGGCATTACCATTTCAACGCCTTCTGGCAGCTCGCAGTTACCAGTCACGTCAGTTGTACGGAAGTAGAACTGTGGACGGTAGCCCTTGAAGAACGGAGTGTGACGTCCGCCTTCTTCCTTGCTCAGAACGTAGACTTCTGCGGTGAACTTGGTGTGCGGCTTGACGGTGCCTGGCTTGACCAGAACCTGGCCACGCTCAACGTCGTCACGCTTGGTGCCGCGCAGCAGCACGCCGCAGTTCTCGCCAGCACGACCTTCGTCGAGCAGCTTGCGGAACATTTCAACGCCGGTGCAGGTAGTTTTCTGAGTGTCGCGCAGACCGACGATCTCAACTTCTTCCTGGATACGGACGATGCCACGCTCAACACGACCAGTCACAACAGTACCGCGACCGGAGATCGAGAATACGTCTTCGATTGGCATCAGGAACGGCTTGTCGATAGCACGCTCCGGCTCTGGGATGTAGCTGTCCAGAGTTTCCACCAGCTTCTTGACAGCGGTGGTGCCCATTTCGTTGTCGTCTTGGCCGTTTAGAGCCATCAGAGCCGAACCGATGATGATTGGAGTGTCATCACCTGGGAAGTCGTAAGTGCTCAGCAGGTCGCGCACTTCCATCTCAACCAGCTCCAGCAGCTCAGCATCGTCAACCATGTCAGCCTTGTTCAGGAAGACAACGATGTACGGAACGCCTACCTGACGGGACAGCAGGATGTGCTCACGGGTTTGTGGCATCGGACCATCAGCGGCCGAGCAAACCAGGATCGCGCCGTCCATCTGGGCAGCACCGGTGATCATGTTTTTTACGTAGTCGGCGTGACCTGGGCAGTCAACGTGTGCGTAGTGACGCACGGCCGAATCGTATTCAACGTGAGCGGTGTTGATGGTGATACCGCGAGCTTTTTCTTCCGGGGCGCTGTCGATCTTGTCGAAGTCAACCTTGGCCGAACCGAAAACTTCGGAGCAGACACGGGTCAGAGCAGCGGTCAGCGTGGTTTTACCGTGGTCGACGTGACCAATGGTGCCAACGTTGACGTGCGGCTTATTACGTTCGAACTTTTCCTTAGCCATCGAAATCACCCCTAGGAGAAGAATTTAGCGAGTCACACAAGCCATTAAAACAAAGGCAGATATTTTCATATCTGCCTTGTTATATGGAGCTCTTGAGCGGATTTGAACCGCTGACCTCACCCTTACCAAGGGTGTGCTCTACCAACTGAGCTACAAGAGCAAAACACTTTGCACAACCTGCAAACTTGGAGCGGGTAGCGGGAATCGAACCCGCATCATCAGCTTGGAAGGCTGAGGTTCTACCACTAAACTATACCCGCGGAGCTTGCAGCTCACGCTAAAAATGGTGGAGGGGGAAGGATTCGAACCTTCGAAGTCGTAGACGTCAGATTTACAGTCTGATCCCTTTGGCCGCTCGGGAACCCCTCCTAAGCGAGCCGGCATTCTATATCATGCCAGCCTTCTGTCAAGCATTTTCTCATTAAAAACCTGAGGTTAGCTGCGTTGACGTCGCCTCGTATCGCTTACCTTTAAAGGTCTTCGCTGCGAAGCGGGCGCCATTCTATGCAAACTACCCTGCGGGTGCAACCCCTTCGCACGGCATTATTTTATGTTTTAACTCATTGAATTCTTTAGAAAGGTTTTGAAGCAGTGTTTCATTTACCTTTCCCGCGCTTTCCTGGGGAACCTGGACCCAGAAGCCACCCCCCTCAGGAACATTCGGCGAGCTCGGCGCTACCGAACGACCTGCAATGCCTGAGGCAGCCAGACGCTGCTCCAACTGCCTGGCCAGCTCCGGACGGACAAAACCACCTAAGTAGACACAGTTTTTGGAGGCCTCACCTGGCCTGCCTGAATCACGCCTGACAAGCGCATCAGCAGTTTCGCTCAAGAGATGAATATCCTGTTGCGAACCGCGATACAAACTCAACGGCGTGACATCCTTGGCGCGAAGCGGGGCTTCCTGCTGGTGCCAGACGTAATAGAAGACATTTAAAACCAGCAATAGTAGAAACAGCCACCGCATAGAAACCTCAAGACAAAGGACAAGCCATCGCCAAACCGACAAAAACGAGATCTGGAACCACCTTGGCATCGGGAACAACCCCGGATACCAGATTGGCATCCCCCCCTGTGAGAAACACTACGAAATCCTTTCCCCAATATTGCCGCGCCAATTCAAACTGAGTCAGCACAAACCCTCTGAGCATCAACATGCAACCGCGCTCCACCGCCTCGACAGTCGCACGACCTGGAGCGAGGCTCTCATGGGCGCGCTCGGCTGCTATATCGTCATAGCGGATTTTACGCGTGTGGGTGCGCAATTGATTACGCATCAAAGGCATACCTGGGCAAATGAACCCTCCGAGATGTCCGCCATCCGCAGCCACAAAGTCAGCCGTAACAGCAGTACCAAAATCAAGGACCAGGCATGCCCCCGAAGCGAGATGGAACCCACCAAGCAAGGCCAGCCATCGATCGAGCCCCAATCGCTCGTAATCTTCGTAGCCATTTCGCACACCCGCCATTTCCCGCGCAGGCACCGCGAGAACTACCGACACCCCGAACGACTCAACCAGCGAAGCGACCAACGAATCCGTCTCCGCCTGGGTCCTTACACTAACAAGACGACATTTCTTGAGCTGGAATTTCTCGGCATCACTCAGGCTCGCCAGCAGATCGCTATCGGAGCTGACCACGCCATCCTCGACTGGCGTCACCCCGTCAGGACGAAGAACGCGCCACTTGATGAAGCTATTGCCGCAGTCGAGCTCAAGAATCATCACGCAACCTCAAACTGAGCTCACCGCCGCTAAAGTTCTTTTCCACACCATCTACCTTCAAACGCAACGCACCCTGATGATCAATGCCCAGCACAATACCGTCGACCTTATTAACACCCGCAATCAGAGATACAGCTCGCCCCTGCCAAAGATGATACTGCTCCCACTCCGACTGAAGCGCTGCAAATCCTGACGCATGATGAAGCTCCAGATATCGCTGCAGCTTCGCACCCAATCGTGCCACCAGCTCATTTCGATCGTAACTCCTGCCAGCCTCAAGACACATCGAAGTCCATTGCTGGTCGACCTCGTCAGTCGATTGCATGTTCACGTTAATCCCGACACCTAGGACAACATGGCAAACGTCTGCAGGATCTCCCACCAATTCAAGCAAAATACCGGCGATTTTTTTCTCACCCACCAAGACATCATTGGGCCATTTCAGCCCCGCCCCTGCGATCCCCATATCACGCAAGACATGCATGACCGCCAGCCCGACGACGAGGCTCAGCCCTTCGAGCTGCCGCATACCGCCGTCAATGCGCAACACCAGACTGTGATAGAGATTTTCAGCAAACGGACTGACCCACTTACGACCTCGACGGCCGCGACCCGCAACCTGTCGCTCAGCCAGGACCAAGAAAGGTGCCACCCCACCACGCTCGATGAGACGCAACGCCTCGGCGTTGGTGGAGTCGATAGAGTCGAATAAATGGACAGACCATTCACCAAGGCCTTTTTTGCAAATCTCTGCCGCGTCCAAAAGCAATAGGGGGTTAGCCAATTGATACCCCTTACCCCGGACCTTATGAACAGACAATCCTAAATCCGCCTCCAAGTGCTGCAACTGCTTCCATACAGCACTGCGACTGATGCCCAGCGCAACACCCAGCGCCTGCCCCGAATGAAAGCGGCCATCCTTCAGAAGTTTTAGCAACGTGAGCATGCGGACTGCGCCCTGATAATGAGGCCCGCATGATAGCCATGCGCAAGACGGTTGCATAGAAACACAAAATTACTTTCCTGCGGGCAAAACAAAACCCCTACCTGCGTCAGCAGATAGGGGTTTCGGAATTTAATCTTGACGATGACCTACTCTCACATGGGGAAACCCCACACTACCATCGGCGATGCATCGTTTCACTTCTGAGTTCGGGATGGGATCAGGTGGTTCCAATGCTCTATGGTCGTCAAGAAATTCGGGTACTGAGTCGTGGCCTCGTGGCCTCGCTTCAGCAAATTGGGTATGTGACAGCTTTCGGTGTTTGGTGAGTTTCGAACTTTCGGTTCATCTCGTCTTCACACACCGCAATCTGGCCTCTTTCGAGTCTACAGATTGCTTGGGTGTTATATGGTCAAGCCTCACGGGCAATTAGTACAGGTTAGCTCAACGCCTCACAGCGCTTACACACCCTGCCTATCAACGTCGTAGTCTTCGACGGCCCTTCAGGGGACTCAAGGTCCCAGTGAGATCTCATCTTGAGGCAAGTTTCCCGCTTAGATGCTTTCAGCGGTTATCTTTTCCGAACATAGCTACCCGGCAATGCCACTGGCGTGACAACCGGAACACCAGAGGTTCGTCCACTCCGGTCCTCTCGTACTAGGAGCAGCCCCTCTCAAATCTCAAACGTCCACGGCAGATAGGGACCGAACTGTCTCACGACGTTCTAAACCCAGCTCGCGTACCACTTTAAATGGCGAACAGCCATACCCTTGGGACCGGCTTCAGCCCCAGGATGTGATGAGCCGACATCGAGGTGCCAAACACCGCCGTCGATATGAACTCTTGGGCGGTATCAGCCTGTTATCCCCGGAGTACCTTTTATCCGTTGAGCGATGGCCCTTCCATACAGAACCACCGGATCACTAAGACCTACTTTCGTACCTGCTCGACGTGTCTGTCTCGCAGTCAAGCGCGCTTTTGCCTTTATACTCTACGACCGATTTCCGACCGGTCTGAGCGCACCTTCGTACTCCTCCGTTACTCTTTAGGAGGAGACCGCCCCAGTCAAACTACCCACCATACACTGTCCTCGATCCGGATAACGGACCTGAGTTAGAACCTCAAAGTTGCCAGGGTGGTATTTCAAGGATGGCTCCACGCAGACTGGCGTCCACGCTTCAAAGCCTCCCACCTATCCTACACAAGCAAATTCAAAGTCCAGTGCAAAGCTATAGTAAAGGTTCACGGGGTCTTTCCGTCTAGCCGCGGATACACTGCATCTTCACAGCGATTTCAATTTCACTGAGTCTCGGGTGGAGACAGCGCCGCCATCGTTACGCCATTCGTGCAGGTCGGAACTTACCCGACAAGGAATTTCGCTACCTTAGGACCGTTATAGTTACGGCCGCCGTTTACCGGGGCTTCGATCAAGAGCTTCGCGTTAGCTAACCCCATCAATTAACCTTCCGGCACCGGGCAGGCGTCACACCCTATACGTCCACTTTCGTGTTTGCAGAGTGCTGTGTTTTTAATAAACAGTCGCAGCGGCCTGGTATCTTCGACCGGCGTGGGCTTACGCAGCAAGTGCTTCACCCTCACCGGCGCACCTTCTCCCGAAGTTACGGTGCCATTTTGCCTAGTTCCTTCACCCGAGTTCTCTCAAGCGCCTTGGTATTCTCTACCCAACCACCTGTGTCGGTTTGGGGTACGGTTCCTGGTTACCTGAAGCTTAGAAGCTTTTCTTGGAAGCATGGCATCAACCACTTCGTCACCCAAAGGGTAACTCGTCATCAGCTCTCGGCCTTGAAACCCCGGATTTACCTAAGATTTCAGCCTACCACCTTAAACTTGGACAACCAACGCCAAGCTGGCCTAGCCTTCTCCGTCCCTCCATCGCAATAACCAGAAGTACAGGAATATTAACCTGTTTTCCATCGACTACGCTTTTCAGCCTCGCCTTAGGGACCGACTAACCCTGCGTCGATTAACGTTGCGCAGGAAACCTTGGTCTTTCGGCGTGGGTGTTTTTCACACCCATTGTCGTTACTCATGTCAGCATTCGCACTTCTGATACCTCCAGCAAGCTTCTCAACTCACCTTCACAGGCTTACAGAACGCTCCTCTACCGCATCACTTGCGTGATACCCGTAGCTTCGGTGTATGGTTTGAGCCCCGTTACATCTTCCGCGCAGGCCGACTCGACTAGTGAGCTATTACGCTTTCTTTAAAGGGTGGCTGCTTCTAAGCCAACCTCCTAGCTGTCTAAGCCTTCCCACATCGTTTCCCACTTAACCATAACTTTGGGACCTTAGCTGACGGTCTGGGTTGTTTCCCTTTTCACGACGGACGTTAGCACCCGCCGTGTGTCTCCCATGCTCGGCACTTGTAGGTATTCGGAGTTTGCATCGGTTTGGTAAGTCGGGATGACCCCCTAGCCGAAACAGTGCTCTACCCCCTACAGTGATACATGAGGCGCTACCTAAATAGCTTTCGAGGAGAACCAGCTATCTCCGAGCTTGATTAGCCTTTCACTCCGATCCACAGGTCATCCGCTAACTTTTCAACGGTAGTCGGTTCGGTCCTCCAGTCAGTGTTACCTAACCTTCAACCTGCCCATGGATAGATCGCCCGGTTTCGGGTCTATTCCCAGCGACTAGACGCCCTATTAAGACTCGCTTTCGCTACGCCTCCCCTATTCGGTTAAGCTCGCCACTGAAAATAAGTCGCTGACCCATTATACAAAAGGTACGCAGTCACCCAACAAAGTGGGCTCCCACTGCTTGTACGCATACGGTTTCAGGATCTATTTCACTCCCCTCTCCGGGGTTCTTTTCGCCTTTCCCTCACGGTACTAGTTCACTATCGGTCAGTCAGTAGTATTTAGCCTTGGAGGATGGTCCCCCCATATTCAGACAAAGTTTCTCGTGCTCCGTCCTACTCGATTTCACTTCTAAGATCCTTTCGCGTACAGGGCTATCACCCACTATGGCCGCACTTTCCAGAGCGTTCCGCTAAAATCAAAGAAGCTTAAGGGCTAGTCCCCGTTCGCTCGCCACTACTAAGGGAATCTCGGTTGATTTCTTTTCCTCAGGGTACTTAGATGTTTCAGTTCCCCTGGTTCGCTTCTTGCACCTATGTATTCAGTACAAGATAACCATCTTATGATGGCTGGGTTCCCCCATTCAGACATCTCCGGATCAAAGTCTGTTTGCCGACTCCCCGAAGCTTTTCGCAGGCTACCACGTCTTTCATCGCCTCTGACTGCCAAGGCATCCACCGTATGCGCTTCTTCACTTGACCATATAACCCCAAGCAATCTGGTTATACTGTGAAGACGACATTCGCCGAAAATTCGAATTTCTCAACTAAGAGAACTCACAAATTTTACCTTAGCCTGATCCGTTACCAGTGAAAGTAACGTTCAGTCTATCTTTCTATCACATACCCAAATTTTTAAAGAACGATCTAATCAAAAGACTAGAAATCAACATTCATCACCGTCTCGGTGGAATGCTCATTTCTAAGCTTTCAGAAGCAGTTTATGGTGGAGCCAAGCGGGATCGAACCGCTGACCTCCTGCGTGCAAGGCAGGCGCTCTCCCAGCTGAGCTATGGCCCCATAACAAAATTGGTGGGTCTGGGCAGATTCGAACTGCCGACCTCACCCTTATCAGGGGTGCGCTCTAACCAACTGAGCTACAGACCCAATTTCGAGCTTGTAACTGTTAGCTTTGAGCTATCAGCTTGGAGCTTAAAGCTGCTTCTATCGTCTTCTTCAATGAATCAAGCAATTCGTGTGGGAGCTCATGAAGCAGCTGCGGTCGTCGATTAAGGAGGTGATCCAGCCGCAGGTTCCCCTACGGCTACCTTGTTACGACTTCACCCCAGTCATGAATCACACCGTGGTAACCGTCCCCCCGAAGGTTAGACTAGCTACTTCTGGTGCAACCCACTCCCATGGTGTGACGGGCGGTGTGTACAAGGCCCGGGAACGTATTCACCGCGACATTCTGATTCGCGATTACTAGCGATTCCGACTTCACGCAGTCGAGTTGCAGACTGCGATCCGGACTACGATCGGTTTTGTGGGATTAGCTCCACCTCGCGGCTTGGCAACCCTCTGTACCGACCATTGTAGCACGTGTGTAGCCCAGGCCGTAAGGGCCATGATGACTTGACGTCATCCCCACCTTCCTCCGGTTTGTCACCGGCAGTCTCCTTAGAGTGCCCACCATAACGTGCTGGTAACTAAGGACAAGGGTTGCGCTCGTTACGGGACTTAACCCAACATCTCACGACACGAGCTGACGACAGCCATGCAGCACCTGTCTCAATGTTCCCGAAGGCACCAATCCATCTCTGGAAAGTTCATTGGATGTCAAGGCCTGGTAAGGTTCTTCGCGTTGCTTCGAATTAAACCACATGCTCCACCGCTTGTGCGGGCCCCCGTCAATTCATTTGAGTTTTAACCTTGCGGCCGTACTCCCCAGGCGGTCAACTTAATGCGTTAGCTGCGCCACTAAGAGCTCAAGGCTCCCAACGGCTAGTTGACATCGTTTACGGCGTGGACTACCAGGGTATCTAATCCTGTTTGCTCCCCACGCTTTCGCACCTCAGTGTCAGTATCAGTCCAGGTGGTCGCCTTCGCCACTGGTGTTCCTTCCTATATCTACGCATTTCACCGCTACACAGGAAATTCCACCACCCTCTACCATACTCTAGCTCGACAGTTTTGAATGCAGTTCCCAGGTTGAGCCCGGGGATTTCACATCCAACTTAACGAACCACCTACGCGCGCTTTACGCCCAGTAATTCCGATTAACGCTTGCACCCTCTGTATTACCGCGGCTGCTGGCACAGAGTTAGCCGGTGCTTATTCTGTCGGTAACGTCAAAACACTAACGTATTAGGTTAATGCCCTTCCTCCCAACTTAAAGTGCTTTACAATCCGAAGACCTTCTTCACACACGCGGCATGGCTGGATCAGGCTTTCGCCCATTGTCCAATATTCCCCACTGCTGCCTCCCGTAGGAGTCTGGACCGTGTCTCAGTTCCAGTGTGACTGATCATCCTCTCAGACCAGTTACGGATCGTCGCCTTGGTGAGCCATTACCTCACCAACTAGCTAATCCGACCTAGGCTCATCTGATAGCGCAAGGCCCGAAGGTCCCCTGCTTTCTCCCGTAGGACGTATGCGGTATTAGCGTCCGTTTCCGAGCGTTATCCCCCACTACCAGGCAGATTCCTAGGCATTACTCACCCGTCCGCCGCTCTCAAGAGGTGCAAGCACCTCTCTACCGCTCGACTTGCATGTGTTAGGCCTGCCGCCAGCGTTCAATCTGAGCCATGATCAAACTCTTCAGTTCAAACATCTTTGGGTTTTGAGAAAACCCTAAACTTGGCTCAGCAATCGTTGGTTACATCTTTGATTTCTCGCGGAGTAACTTGTGATGCTGATAATCTGTTGACTAGCAGTCTGACTCCACAAGCACCCACACGAATTGCTTGATTCAGTTGTTAAAGAGCGGTGGGTTGAGCCTTTCGCCTCAACCGAGGCGCGCATTCTACAGCGCCCCGTGTATCTGTCAAGCGGTTATTTTAAGAAGTTTTCAAAGTTTCGCTTGGAAATCCTTAACAACTTCAACCACTTGCGCTTTCGATCTCTCGTTAGCGGGAGGCGAATTCTACAGCGTTGTTCGCTGCTGTCAACACCTCTTTTTCACCGCTTTCGACCGAGAGGATCGAATCGCCAATAGAGCCAAACAACACCGCCCTATCAACTCCTTCAACGCTTCGATGAACTGAAGCGCCTGACCTATCGAAACCTACTTAACTCATTGAAACTCAAGGAGTTTTCCGTTTCGACTGCGCCGGAAGTGGGCCGAATTATAGACACCTGGAATCTGCCGTCAACCGTTATTTTCATCTTTACTCAGATTTCAGCGTGATACGTGCGAAAGCTTTCTTGCCGGCCTGGCATACATGAGTGGACCCCAGCTCATATATATAGGTGCGATCTACAACCTCACCATCTATACGCACGCCACCCGAACCCAACAGGTCTCGCGCCACTGCCGCATTCTTGACCAAGCCCGCCTTATTAAGAACCGCCGCAATCGGCATATCCTCAACAGCCGTCAGCTCGATCTCTGGCAGATCATCCGGCAGCTCACCGTCCTTCATACGATTACCCGCCGCACGATGAGCATTGGCCGCAGCCTCCTCACCATGGAAACGAGCAACGATCTCCTCAGCCAACTTGATCTTGATGTCCCGTGGATTGGCGCCCGCCTCTACGTCGGCACGGAACGCGTTGATCTCATCCATGGACCGGAAGCTCAACAGTTCAAAGTAACGCCACATCAGCACATCGGGAATGGAAACCAGCTTGCTGTACATGACGCCCGGCGCTTCCTGGATACCTACGTAGTTGCCCAGTGATTTGGACATCTTCTTCACGCCATCCAGACCTTCAAGCAATGGCATGGTCAGAATGCACTGCGCCTCCTGACCATAACCACGCTGCAGCTCACGCCCCATCAACAGGTTGAACTTCTGGTCGGTACCACCGAGCTCTACGTCGGCACGCAACGCAACCGAGTCATAGCCCTGCACCAGCGGATAGAGGAACTCATGAATGGCAATGGGTTGATTGGTCGTATAACGCTTGTCGAAATCATCGCGTTCGAGCATGCGAGCCACAGTGTACTGAGACGTCAGGCGAATGAAATCCGCCGGCCCCATCTGATCCATCCAAGTGGAGTTGAACGCCACTTCGGTCTTGGCCGGATCAAGAATCTTGAAAACCTGAGTCTTGTAGGTCTCGGCGTTATCGAGAACCTGCTCGCGGGTCAGGGGTGGGCGCGTAGCACTCTTCCCGCTCGGATCACCGATCATGCCGGTGAAGTCCCCTATAAGGAAGATGACCTGGTGCCCCAGATCCTGGAACTGGCGCAGCTTATTAATAAGCACGGTATGACCCAGGTGCAGATCGGGCGCCGTCGGATCGAAGCCAGCCTTGATACGCAGCGGCTGCCCGCGCTTGAGCTTTTCGATCAGCTCGGACTCGACCAACAGTTCTTCCGCACCACGTTTGATCAGCGCTAGCTGCTCTTCAACCGACTTCATAACAGACCCGTAAGGCTCAGATTCAAAGGGCCCCAACCATACAAGATCGCGCACCAAATACAAGGCTTGCCCGGCGCACGGACGCCGATCCACAGAACAGAGCGTTCGCGGGCTTGCTTCGCGGGGGTTTTGGTTATATTTTATACAGTTATTTCATCTTCATCATGTCATTCATCTTTTCCAATTCATTTTTTCAAAAGTCAAAATTACCTATGACCACAGAACCGTCTAAAGCGCCGCCGCTTTACCCGAAGACCCACCTGCTTGCCGCCAGTGGCATCGCAGCCCTCCTAAGCCTGGCGCTGCTGGTGTTTCCCTCCAGCGATGTTGAAGCCAAAAAGACGACTCTGAGTCTTGAACTGGAAAGTCCTGCTGAACAACTGACACAAGAACAAGACGCCGCCGAAGCCGTTCAAGCCACAAACGAGCCGACCGCCTCTCCATTCGCGCAGATTGAAAATAACCCGGAAGACGCTGCCACGGCCGCCGCCCAGGCAGAAGCGCCCGCAATAGCAGAAGAAAAGAAAGGGCCTGACCATCGTGAAGTGATTGTCGCCAAAGGCGACACACTTTCCACTCTCTTCGAAAAGGTTGGCCTGCCCTCCACCTCGGTCCATGAGATCCTGGCCAGCGACAAGCAAGCCAAGCAATTCACTCAACTGCAACGTGGTCAGAAACTGGAGTTCGAACTCAACCCAGAAGGTCAGCTGACCAACCTGCACACCAAGCTGAGCGACCTGGAAAGCATCACCCTGACCAAGAATGACAAGGGTTATGTGTTCAACCGCGTCACGGCAAAGCCCACCGTCCGATCAGCCTACGTCCATGGCGTCATAAACAGCTCATTGTCCCAGTCGGCAGCGCGCGCGGGGCTCTCCCATAGCCTGACCATGGACATGGCCAGCGTATTTGGCTACGACATCGACTTTGCCCAGGATATTCGCCAGGGCGACGAATTCGACGTCATCTACGAACAGAAAGTGGTCAACGGGAAGAGCGTCGGTAACGGCCCGATTCTTTCCGCGCGTTTTACCAACCGCGGCAAGACCTACACTGCTGTGCGCTACACCAACAAGCAGGGCAACAGCAGCTACTACACCGCCGACGGAAACAGCATGCGCAAGGCATTCATCCGTACGCCGGTGGATTTCGCCCGCATCAGTTCGAAGTTCTCCGCCGGTCGCAAGCATCCGATCCTGAACAAGATTCGCGCCCACAAAGGTGTCGATTACGCCGCCCCCCGTGGCACACCGATCAAGGCGGCCGGCGACGGCAAGGTCTTGCTGGCCGGACGTCGCGGCGGTTATGGCAACACCGTGATCATCCAGCACGGCAATACCTACCGTACGCTGTATGGCCACATGCAAGGCTTCGCCAAGGGTGTGAAGACGGGAGGCACTGTCAAGCAAGGCCAGGTTATTGGATATATCGGCACCACCGGCCTGTCCACCGGCCCACACTTGCATTATGAATTCCAAGTCAACGGCGTCCATGTCGATCCGCTCGGCCAGAAATTGCCGATGGCCGACCCGATCGCCAAGGCCGAGCGTGCGCGCTTCCTGGCCCAAAGCCAGCCATTGATGGCTCGCATGGATCAAGAAAAAGCCACCATGCTGGCTTCGAGCAAGCGCTAAGCAATGGCGCTCTATATCGGTGTGATGTCCGGGACCAGCCTCGATGGCTTGGATATCGCACTGGTCGAACTGGCCCCGGCGATCAAATTGATCGCCACCCACTACATTCCCATGCCCGCCACTCTGCGCACCGAACTGCTCGAGTTGTGCAGCAGCGGGCCCGATGAGATCGCCCGTTCCGCCATGGCTCAGCACAGCTGGGTAAAACTGGCCGCACAGGGCATCCATGCCCTACTCAACGAACAGAAACTCAAGCCTGAGGCCATCACGGCCATTGGCAGCCACGGCCAGACCATTCGCCACGAGCCGTCCCGTGGCTTTACCGTGCAAATCGGCAATCCGGCACTGTTGAGTGAGCTGACCGGCATCAGCGTCGTCAGTGACTTCCGCAGCCGCGACGTCGCCGCTGGCGGGCAAGGCGCCCCACTGGTTCCAGCGTTTCACGAAGCTCTGTTCGAAGAACGAGTCGGTCATCGTGCCGTACTGAATGTCGGCGGCTTCAGCAATCTCAGCCTGATAGAACCTGAAAAGCCGGTCGCCGGTTTCGATTGTGGCCCAGGCAATGTGCTGCTCGATGCATGGATACATCAACAACGAGGCGAACACTTTGATCGCAATGGCCAATGGGCTGCCAGCGGGAAAGTCGAACCAACCTTGCTCAAGACGTTGCTCAGCGACCCCTTTTTTGTCACCAAGGGGCCGAAAAGCACCGGGCGCGAAGTCTTCAACCTGCCCTGGCTCAACCAGCATTTGTCGCACCTGCCAGCCTTCGCTCCGGAGGACGTACAGGCAACATTGCTTGAGCTGACTGCCCTGACGATTATTGAATCACTGCAGCATGCCCAATCGAACACTCAAGAGTTGCTGGTATGCGGCGGTGGCGCGCACAACCAGACGCTCATGAAGCGTCTGGCTGACTTGCTGCCGAATGCCAAGGTCAGCAGCACGGCGGTATACGGCGTAGACCCAGACTGGGTTGAAGCCATGGCTTTCGCCTGGCTTGCACATTGTTGCCTTGAAGGCATTCCAGGCAATCGCCCAAGTGTCACGGGCGCCCGTGGCTTGCGCATACTCGGCGCCATCTATCCGGCCTGAAATCAAAAAAGGCGGACAATAAAAAACCGCAGGGCCGTACGGCGCTGCGGTTTTTTATTTATTGAAACGCTTAGATCGAGAACGAAGAACCGCACCCACAAGTAGTGGTCGCGTTAGGGTTCTTGATCACGAAACGCGACCCTTCCAGGCCCTCCTGGTAATCCACCTCGGCACCCGCCAGGTACTGGAAGCTCATCGGGTCAACCACCAGGCTGACGCCTTCGCGCTCAACGATGGTGTCGTCTTCGGCCACTTCTTCATCGAAAGTGAAGCCATACTGAAAACCGGAACAACCGCCGCCCGTTACGAATACGCGCAGCTTCAAACGATCATTGCCCTCTTCATCGACCAGGCTCTTCACCTTGTGCGCGGCACCGTGGGTGAATTGCAAAGCCGTGGGGGTGAAGGTTTCGACGCTCATGCTGAATATCTCCCGGCGCTTACGCCGCCATAATGCGTGATGGCGGGCATTATCCGCTTCTCCTACAAAATTGGTCAACTATTTGCGGAGCAGCAGCAAGCTACAAGTTCAAAGCTGCAAGCTTGTAGCTTAAAGCTTGCAGCTTGTTACTGCTGTTAAGGCAACATCCCCGCATGGGACAATCCCAGGCGCTCATCCAGACCGAACAGGATGTTCAGGTTTTGCACCGCTTGGCCGGACGCGCCCTTGACCAGGTTATCGATGACCGACAACACCACGACCAAGTCCCCATCTTGCGGACGATGCACGGCGATCCGGCAAACGTTCGCACCGCGCACGCTACGGGTTTCCGGATGGCTGCCGGCCGGCATAACGTCGACGAACGGTTCGTTGGCGTAGCGTTTCTCGAACAGCGCCTGCAAATCGACGGAGCGATCGACCACCGTTGCGTAAAGAGTGGAATGGATTCCACGAATCATTGGCGTCAGGTGCGGCACAAACGTCAGGCCGACGTCCTTGCCCGCCGCCCGACGCAACCCTTGGCGGATTTCCGGCAAGTGGCGATGCCCTTTTACCGCATAGGCCTTCATGCTTTCCGACGTTTCGGAATACAGCGAGCCGACACTGGCGCCTCGACCGGCGCCACTGACCCCGGATTTGCAATCAGCGATCAGGCGCGAAGTGTCGGCAAGACCGGCCTCGAGCAACGGCAGGAAGCCCAACTGCGTAGCAGTCGGATAGCAACCCGGCACGGCGATCAATCGTGCCTGCCTGATTTTCTCGCGATTGACTTCCGGCAAGCCGTAGACCGCCTCGTCCAGAAGTTCGGGTGCCCCGTGGGGCTGGCCGTACCACTTGGCCCATTCGTCCGCGTCCTGCAGGCGGAAGTCAGCCGACAGATCGATCACCTTGGTTCCGGCCGCCAACAGCTCCCCCGCCAAGGCGTGAGCAACGCCATGAGGAGTGGCAAAGAACACCACGTCGCAGGCGCCCAGGGTCTTGATGTCCGGAACGCTGAATGCCAGGCCGTCATAATGGCCTCGCAGGTTCGGATACATGTCGGCGACCGCCAGGCCGGCCTCGGATCGGGAGGTGATGACCACCACCTCAGCTTGCGGATGCTGCGCCAACAGACGCAGCAGTTCGACACCGGTGTAACCCGTGCCGCCGACGATACCGACCTTGACCATAAACCTGCCCTCAACGAACCACTGGAAAGCCGTCGATAATAGGGGCCACAACGCGTGGCGACAACCGTCAAGGTGACGTGTGGCCGCTCTAACCTCTACTATCGGGCTACCGTGAATCTTGGAATAACTAAAAATGCTCTATCTGTGGCTCAAGGCACTTCACATCGTCAGCATGGTTTGTTGGTTCGCCGGTTTGTTCTACCTGCCGCGCCTGTTTGTCTATCACGCCCAAAGCGAAGACAACGTCAGCAAGGAGCGCTTCTGCGTGATGGAACGCAAGTTGTATCGCGGCATCATGGGCCCGGCGATGATTGCCACGCTAGTGTTTGGCATTTGGTTGCTCAGCCTCAATGCCGGCGCCTACTTCACCCAGGGTGGCTGGATGCACGCCAAGTTGACCCTGGTCGTTCTGCTGATCGGTTATCACCACATGTGCGGCGCCCAAGTAAAACGCTTCGCCCGTGGCGAGAACACCCGCAGCCATGTCTTTTATCGCTGGTTCAACGAGGTGCCAGTTCTGATATTGCTGGCTATCGTAATTCTGGTCGTAGTCCGGCCGTTCTAAGTCCAGTAGCACTATTCGATCGGGGGTACATCCCATGCCGTTGCCCGCTTTGCTTGAAGAACGTCTGCGGCTGCCTGTCGTTGCCGCGCCGATGTTCCTGATTTCCAACCCCCAGCTCGTGCTTGCGTGCTGTCGCAATGGCGTTGTCGGCAGTTTCCCGGCACTGAACCAACGCGAAAGCAGCGGTTTCAAGGCTTGGCTGGAAGAAATCGAAGCGGGCCTGGCAACAATGGATAAGCCAGCGCCCTATGCGGTCAATCTGATCGTTCATGCCAGCAACCCACGGCTCCAGGCTGACCTGGCGATCTGCATCGAGCATAAGGTACCTATCGTCATTACCAGCCTGGGCGCGGTAAAAGAGCTGGTGGATGCGGTGCATGGGTATGGCGGCCTGGTTTTTCACGACGTGACTACTCGCCGTCACGCAGAAAAAGCCGCGGAAGCAGGTGTAGACGGCTTGATTGCCGTCGCGGCCGGTGCTGGAGGGCATGCCGGGACCTGGAGCCCTTTCGCTTTGGTCGCCGAAATTCGGCAGTTCTTTGATAAAACCCTGCTGCTCGCAGGATGTTTGAACCACGGCCATCAGATTTTGGCGGCGCAACTGCTCGGCGCGGATCTGGCCTACTTCGGAACGCGGTTCATTGGCACGACAGAAAGTCACGCGTCCGACGCTTATAAAGAGATGTTGCTCACATCCAGGGCCGCAGACATCGTGCATACTCCCGCAGTGTCCGGCGTGCCAGCCAGTTTCATGCGACAGAGCCTGGAAGATGCCGGCTTCGACCTGCTTGCCCTGCAGAACAAGAGCGCGGCAGATCCCGGATCGAAACTCAAACCGCTGAGCGATGAAGCCAAGGCCTGGAAGACCGTATGGTCCGCAGGCCAGGGCGTTGGTGAGATCAACGATTTACCCAGCGTCGATCAACTGATCGCGCGCCTGGATAAAGAATACCGCCAGGCACAAGCGCGGGCGGCACAGCTCGGAGGCCAATGGCCCCGCTGAACCCAAAAACACAAACCAACTTTGAAAGACAAGGATGCCAGGCATGAGCGAAACCCGCTTCAACATTGTATTCGACGGAGCCCTGTTGCCAGGCGTCGATACCACTACCGCCAAGCTAAACCTCGCGGAGCTGTTCAAGAGCGATGTCAGCGCCATTGAACGTTTGTTCAGTGGTCGCAAGGTGTCGCTTAAAAACAACCTGTCCCAGGGCGACGCGCAGAAGTACCTGGAAGCGCTGCATAAAAGCGGCATCGATGCACGAATCGAAGCAGAACCGTCCCTTCAGCTGGACCTCGGCGAGGTGCAGGAATCGCCGCATCAGGCAAGCGGGCGCCACCCGGACTCCATACTTGACCCCGTTTCCCCCTATGCCCCTCCCCGCGCCCCGGTAGGCGAAACGCTCGCCGAATACGGCCCGCTCAAGCCCTTCAGTTTCGAAGGCCGTATCGGGCGCCTGCGGTACCTGGCCTGGACCATGGTTCTGACACTGGCGGTAATGCCTGTGGTCGGGATTGCATTCTGGTTGAGCCTGTCCTGGTTGCTCGTCGCCAGCTCGACGACCGCGATGATCATCGGCGGACTCGTAGCCGTAGCCATCTTCCTCGCTTTTGCCTACGTGAGTATCCAGTTCAGCGCTCAGCGCCTGCACGATCTCGGCTGGTCCGGATGGCTGTGGTTGCTCAACCTGGTGCCGTTCGTGGGCAGCCTCTTCCCATTCGTCCTCATATTCGCTCCAGGCAATAGTGGCCCGAATCGCTACGGCCCTCCACCTCCGCCCAACAGCACCGCGGTCAAGGTTCTTGCCTGGCTGTGGGTCGTCCTGATCGCCCTGATTTTCATCGGTGCATTGGCTGGCGCATTCAGCAGCATCGGCGAGGAGTACGGCAGCAGCTCCTTGAGCAGTTATGAAAGCAGCGAATCCATTGACGAATCGGCCGAAGAACCGGCCGCCGAAGCAGCCGAGCCAGCCGCACCTTCTGTAGACTACGAAGAAGAGGAACAATAAGCGCGCTTTGCGCCGGTGACAGCTCAGTCCACCGGCGCCCTGCGCGGCGATGGAGAACTGCATGACCCGTTACGCTCTGATCACTGGTGCTTCCAGTGGTATCGGCCTGGCCATGGCCGAAGCACTGGCCCGGCGTGGGCGCAACCTGATATTGGTAGCTCGACAGCGTGATCGGCTGGAAAGTATTGCAATAGAGCTGACCCAACGGTTTGGCGTGGAGGTGTTGTTCCGCGCCTGCGACCTGGGAGAACCCCTTCGACTCTCAGGCTTCCTGCTGGAATTGGAGGAAGGCGAGCGCCAGATCGATCTGCTGGTCAATTGCGCCGGCATCGGCACCAGTGGTCCGTTCCTGGCCCAGGACTGGATGACCGAACAAGACCTGATCGAAGTGAATATCCTTGCCCTCACACGCCTCTGCCATGCAATAGGCAACAGCATGGCGCTGCATGGCGGCGGCCAGATACTCAACGTCGCATCGACTGCTGCCTTCCTGCCCGGCCCCTGGATGAGCACGTATCACGCCAGCAAAGCCTATGTGCTGCACTTCTCCGAAGCCCTGCGGGTCGAATTGAAAAAATGCGCAATCAACGTCTCGGTACTGTGCCCCGGGCCGACTCGCACGGACTTTTTCGCGAAGGCACAACTGGATGAACAGAAACTCGACGGCAAGAAGAAATTGATGAGCCCTGAGGAAGTTGCGCTCTATACCGTTCGCGCGCTGGATAGGAATCGAGCCATTATCATTCCCGGACGCCGCAATCGCTGGTTCACCTCGCTGCCGCGGTTGGGACCACGCTGGCTGGTCCGGACCGTCAGCGGCATGCTCAACAAGGCCTGCTGTCCGCGCTGATTCCTTCAAGCTGAAAAACCCGGGCTGGCAAACCAGCCCTTCAGTACACTCGACTTCGACTAAACCAACGGAGAGACCGCTGTGGATACCCTATTTACCAAGATCATCAACCGGGAAATCCCGGCGAAGATCATCTATGAGGATGACCAGGTCCTGGCTTTCCACGACATTGCTCCACAGGCACCGGTTCACTTCCTGGTCATTCCAAAGAAACCGATCCGCACCCTCAATGACCTGACCGAGGACGACAAAGGACTGGCTGGGCATATCCTGTACACGGCCCAGCGCCTGGCCGTCGAGCTGGGTTGCGAAGAAGGCTTCCGGGTGGTGATGAACTGCAATGAACTCGGTGGGCAGACCGTCTATCACATTCATATGCATGTGCTCGGACAGCGCCAGATGAATTGGCCGCCGGGCTGATCCATGATCCAACGCAAATCCCCAGTGGCCGATTGAGTTAAACTGGCCGCCGAGATTCTTTCCGGAGGTAAGCATGACTACGCAACGTCACTACTCGCCCATCGATCGCCTGCTGCTGCAGGCCGACACCGCGATGCGTACGCTGTTGCCCTTCAGTGGCCAGCCGTACCGTCCATCGCCGGCCATCGTGCAGCCGGACGTGCAGATGAGCGATGAAGAGACTCGCCATGTCGCCGGACTGATGCGCATCAACCATACCGGTGAAGTCTGCGCCCAGGCGCTCTACCAAGGCCAGGCGCTGACAGCGAAATTGCCGCAGGTACGCGAAGCGATGGAACAGGCCGCCGAGGAAGAAATTGACCATCTGGTCTGGTGTGAACAACGCATTCGCCAGTTGGGCAGCCACACCAGCGTGCTGAATCCCCTGTTTTATGGCATGTCGTTCGGGATCGGCGCCGTGGCAGGCCTGATCAGTGACAAGGTCAGCCTTGGTTTTGTCGCGGCGACCGAGCATCAGGTGTGCAAGCACCTGAATGAGCACCTGCAGCAATTGCCCGTCAAGGATGACAAGTCCCGGGCGATTCTTGAGCAGATGCGTGAAGATGAAGAGCACCACGCCGAAAGCGCTCTGGAAGCCGGCGGCTTCCGCTTCCCGGCCCCCGTCAAATTTGGCATGAGCCTGCTGGCCAAAGTCATGACCAAGAGTACTTATCGGATCTGATAGCGAAAGCGGAACGAGGCCTTCCAAAACGAAAAAAGGCGGCTGTCCATGGACAGTCGCCTTTTTTCATAGCCGAAACTTTAGCGCGGCATATTGCGCGCGTAAAAAATTTCCAGCATTTCGTGCTTGACCCGCTCTTCCACCTGCCCACGCTGTTCAGCAGACAGATTGCTCGTGGCGTCGCCGAACAGGTAGTTATCCAGCTCAAAGTCCTTGAGCAGCATTTTGGTGTGGAACAGGTTCTCCTGATACACGTTCACGTCCGTCATCTGGTACGCGTCGCGAGTGTCTTCGGAGAGGTAGTTCTGGATCGAATTGATCTCGTGATCGATGAAGTGCTTGTGGCCTTCCACGTCCCGGGTAAACCCACGTACGCGATAATCCACGGTCACGATATCGGAATCGAATTGGTGAATCAGGAAGTTGAGTGCCTTGAGCGGTGAAATGACCCCACAGGTCGACACGTCGATGTCCACTCGGAACGTAGCGATGCCATCCACTGGATGGATTTCCGGATAGGTGTGGACAGTGATATGGCTCTTGTCGAGGTGGGCCAGGATAATTTCAGGCAACGGGCCCGGGGACTCTTCGATTTGGCTGTCGGTCGGTGTCACCGGCTCTTCCGAAATCAAGATAGTCACGCTGGCGCCCTGGGGCTCATAGTCCTGACTTGCTATGTTCAGGATGTTGGCACCAATGATATCGACAACTTCCGTGAGAATCTGCGTGAGGCGCTTGGCGTTGTACTCTTTATTGATGTACTCGACGTAGGCCTGCTGGTCTTGCGGGGTTTCCGCATAGCAGATGTCATAGATGTTGAAGCTCAAGGTCTTTGTCAGGTTATTGAACCCATGGAGCTTGAGTTTGCTTTTCACCGTTTGAAAACTCTCTGTGTATTGCGGCCTGGCCGCGTGATCAAGCATGCCCGTCAGATGCGAACGACGCACCTGCGTAGGACGGTTAACACCTCTTCGCGATGGCGATTTTGGTTGTCTGTCCAGGCAAGGGACCGGCCGCAAGCCGATCACTGCCCTGAAAAAAGTGGCGCATTATGCAGACGTCAGCTTCTGATCGCCAGAGCTTGCACCGCTTTTGTGATGGTTGGATGTCGATTCAACCCAATTCGATGATTTCATAATCGTGAGTGATTTCAACACCGGCGGCGCCGAGCATGATCGAGGCCGAACAATATTTCTCGGCCGACAGCTCGATGGCGCGCTTGACCTGGGCCTCTTTCAGCCCCCGGCCCTTCACCACAAAGTGCATATGGATCTTGGTGAAAACCTTCGGATCCTCGGTCGCCCGCTCGGCTTCCAGGAAGGCTTCGCAACTTTCGACCGCTTGGCGCGACTTCTTGAGGATGCTGACCACATCGAAATTGCTGCAGCCACCAACACCCAGCAGCAGCATTTCCATTGGCCGAACACCCAGGTTCCGACCTCCGGCGTCCGGCGGGCCATCCATGACGACCACATGACCGCTGCCCGACTCACCGAGGAACATGGCTTCGCCAGCCCATTGGATGCGTGCCTTCATCGTCAAGACTCCACTGTCATAAAAAGGGGGCGCCAGCTTAGCACAGCCCCCGGTAATGGCTGCTCCCGCCTGAGGGCGCCCGGCGCAGATTACACTCGGTAAATTCTCAAATTAATTAAGACGCCTCTGTTAAGCTGGCGCCCAGTCGCTGGCGTATGGCCAGCTTTTGCGATAGCTATTCGCCTTCATAACAATCAGACCACCAAACCGCGCAGTTTTTCGGGACACAACCATGGTTGCCATTACTCCCACGTCCAAGATCAAGAATCTCGACAAGCTCTTGATGCATTGCCAGCGTCGCCGCTACCCCGCCAAGCACAACATCATTTGTGCGGGGGACCGTTCCGACACGCTGTTCTTCATCATCAAGGGATCAGTCACTATCCTGATCGAGGACGATGAAGGACGGGAGATGATCATCGCCTACCTCAATTCGGGGGACTTCTTCGGCGAGTTGGGTTTGTTCGAACAGGCCGGCAAGGAGCAAGAGCGCAGCGCTTGGGTGCGGGCGAAAGTCGAATGCGAAGTCGCAGAAATCGGCTACAGCAAATTTCGGGAGCTGTCGCAGCAGGATCCGGACATCCTTTTCGTCCTCAGCGGACAAATCGCACAGCGCCTGCGCAACACCACGCGCAAGGTAGGCGACCTCGCCTTCTTCGACGTAACCGGTCGTGTCGCCCGTTGCCTTTTGGACCTGTGCAAGCAGCCCGACGCCATGACCCACCCCGACGGGATGCAGATCAAAGTGACGCGTCAGGAAATCGGCCGCATTGTCGGCTGCTCCCGCGAGATGGTTGGACGTGTGCTCAAGGACCTGGAAGAACGCAACCTGGTCAGCGTCAAAGGCAAGACGATGGTGGTCTTCGGCACCCGCTAGAGACTGTCCAGCAGTTCCTGATACAAAGTCTCGAGTCGCTCCAGGGCGTGGGGCGCGGGAAATTTTTCATGAAGGGCAATATGGCTCTCGGCACGCACGCGTTGCTCCAGGCCACAGGCTTCATTGAAACGATTGACCGCCGCGACCATGGCTTCGCGCTCGTCGTCCAGCAGTAGTGCGCCATGCACCAGCCCTACCGGACGCTGCCCTCCCTTGCTCTGTCGCCAACGCTGGGCGGTGCCTACCATCTTCCGACCGTCCAGATTGACATTGAAGCGCCCATCACAAAAAGCGCCCGCCACTTCCCCTAGCGACGCCACCCCGCCCAATTCATCGAGCAACTGGCAGATGGGATCGCACAACCGACGATAGGCGGTTTCGATCCGCCCATGATCGCCTTCACTGCGTGGCGGTGCGTAGACCAGCGCGATATTGATCGTCGCAGCTGATTGAGGCACCGGCTCGCCGCCGGTTTCGCGCAGGAGTACCGGCCAGCCATGGGCGGCTGATACTTCGCAGGCGATGTCGAATCCCGGCAAGCGACTCAGGCGACGCGGCATGACCAGCGCGCGGTCATTCGGTTGCCAGAACAGCAAGCCGGACTCAGTGTCACCGGCGCAAACGCTCGCCAGCAAGTCCTGTTCGGCTTGCAAGCCGTTTTCGACAGTAAAGGAAATGGCGGGAGACATTCGTTCAGTCCAACGTCGAGCCAGTCACCGGAACGCTGCGCTCGGGAAAGAACAACCGTTGCAACTCCATGCCCGGGCTTTCGGCCCGCATGAACGCTTCGCCCACCAGGAACGAATACACGTCGCTGATTTCCATCAACTCGACATCGGCCCGGTTGAGGATGCCGCTTTCGGTGATGACCAGCCGATCACGGGGGATTCGCGGCAACAGGTCCAAGGTCGTTTCCAGGTTGACTTCGAAGGTGTGCAGGTTGCGATTGTTCACGCCGACCAGCTTGGTATCCAGGGTCTTGAGGGCCCGCTCCAGCTCTTCGCCATCGTGGACTTCCACCAGCACATCCAAGCCGACGCCCTTCGCAACCGCGGCCAACTCGGCCATCTTCACGTCGTCCAAGGCGGAAACGATCAACAGCACGCAATCGGCGCCCAAGGCCCGGGCCTCGACGATCTGGTACGGGTCGATCATGAAATCCTTGCGGATCACCGGCAGCTTGCATGCCGCCCGCGCCTGCTTGAGATAGTCGTCGGCGCCTTGGAAAAAATCCACATCGGTCAGCACCGAAAGGCAGGTCGCGCCGCCGTTCTCGTAGCTCTTGGCGATGTCGGCCGGAACGAAATGCTCGCGAATCACACCTTTGCTCGGGGAGGCCTTCTTGATTTCGGCAATCACCGCCGGCTGCTTCTTCTTCGCCTGTTCGATCAGCGCCTGGGCAAAGCCGCGAGGCGCATCGGCCGAACGTGCGAGGTTTTCCAACTCGGCCAAGCTGACCCGGGCACTGCGCTCGGCGACTTCCTGCTTCTTGCGAGCCAGAATGTTTTCCAGAACCGTTGGCACGCTCATCCTTCATTCTCCACTTTGAATACGGCGGTAAACGCGCCCAATTCTTCCAGTTTTTCACGGGCCAGGCCGGTGTGCAGCGCATCATGGGCGAGCTCGACACCTTGCTTGAGGCTGCTGGCATGATCGGCGGCGTACAACGCGGCACCCGCGTTGAGCACGATCATCTCGGCTGCCTTCTGGCCATTCTCGGTCTTACGGCGCCCCAAGGCATCGCGGATCAATTCCAGCGACTGGGCCGGGCCATCCACTGCCAGCCCATGGAGGCTCTGGCTCTTCATGCCCAGGTCCTCAGGTTCGACCCAGTATTGCGTAATCTGATCATTTTTTAGCTCAGCCACGAAGGTGGGCGCCGCCAGGCTGAACTCATCCAGGCCATCCTTCGAATGGACCACCAGCACGTGCTTGCTGCCCAGACGCTGCAATACCTCGGCCAGAGGCAGGCACAACGCCTCGCTGAACACTCCCACCACCTGATGCTTCACACCGGCCGGATTCGTAAGCGGGCCGAGCATATTGAACAGCGTGCGCAAGCCCAACTCCCGACGGGGCGCGGCGGCATGCTTCATGGCACTGTGGTGGGTCTGGGCGAACATGAAGCCGATGCCCACGCTATCGATACAGCGAGCCACCTGAACCGGGGTCAGGTTCAGGTAGATACCCGCAGCCTCCAGCAGGTCGGCACTGCCGCTCTTGCCCGAGACTGCACGGTTGCCATGCTTGGCGACAGTGCAACCCGCCGCAGCGACGACAAATGCCGAGGCGGTGGACACGTTGAAGATATTGGCACCATCACCGCCAGTCCCTACCACGTCCACCACGCCGTCCAGCGTCTTGAGTTCGACCTTGTCTGCCAGTTCCCGCATGGTGGTCACGGCGCCGACGATTTCGTCGATGCTCTCGCTCTTCATGCGCATGGCCATCATGAACGCACCAATCTGCGCATCCGTGCATTGGCCAGTCATGATTTCGCGCATCACGTCGCGCATTTCTTCGGTGCTCAGGTCGAGCTGGCCGACGATACGGTTCAGGGCTGTCTTGATATCCATGAAAAGTCCTTAGCGCGTGCCGCCGGTTTGTTTGAGGAAGTTGGCGAACAGCTCGTGGCCCTGTTCAGTGAGGATAGACTCAGGGTGGAATTGCACACCTTCGATATTTAACGTCTTGTGTCGCAACCCCATGATCTCGTCGACCGAACCGTCTTCGAGCTGGGTCCAGGCAGTCAACTCCAAGCAGTCGGGCAGCGTATCGTGCTTGACGACGAGGGAGTGGTAGCGGGTGACGGTAAGCGGATGATTCAGGCCTTCGAATACACCCTTGTCTTCATGAAACACCGGGCTGGTCTTGCCATGCATGACTTGACGGGCGCGCACTACATCGCCACCGAACGCCTGGCCGATCGACTGATGGCCCAGGCACACGCCGAGGATCGGCAGCTTGCCGGCAAAATACTTGATGGCTTCGATGGAAATGCCCGCTTCGGTCGGCGTACACGGGCCAGGGGAGACGACGATGCGCTCGGGCTTGAGGGCCTCGATTTCGGCGATGGTCAGCTCGTCGTTGCGCACCACCTTGACCTCGGCACCGAGTTCGCCAAGGTATTGCACAACGTTGTAGGTAAAGGAGTCGTAGTTATCGATCATCAGCAACATGGCGTAGCAACCTTTTGATTCACTGACTTTAAAAACGGCCGTTGGGGCGGGAAAGCCCTTGGCCACAGGTTGTCGAGGGAGGGCTTCAGTCGCCTGAAGTCTGCTCCGCCAACGCCACGGCACGGAACATCGCCCGACGCTTGTTCAGGGTTTCTTCCCACTCCAATGCCGGCACCGAGTCAGCAACGATGCCACCGCCAGCTTGTACGTGGAGTTCGCCGTTCTTGATGACCGCGGTACGAATCGCAATGGCGGTGTCCATGTTGCCGTTCCAGGCGAAGTAACCCACCGCCCCGCCGTACACACCGCGCTTGACCGGTTCCAGTTCGTCGATGATTTCCATCGCGCGGATTTTCGGTGCGCCCGACAACGTGCCGGCCGGCAGGATCGCCCTCAAGGCGTCCATGGCCGTCAACCCGGCTTTCAACTGCCCGGTAACGTTGGACACGATGTGCATCACGTTGGAATAGCGCTCGATGACCATTTTTTCGGTGAGTTTTACCGAACCGATCTCCGAGACACGCCCGGTGTCGTTGCGCCCCAGGTCGATCAGCATCAGGTGCTCGGCGATTTCCTTGTCGTCCGACAGCAGGTCCTCTTCGAGGGCCCGGTCCGCCTCTCCCGTGGCGCCACGGGGGCGAGTACCGGCGATCGGTCGCACGGTGATCAGGTTGTCTTCGACCCGCACCAGCACTTCCGGCGAACTGCCCACGACGTGGAAATCGCCGAAATTGAAGAAGTACATGTAGGGCGTCGGGTTGAAGCAGCGCAACGCCCGGTAGAGATCGATGGGCGCCGCCTTGAAGTCGATGGACATCCGTTGCGACGGCACCACTTGCATGCAGTCACCGGCAAGGATGTATTCCTTGATGGTATCGACGGCCCGTTCATAGTCATCCTGGGTGAAGCTGGAACGGAACACCGGATCGGCGGCCGACTGCTTGCTGAAATCCAGGCCTGGGCGCGGCGTGATCGGTTGACGGAGCTTTTCCAGCAGCGCCTGCAGACTTTTCTGACCTTGCTCGTAGGCATCTTCCTGGGACGGGTCTGCCAGGACAATCGCATGCATCTTGCCGGCGAGGTTATCGAAGACCACCACAGCGTCGGAGACCATCAGCAGGATGTCCGGCACGCCCAGCGGGTCAGGATTCGGGCAGGTGCCGAGACGTTTTTCCACGTAGCGCACGCAGTCGTAGCCGAAATATCCGACCAGGCCACCGTTGAAACGGGGCAGTCCCGGGATGGTTGGCACGTTGTAGCGGGCCTTGAAGGATTCGACGAACGCCAGCGGATCCTCGACGTCGAGGCTTTCGATCTCGACGCCGTCGTGGGTCACGCTGATGCGATGGCCATGCACCCGCAGCACCGTACGGCACGGCAAGCCAATCATGGAATAACGGCCCCATTTCTCGCCGCCCTGCACCGATTCGAGCAGGTAGGAGTTGGGCTGGTCGGCCAGCTTGAGGTAGATCGACAGCGGCGTGTCGAAGTCGGCCAGGGTTTCGCAGGCGAGCGGGATGCGGTTGTAGCCGGCAGCGGCTAGACGCAGGAATTCTTCGCGGATCATGGGGTGCCTCGTGGCAAGAGGAGCTGACAGTCAGGTATGCAAACGCGCCGGATAACCGGCCAGGATCAAGTCAGGCGCGCCAACGCCAGCGGGCCAGGGCCTTCATGACTTTCATCCAGAGTTTGCGAGTGACCACCACGATGGCGTTTCCAGAAGAGGATTGAACAGCGTCGGGCAACGTTATCTCAGCGGCCGGGTCCAGGCAACCGGGAATTAACAGACGCAAGTCATCGATCACCAACGTCGGAAACTCTTCGGCGATCGGCCGGCCATGGTTATAACCGTAGCTCAACGCCACGCACTTGACGCCTGCCGCTTTCGCCGCCAGTACATCGCTGCGCGAATCACCGACGAACAACGACTGTGAGGCCGGGATGTTGGCCATTTTCATCACGAAGAACAGCGCCGCAGGGTCGGGTTTTTTCTGCGGCAACGTATCGCCGCCGATGATCCAGCGGAAATAACGGCCGATTTTCATCTGGTCCAGCAGCGGCGCGACGAAGCGCTCCGGCTTGTTGGTGATCAGCGCCATTTCCACGCCTTGCTTGTGCAGCCATTTGAGCGCGGAACGCACACCGGGGTAGACCACGGTCAGTTCGTGGTTGCCTTCGTAGGCTTCATTGAACAGTTCCATCGCCCGTTCGGCTTCGGCTTCATCGACGCCTTGGGCATCGATGTGGTTGGCCAGGGCCCGACGCACCAGCATCGGCGCACCGTTGCCCACCCACTGGCGCACCGCGTCGATGCCGGCGGGTGGGCGTCCGAGCTTGAGCAGCATGCTGTCCACGGCGGCCGCGAGATCCGGTACCGAATCGACCAGCGTGCCATCCAGGTCGAACATCACCAGGCGCGGCAGGCTGCCGGGAAACAGCTGCTCGAAGCCGCTCATGGACGCGCCAGGGCCAGTTCGGCGCGCATTTTTGCAATCACCTCCTGGTAGTTCGGCGCGTTGAAGATCGCCGAACCGGCGACAAAGGTGTCGGCGCCGGCCGCAGCGATTTCACGGATATTGTTCACGTTCACGCCGCCGTCGATTTCCAGGCGGATGTCACGCCCAGAGGCATCGATCAATGCGCGAGCTTCACGCAGCTTGTCGAGGGTGCCCGGGATGAATTTCTGCCCGCCGAAGCCAGGGTTGACGCTCATCAGCAGGACCATGTCGACCTTGTCCATCACGTATTTCAATACGTCCAGCGGCGTAGCCGGGTTGAATACCAGGCCGGCCTTGCAACCGCCTTCGCGGATCAGTTGCAGGGAGCGATCAACATGCAGCGTGGCTTCCGGGTGGAAGGTGATGTAGGTCGCGCCCGCCTCGATGAAATCACCGACGATGCGGTCCACCGGGCTGACCATCAGGTGCGCGTCGATCGGCGCGGTGATGCCGTACTTGCGCAGCGCCGCGCAGACCATCGGGCCGATGGTCAGGTTGGGTACATAGTGGTTGTCCATGACATCGAAGTGCACGATGTCGGCCCCGGCGGCCAGAACGTTGTCCACTTCCTCGCCCAGGCGGGCGAAGTCGGCGGAGAGAATCGACGGAGCAATAGCGAAGGGCTGCATGACGCACCTGTTTTGAGCGAAATCACGATGGCGCGCATTGTATACCTCAAGATTTGGCGCGCCCACCGTGACAGTCGATCAATACGCCGCGCGGTAGATCTTCTCGATATCGGCGGCGCTCAGTTGGCGCGGATTGTTGCGCATCAGGCGCTCGATCCCCGCAGCCTCCACCGCCATGGACGGGATCACGTCCTCGGTCACGCCCAGGCCGCTCAGGCCTTGGGGGATCTGCACCGCGGCGCACAAGGCGACCATCGCATCGACAGCCTCGTCAGCGGCTTCAAGGTCGCTCAGGTGAGCGGTCCTGATGCCCATGGCCTCGGCGATGTCGCGCATGCGCTCGACACAGGCCATTTTGTTCCACTCCATTACATAGGGCAGCAGCAACGCATTGGCGACCCCGTGGGATACATGGAAACGCCCGCCCAACGGATAAGCCAGCGCATGCACCGCCCCCACCCCGGCATTGCCGAACGCCATGCCGGCCATCAGGCTGGCGGTGGCCATGTCTTCGCGGGCTTGCAGATGGTTAGGGTTGGCGTAGGCCTTGGGCAGAGCCCGGGTGATCAGCTTGATTGCGCCAATGGCCAGTGCATCGGTAATCGGCGAGGCGTTGAGCGACAGGTAGGCCTCGATGGCATGCGCCAGCGCGTCGACGCCACTGGCAGCCGTTACGCCGCGCGGGCATGTGAGGGTCATCTGCGGGCTGACCAGCGCCACATCCGGCAACAGATAATCGCTGACGATGCCTTTTTTCAGCTGGGCGGCCTTGTCGGAGAGGATCGCCACGTTGGTCACTTCCGAACCGGTACCGGCGGTGGTAGGAATGGCGATCATCGGCGGGCCTTTGCGCGGCACCTGATCGACACCGAACATATCCTGCAGCTCGCCGTGGTAACCGGCGTAGACGCCCACGCACTTGGCGATATCGATGGCACTGCCGCCGCCCAGGCCGATCAGTCCATCATGGCCACCGTCGCGGTAGGCTTGCATGCAATCTTCGACGATGGCGATTTCCGGGTCTGGCATGACCCGGTCGAAAATCTCGTAGTCGCGTCCGCCCAGGTGCTGCAGCGCCAGTTCCACCGTGCCGGACTTGACCAGCGCTGCGTCGGTCACGATCAGTGGATTGTCGACGTCCAGGCGCGTCAACTCGGCGGCCAGTTGCTCGATGGCAGCGGCACCGGTGATCAGTTTGTGGGCGATCTTGAATGAGGAAAGACTCATGTGCGCGGCCTCTTGTTCGAGTATGGGCTGGCACAAGGATAGCTCGGGATTGAGGGTTGGCTGCGATTGAGCTCAGATACACCGCAAATTCAATGTGGGAGCGGGCTTGCTCGCGAAAGCGGCGGAACATTCAACATTTATGTCGACTGATACACCGCTTTCGCGAGCAAGCCCGCTCCCACAGGGCCAACGCAGGCCGTCAGGCTTGGGTGGTGCGCAGCTTCTCGCTACGCCCACGCAACCACTCCAGGGTCAGCAGCAGGATCACCGAGAAGGCAATCAGCAACGTCGCCGCCGCCGCGATGGTGGGGCTGAGGTTTTCGCGGATACCGCTGAACATCTGCCGTGGCAACGTTGCCTGCTCGGGGCCGGCCAGGAACAGGGTTACGACCACCTCGTCAAACGACGTCGCGAAGGCGAACAGCGCTCCAGAGATCACGCCTGGGGCGATCAACGGCAGGGTCACCCGACGAAACGCCGTCAATGGCGACGCCCCGAGACTTGCAGCTGCCCGGACGAGGTTGTGGTTGAAACCCTGCAGCGTCGCCGAGACCGTGATGATGACGAACGGTACGCCCAGCACGGCGTGGACGATGATCAAGGAGAAGAAGCTGTTACCCATGCCCAGCGGTGCGAAAAACAGGTAGCTCGCCACGCCGATGATCACCACCGGTACCACCATCGGGGAAATCACCAGTGCCATCACCAGCGCCTTGCCCGGGAAATCGCCGCGAGTCAGGCCAATGGCCGCCAGCGTACCGAAGATCATCGCCAGCAATGTAGCCGCCGGGGCAACGATGATGCTGTTCTTCAAGGCCCGCATCCACTCCGCCGAAGCGAAGAAGTCGTGATACCACTGCAACGAAAAGCCCTGCAGCGGATAGACCAGGAAGCTGCCGGAGTTGAACGACAACGGAATGATCACCAGCACCGGCAGGATCAGGAACAACAGGACCAGCCCGCAAAGTATGCGCAAGCTGTAGAACCACACCCGTTCGACGGGGGACATGTAAGGACTCAGCATTTCAGATCTCCCCTTAGCTCAGGCGCAGGCGACTGGCGCCCACCAGCCAGCTGTAAATCAGATAAAGCACGATGGTCGCGAGCAACAGCAGCCCGCCGAGCGCCGTCGCCATGCCCCAGTTGATGCTGGTGTTGGTGTAGAACGCGACGAAATAGCTGACCATCTGGTCGTTCGGACTGCCCAGCAGCGCCGGGGTGATGTAGTAGCCGATGGCAAGGATGAACACCAACAGGCACCCGGCGCCGACACCTGCATAGGTCTGCGGGAAGTAGACCCGCCAGAAACTGGCAAACGGGTGGCAGCCCAGGGAAATCGCCGCCCGCATGTAGGTGGGCGAGATGCCCTTCATCACGCTGTAGATCGGCAGGATCATGAACGGCAGCAGGATGTGGACCATCGAGATGTAGACGCCGGTGCGGTTGAACACCAGCTCCAGCGGTTTATCGATGACACCCATGGCCATCAACGCGCTGTTGATCAACCCACCGGACTGCAGCAGCACGATCCACGCCGCCACCCGCACCAGGATCGAAGTCCAGAACGGCAGCAGCACCAGGATCATCAGCAGGTTGCTTTGACGCGACGGCAGGTTCGCCAGCAGGTAGGCCAGCGGATAGGCAAGTACCAGGCAGATCGCGGTGATCACCAGGCCCATCCAGAAAGTACGGGTGAAGATGTCCAGGTAGATCGCCTGGTCGGGGGTGGCTGGCGCCAGTTCGCCGAGATCGTCGATGCGGTGGTCGACAGCCGCCAACAGGTAATACGGCGTGACGTTACTGGTGTTGCGGCGGATCACTTGCCAGTACGCCGGATCGCCCCAACGCTCGTCGAGGCCTTCCAATGCTTCTTTATAAGAGGCGGGCTCAGTCGCGAACGGCAGCGCCCGGGCCGTTTTCGTCAGCAGGCTGCGATAGCCGGCCGATTCCATGTTCAGTCGCTTGGACAAGTCGCCCAGCGTTTGATTTTTGCGGGCTTCAGCCAGATCTTCGCTGGCAGCCTTGTACACCGGCTCGCCGGGCAAACCACGTCCGTCCCAGGCAGCGACGGCAGCGACGGTGCGCGGCATGGCGCCCACGACTTCCGGGTTGCTGACGCTTTTGAACAGCAGCGCGACGATCGGCACCAGGAACACCAGCAGCAGAAACAGTACCAGCGGCGCGATCAGGGCCTGGGCCTTCCAGCGGTTGACCCGCTCGGCGCGCTTGAGCCGCTGCTTGAGTGTGGGGCTGGTGCCCGCGTTCATTGGAACGGCGATGGCCATGGCGAACTCCGCAAATCTTCTTGATCGTTACAGGGGCGGCGAGCCGCCTCTGTTCTTTTGAAACACCCGGGTCGATGAAAGAGCCTGTGGGAGCGAGCTTGCTCGCGATGGCTGCGGCACATTCAAGATTGATGTGCCTGACAGACCGCTATCGCGAGCAAGCTCGCTCCCACATGGATCTCGTCCAGTTTCAGACCGTCGGGTTACTTCGCCGCCCAGGAGTTGAAGCGCTGCTCCAGTTGCTCGCCGTTGTCAGCCCAGAAGCTGACGTCGATCTGCACTTGGTTGGCGATGTTTTCCGGGGTGGTCGGCATGTCTTTCAGGACATCCTTGGCGAGCAACGGCACGGCCTGGGTGTTGGCCGGGCCGTAGGCGATGTTTTCCGAGTAGGTCTTCTGCTGCTGCGGAGCCACCGAGAAGGCGATGAATTTCTTCGCAGCTTCGGCGCGGGTCTTGTCCAGGCCACGCGGGATGGCCCAGGCGTCGAAGTCGTAGATGCCGCCGTTCCACACCACTTTCAGATTGCTTTCTTTCTGTACCGCGGCGATCCGGCCGTTGTAGGCCGAGCTCATGACCACGTCACCGGAAGCGAGGTATTGCGGCGGCTGGGCGCCGGCTTCCCACCACTGGATGTTTGGCTTGAGTTCGTCGAGTTTCTTGAATGCGCGGTCCTGGCCATCTTTGCCGGCCAGCACTTTGTAGACGTCTTTCGGCGCTACGCCGTCGGCCATCAGGGCGAATTCCAAGGTGTACTTGGCGCCCTTGCGCAGGCCGCGCTTGCCGGGGAATTGCTTGGTGTCCCAGAAGTCGGCCCAACTGGTCGGGGCGGTCTTGAGTTTGTCGGCGTTGTAGGCCAGCACGGTCGACCATACGAAGAACCCTACGCCGCAAGGCTGGATGGCGCCCTTGACGTAATCTTCAGCTTTGCCGAACAGGGCCGGATCCAGTTGTTCGAACATGTCCTCGTCACAACCACGGGACAATTCCGGCGACTCGACTTCCACCAGGTCCCAGGAAACGCTCTTGGTATCGACCATGGCCTTGACCTTGGCCATTTCGCCGTTGTATTCGCCCGCCACGATCTTGCCGTTGCCGGCCGCTTCCCACGGTGCGTAGAAGGCTTTGACCTGAGCCGCCTTGTTCGCCCCGCCGAAAGACACCACGGTCAGGTCCGGGCCCGCCGCCATCGCGCTTGCCGCACCCATCATGCCCAGTGTCAGGGCTGTGAACTTCAGGGATCTCAACATTTATTGTTCTCTCCACGTGCAGGGTTGGTGTTGGTACAGCAGGGGGCGATCAGTTCGCCTCTAGAAGGGGATCGAGCGCACGCACATGCTCGACTTGCCAGCCAAGCGGAACCACGTCCCCGACGGCGAGCGCGGGATCGAGCTCGGCAATCGGCTGTTTCACGAAGAAGTCATTCTTGCCGCAGACTTCCAGGCGAACCCGGACGTGGTCGCCCAGATAGATGAATTCCGCCACCCTCCCTGAGAAGCGGTTGACACATTGTTCGCTGGAGCCGTTAAGGCTTACCCGCTCCGGCCGGATCGACAGCGTGACCGGCTCACCAGGCTTGCCGACATTGACGGCCAGGGCCTCGACTTTCTCTCCGCGCCCCAGCTCCACCAGGCAGCGATCGCCGGTCTGGCTGTGCAGGCGTCCATTGAGGCGGTTGTTTTCGCCGATGAAGTTGGCGACGAAGGTGTTTTTCGGTTCTTCGTAGAGTGTGCGCGGCGGGGCAATCTGCTGGATCTCGCCCTGGTGGAACACGGCTACGCGGTCGGACATGGTCAGGGCTTCGCCCTGGTCGTGGGTCACGTAGACCACGGTCACGCCGAGGCGCTGGTGCAGATGCTTGATTTCCATCTGCATGTGTTCGCGCAATTGCTTGTCCAACGCGCCGAGAGGCTCATCCATCAGGACCAACTGCGGTTCGAACACCAGCGCCCGGGCCAGGGCCACCCGCTGCTGCTGGCCGCCGGACAACTGTGCGGGATAGCGTTGGGCAAAGCTGTCCAACTGCACCATGCTCAGGACACGCTTGACCCGGTCACCGACGTCGCTCTTGTTCAAGCCGCGCACGGTCAAGGGAAAGGCCAGGTTCTCGGCCACGGTCATGTGCGGGAACAACGCGTAGTTCTGGAACACCATGCCGATGTCGCGTTTGTGCGGTGGCACGTTGTTGATGGAGCGACCGGCCAACTGGATCTCGCCAGCGGTCGGGGTCTCGAAACCGGCGAGCATCATCAGGCTGGTGGTCTTGCCCGAGCCGGAGGGGCCGAGCAGGGTCAGGAATTCGCCTTTGCGAATGTCCAGGTTGAGGTCCTTGACGATCAGGTTCTCGCCGTCGTAGCTCTTTTGCACACCACGAAAGCTGACCAGCACATCGCTGGTCCCCGCGCTTGAATCGACCTGGCTCATACCCGCACCTTTTGTATTGATGACTGCTTGTGAATCAAGCCTAGTGGAGCCTGGGGCCCGCGCAAATCGGGGCGCAGGAGAGAATCGCCTCAGCCGGATGGAAGAGTCGGGGTAGGGATTGCCCTACACGGATGGCGGGATTGGATAAATGCAGCGGTGGGTTTCGAGCGGCGAGCTGCAAGTAGGGGCAAAAGCGCTGCTGGGGCGTGTCGCAAATGGATATGCCAACACTAACCCTGTGGGAGCGAGCTTGCTCGCGATGGCGGTCTGTCAGCTACCTATGTGCTGAATGATCTGACGCTATCGCGAGCAAGCTCCCTCCCACAAGGGGACGATGATGGGGGTCAGAGCAACTTGTGCTCCATCGCGTATTTCACCAATTCGGCCAGCGAGGTGATGTTGAGCTTCTGCATCAGCCGTGCCTTGTGGGTGCTGATGGTCTTGCTGCTCAAGGCCAACTGCTGGGCTATGTCGTTGACGTTGGCGCCCTGGGCGAGGCGTTCGAAGACCGAAAATTCGCGCTCCGACAACAGGGAGTGCAGCGGCCGGGCGTCGGTCAGGCCAACTTCGAAGACCATGCGGTCGGCCAGGTCCGGATCAATGTAGCGCCCGCCCGCGGCGACCTTGCGAATCGCCATGAGCAGCAAGGCCGGGTCGCTGTCCTTGGTGGCGTAGCCGGCGGCACCGACCTTCAGGGCGCGCGCGGCCATTTGCGCCTCGTCATGCATCGACAGCACCAGGATCGCCGGCGGATTGTTCAGCGCCCGGATCCGTGGGATCGCCTCCAGGCCATTGACCCCCGGCATGGAAATATCCAGCAACACCACTTCGCAGGGCACGTGGCGCAGGGTCTCGAGCAACTGTTCGCCATTGCTCGCCTCCCCCACCACCACCAGATCCTTGGCCAGGCCGATCAACTGCTTGATGCCTTCGCGGACAATGGTGTGGTCTTCGGCTACCAGTACACGGATCACGTTCTTCTCCAGGTTCAGGATCTTCGCGAGCAGGCTCGCTCCCACAGGTTTTGTGTATCCCATCAAGCCTCATGTAATGGCACGCGCACCGACAAGGTCGTGCCCTCCCCCGGCTCACTGTCGAGGGTCAACTGCCCGCCCATGATCAACACGCGCTCACGCATGCCAACCAGGCCAAAGGATGTTGGCCGTCCCGCGTCAGTAATGAATCCTACACCGTCATCGCTGACTGCCAGACACAACTGGTCGTCTTCCTGCACCAGCGTCAACTCTACGGTATGCGCCTGGGCATGGCGCATCACATTGGTCAGCGCCTCCTGGAGTATCCGAAACAGGCCGATGGCCTTGGCGTCGCTCAAGGGCGGCAGGTTGTCAGGTACTTGCACCAGGCAAGGGATCTGCGTACGCGCCTCGAAACGCCGGGCCTGCCATTCGATGGCCGAGGCGATACCGGCGTCCAGGATCGGCGGGCGCAGCGCCGTCGCCACGTCGCGTACCAACTGGAACAGCTGGGCAATCAGGCGCTTCATGCTGTTGAGCCGTTCCTGCAGGCCCGGATCGAGTTGTGCGTAGGCCAATTCACACATCGAAGTTTCAAGCTTCAGTACCGTCAGCATCTGACCCAGTTCATCATGGACTTCCCGGGCGATCCGCGCCTTTTCCTCTTCCCGTACGCTTTCCAGGTGCGCCGACAGTTCACGCAATTGTTCCCGGGAACTGGCCAGCTCCAGTTCGATGCGCTTGCTTTCGGTGATGTCCCAGACGATACCGTCCCAGACGTAGGCGCCATCTTCGAGGCGACGGGTGATCGCCTTGATCTCGGCCCAGCGCTCCAGGCCTTCGCGGGTCAGGATACGTCCCTGCCAAGACCAATCGCTGTCGCTGTCCAGCGCCTGGTCCTGGGAACGGTGATAGCCAGACTTGTCTTCGGGGTGCACCAGACTGCGCAGCCCGGTATCGCTACGGGCCAGGGTTGCCGGGGAATAACCCACCAGGCTTTCGCTGCCTTCACTGATGTAGGCAAAGTCGATCTGTCCGGTCACCGATGCCCGCTCCAGGCGAAAGACCATTCCCGGAACGTTGGCGGCGATGCCCTGCAGGCGCGCCTCGCTTTCGCGCAGAGCCGCCAGCGCACGTCGACGTTCCGTCACATCGTTGAGGTAGACCACCAGGTATTCGGCATCACGAAAACGCAGGAAGCTCAAGGAAACGTCGGCCGGCAGGATGCTCCCGTCCGCTCGCACACACTCGGTCTCGAAACTCTGTGGCCCCTCCTCACTGGCACGGGCACGCTTCCACAGGTTCAGCCAGCGGTCCATGTGCAGGCCCGGCTCGAAGTCGATCAGCGGCCGGTCGATGATCGCGCCCTGCGCGTAGCCGAGCATGGTTTCGGCAGCACGGTTGGCGTAGCGCACATGACTGTCCCAGTTGACCCAGAGGATGCCGACGGTGCTCTGGTCGATGGAAAACTGGGTCAAGCGCAAGGCTTCTTCGCTGGCGGTGCGTTGGGCGATGTCTTCCCGCGCGGCACGCAGGCGACGCTCCACCGAGCGCTGCTGGCGGCGCTGCCAGAATACGATGGCCACGCTGCTGAGCAGCATTGCCAGGAGCAACAGCGTCAGGTTCTGCCAGAAGCCCGGGGTCTCGGTCAGGCGCGGATATTTTGGCTTGAGCCAGCGGCTGTGCAGTTGCTCCAGATCCTTCGCCGGGATGGCCTGCAAGGCGCTGTCGATGATCTCGGCCAACTGCGGCCAGTCCCGGCGTGTGGCCACCCGCAGCAATTGCGGCGAACCGATGTCGCCCACCACCGCCAGCTCGGCGAATTCGGGCTCGACCATCAGCCGTCCAAGCTGCGCCTCGTCGACCACCGCGTATCGGGCCTGCTGGGTCAGCAACAGCTGCAAGGCTTCACGCTCCATCGGCACACCCTGCAAATTGAGCGCCGGATAGTTGCTGCGCAGATAGTCGGCGGTGGCGCTGGGCATGCGCACCGCAACCCGGCTCTGAGTGTCGAGCTTCTCCAATTCCACGCCTTCGGCGCCTTTCTGCGCGCCGACGATCAGTTGCGGTACACGCATATAAGGGTCGGAAAATTGCCAGAGCCTGAGCCCCACCGGAGTCTGGGTCAGGCCTGGGGCGACATCCACCTCGCCATCACGCACCGCCTCTTCCAGTTGCGCAACGTCCTGAAAGTTGCGCCAGGTCAGTTCGACGTTCAAAGCCTTGCCCAACCACTGCATCAGCTCGACGTTGGTACCGGACAAACGCTGCAAGCGCCGGTCGTATTGCGCGTACGGTGCCTGCAGCACCAGGCCGACCCGTAGCTGCGGATGCTCCGCCAACCACTGGCGCTGGACGCCATTGAGTTGCACGTCATGGGTCTGCGGCGCAGGCGCGGCCCAGGCCATCAAGGGAAGCCATAAACAGCCGATAACCCACAGGCAGCAAAAACGCATCATCGAAGTCTCACGCACTGACAAATACTGACCAACCCATTAGGCTGCCGGAAATACTTCTGGTCATGGAATATCCGATGCCCTTTGTTTATCGCCTGGCGTTGCCAGCATTGTGCCTGTCGCTGATCCTGCCGAGTGCATTTTCTGTGCACGCCGGCGAACCAGCCCCCGCCGCTGCGGAACAACCCGCCGAAGAGAAGCCGGCCGAACGTCAACCCTTGCTCGAGCGTAGCCAGGAAGAAGCGGCGGCGCTTGCACGAAAGGTCCCGTCCCAGGAACAACAACAGCTACAAACCGGCAGCGATGCTTTTCTTGCGCTGTGGAAGCCAGCCAACACCAGCGATCCCAAGGGCGCGGTCATCATAATCCCCGGCGCAGGCGAAACAGCTGACTGGCCTCAAGCAATCGGCCCATTGCGCAAAAAGTTGCCGGATGCCGAATGGGGCAGCCTGAGTATCACGCTGCCGGACCTGCAAAGCGACGTCATCGCACCCCGCACCGTGGAAACACCGCCCGAAACCAAACCGGCGGACGTAGCGGCCGCAGCGCCGGACGCCACCACCGCCGCCCCCATCGAGCAAGTGGCCGGGGGCGAAGCCGATGCGGCAGATCCCGCCATCGCCGAAACCGGTGAAGAACATGCCAAGGCCGACGCCGAACGGATTTTTGCCCGCATCGATGCGGCGCTGGCCTACGCCGAACAGCAGAGCGCCCGCAGCATCGTGCTGCTGGGCCACGGCACTGGTGCCTATTGGGCGGCGCGCTACCTCAGCGAAAAGCAGCCCGCGCAGATCGAACGCTTCGTGATGGTCGCGGCCCAAACGCCCGTCACCGCCACGCCGGGCCTGGCCGAGCTGACGCCCACCCTGAAGCTGGCCACCGCCGACATCTTCTATATGGACAAACCATTGGATCGCAACGCGGCCTTGGAACGCCTGCAAGCGAGCAAGCGATTGAAGGGGTCGAATTTCAGCCAGGTCGCCCTCAAGGCGTTGCCCAACGCAACGGCGGAGCAGGAACAGTTGTTCCGGCGGGTTCGGGGTTGGTTGAATCCACAAACGGACTAACGCTTCAAGTGGACCATTATTGTGGCGAGGGATTTATCCCCGCCGTGGTGCGAAGCGGCCCCAAATTGTCGATGCGGGTGTCAGAAACTCCCTGATGAATGGTTTTGGGAGCGCTTCGCACTCCAGCGGGGATAAATCCCCTCGCCACAATTGCTCGACGCTCGGCTAGCGGAAATCCCGCCGTTCGCGAATCAGCCTATAGGCGTTATGCAGCTCCCGGGTCCTGTCAGTCGCTTCACGCACCTGCAAGGGCGTCGCCCCGCTACCGGCGATCTTGTCCGGGTGGTGGCGGCTGAGCAGCCGACGGTAAGCCCGCTTTATCTGTGACGGCTCACTGGTGGCGGAAACGCCCAGCAGCCGCAACGCCTCCTGGTAAGTCACGCCGCTGTTGGGTCGCGACAGTTTCTGCGGTTCGTAATCGATCGCCAGCGCCTGGACCTGCTGCGGCGTCCAGCCCAACCACTTGCCCCATTGGGCAAGCAACTCGCGCTCACTCGCACCTGCGCGGCCATCGGCCCACACCATCCGCCAGCAAGCCCGTAGCACGCCTTCAGCCGCATGGGGCTGGAGGGCGAGGCGGCGCAGATAACCGCGCAAGCGATCGTGCTCGGACTTGCCCCGGTTGAACGCCGCGATGGCGCGACGTTGCGCCGGCTCGCTCAAGTCGAGCGCGCGCATCTCTTGGCGAGCCTGCTGGATATGCCCATCGACGACGCGCCCATCGCTTTTCGCCAGGCGTCCGAGCAACACGAACAACAATTCATCATTGCGCAACGCCGGACGACCGCCCAGGCGCTCACGCACTTGCGCCCAGCTGTGCAGGTCCAGGCGCCGATCCAGCGCCTGTCCCAACAGTGCGCCGAGCATGGCCCCCGGGATGCTGGCTATGGCAAAGCCCGCTCCCGCTCCGATCAGAGTCCCTGGCCACCACATATCAACGGCTCGCTTCTATCAATGTTTCAACCTGCGCCAAGCGTTCATGAGTCCCGACATCTATCCAATGCCCGTCCAGGCGTTCGCCGCTGACCTGTTCCAGGGCCATGGCCCGGCGCAACAACGGCGCAAGCTTGAACGCGCCGTCAACGCAACCGTCGAACAGCCGCGGGTGCAGGACTGCGATCCCGCTATAGGTCAGTTTGTCGGCCGTCGGCGCGCCTTCATGAACCTTTCCGTCGGCCAGGATGAAATCCCCGCCGGGGTGATGCTCGGGATTGTCCACCAACACCAGATGGGCCATGGCGTCGAGCGGCCGATGCAAGGTGCCGAAATCGAAGTCGGTCCAGATGTCGCCATTGACCACCACGAACGCTTCGTCGTCCAACAGCGGTAGCGCGCGGAAGATGCCGCCACCGGTTTCCAATGGCTCGCCTTCCGCCGAATAGGCAATGCGCACGCCGAACCGCGAGCCGTCTCCCAGGTAATCCTCGATCTGTTGGCCGAGCCAGGCGTGATTGATCACCACCTCGCTGAAGCCGGCGGCAACCAGCGCGCGCAGGTGATACTCGATCAAGGGAACGCCGGCGACGCGGATCAAAGGCTTGGGCGTGGTCAGCGTCAGGGGCCGCATGCGCTCGCCCTTGCCTGCCGCCAGGATCATCGCCTTCATGCGGTCGCTCCGGCCGATTGCCGCAGGCTGCAAAGCAGTTCATCAAGCGGCGCCAATTCAGGACGACGAGCGATGACCGCTTCTATATAAGCGAAGAACCGCGGTACATCACCCAGGTATCTCGGCTTGCCGTCGCGATGGCAGATACGCGCGAAGATGCCGATCACCTTCAGATGGCGCTGTACGCCCATCAAGTCGCTGGCGCGCAGGAAATCCTCGAAATCCGGCTGGACCGGAATGCCGAGGGCACCGGCTTCTTGCCAGTAATTTTCCAGCCAACCACGCACACGCTCCTCGGGCCAACTGAGGAAGGCGTCCTTGAACAGACAGGTCACGTCGTAAGTCACCGGGCCATAAACCGCATCCTGGAAATCCAGCACGCCTGGATTGGGCTCGCTGAGCATCAGGTTGCGCGGCATGTAGTCGCGGTGCACCAGTACTTTCGGTTGGGCCAGGGCACTGTTGATCAATAGCTCGGACGCTTGCTGCCAAAGTTGTTGCTGGGTCGCATCGAGTTCGATGCCCAGCTCGCGCTTGACGTACCACTCCGGGAACAGCTCCAGTTCGCGACGCAGCAAAGCAACGTCATAGCTGGACAGTGGCGCCACCATCGGCAGTTGCTGAAACGCCAACAAGGCTTGCAGGGCATCGCGGAACAAATCGTCGGCATTTTCGCCGTCGATCACGTCCAGATACGTCCGGTTGCCCAAATCGTTGAGCAAAAGAAAACCGCGTTCGAGGTCTTCAGCATAAATTTTTGGCACGTTGATGCCGGATTTCGCCAGCAAAAAAGCAATATCGACGAAGGGTTTGCAGTTTTCCTGTGGCGGCGGCGCGTCCATCACGATCAAGCTGCGGCCCGCGCCTTCCCAACGGAAATACCGCCGGAAACTCGCGTCGCTGCTGGCCGCGGTCAATGTGGCCGGGGGCACGGCGCCCCAACCTTGCTGGGTGAAAAGGATCGGTAGTTGCTCATCGAGCCAAACTTTCAGGTGTTGCAAGCGTACATCTTGGTCAGGCATTGCAAGGGTCTCCGACGGCGCTAGCCGTCAAGCGGGTCATGCTTTATTATCCAGCATCTTTTTCAGACCATCGAGAGGCGTGCGGCCCACACCGCGGGCAGATGGCACGCAGGAAGCCCGGACTAATAAGATGGCATTGAAATCCCCCGCGTTTCGTAAAAAATTTCCGTTGCTGGTCACCGGCAGTCTGCTGGCCCTGCAACCTTTGGCCTCTTCATTCGTCGTCGCGGCGCAGCAGTATGACTGCTCCGTCTCCGCTTCGGGTGCCTGGGACTGTTCACCCAAGACGCCGGCCGCTGCATTGCCGCCGCGCCCCGTGCATGAAGGCAGCGCAGTAGCCGATAGCGGCAGCGCCCCGGCCGAAAGCGGTTCTGGCGAAGAAGCCGGTGAAAAGCCGATGCTGGTCACCGAAGCCAAGGGCCGTGGCCTGAAGTCGCGCAGTGCAGACTACAGTCACCTGGACTGGGTTCCGCGCGAGAACCTCACGCCCGCTCAACTGGCTGAAACCGGTCCCTACTGCGCTGGCGCGTATATCGAACCGACGCGTCCTGGCATGAACGACAAGACGGCCAAAAGCGACGCCCCGACCTTCCTGGGCGCCAAGGCCTCGCGCTACGAGCAGGAGCAGCAGGTAGCGACCCTGGCCGGTGACGTGGTCATGCGCCAGGGCAGCATGCAGGTCGAAGCCGACGAGGCCAGCCTGTACCAGGCCGAGAACCGTGGCGAGCTGAATGGCAACGTACGGGTTCGCGACAACGGTGCGCTGATCGTCGGCGACCACGCCGATGTGCAGCTGGACACCGGCGAAGCCAAGGTCGACAACGCCGAATACGTGATGCACAAGTCGCGCATCCGCGGTAATGCGCTGTATGCCAAGCGCGCCGAGAACGCGATCATCCGTCTCAAGGACGGCACTTACACCACGTGCGAACCGAGCAGCAACGCCTGGACACTCAAGGGCAACAACATCACCTTGAACCCGGCCACCGGTTTCGGTACTGCAACCAACGTGACATTGCGGGTCAAGGACATTCCGGTCCTGTACACGCCGTACATCTATTTCCCGATCGACGACCGTCGCCAGTCCGGCTTCCTGCCGCCGACCATTGGCAGCGGCAGCGATACCGGCTTACTGCTGGTCACCCCGTACTATTTCAACCTGGCGCCAAACTACGACGCCACGTTGTACCCACGCTACATGGGCAAGCGCGGAATGTTGATGGAAGGCGAATTCCGTTACCTGACCAAATCCAGTGAAGGTCAGTTCGGCGCCGCGTACCTCAACGATGAAGACGATGAGCGTAGCGGGCAGACCGACTACGACAAGACCCGCTACATGTACAACTGGCAGCACAAGGGCGGCCTCGATTCGCGCGTGCTGACGGAAGTCGACTACACCAAGATCAGCGATCCGTACTACTTCCAGGATCTCCAGACCGACCAGATCGGCGTGGAATCGCGGGACTATGTGAACCAGCAAGGTGCCGTCAGCTATCGCGGTGACAACTACACCGCGCGGTTGAATGCCCAGGCTTACCAGATGGCGACGATTTCGAAGATCACGCCTTATAACCGCTTGCCTCAGATCACCTTCAACGGCTCTCTGCCCGAACATCCGTATGGTCTGGATTTCGCGTACAAGACCGAGCTGGTGCGGTTTGATCGTGATTTGCGGACCGGTCAATACACCGATGAAGACGGTAACAGCGAGGACTTTCTCGATACTCGCGTTAGAGGCTTGGCACGAGCCAACGGCGACCGTATGAACCTGGCGCCAGTTGTCAGCCTGCCGATGACGGCTAGCTATGGCTATATCAAGCCATCGCTCAAGTATCAGTACACGCAATACGATTTGGATCTCGATAGCACAGGCAAGAACGCCGTTGGAAACGGCTACGACAGCACGCCTAACCGCAGTGTTCCAATCGCCAGTATCGACAGCGGTCTCTATTTCGACCGTAATACTCAATGGTTCGGCACCAACTATCGCCAGACCCTGGAGCCCCGCCTGTTCTATCTCTATGTACCAGAGAAGGACCAGAGCGATATCCCAGTGTTCGATACCAGCGAATCGACCTTCAGCTATTCCTCACTGTTCCGAGATAATCGCTTCACCGGCTCCGACCGTGTCGGCGACGAGAACAAGCTGTCCCTGGGCGTGACTAGCCGATGGATTGAAGAGAACGGTTTCGAACGCCAACGTCTCGCCGTCGGCCAGGCTTTTTACTTCAAGGATCGCAAGGTTCAATTACCTGGCATCGACTTTGATACGCGTGAAGACGCAAAATCCGACGTCTCCCCATATGCCTTGGAATACGAATATCGCTGGAACCGCGATTGGCGCACCACGGCGACCTACAACTGGGACCCGGACACCCACAGCCCTCGTTCGGGCAGCGCGATGTTCCATTACCAGCCGGAAGACAACCCGAACAAGGTCATCAATGCCGGTTACCGTTATCGCAACGACCAGGTCCGCTACGACGAGGCCACAGGCCAATGGCAAGTGGGCGGTGGCGACTATGGTCGGCCGGGTGATGCGGACTACGTGAAGGACTACTACAAGATCAAGCAGCACGACTTCTCGGTCATCTGGCCGATCGTGCCGCAGTGGAACGCCATCAGCCGCTGGCAGTATGACTACAACCGCAACCGTACCCTGGAAGCCTTTGGTGGTTTCGAATACGACAACTGCTGCTGGAAACTGCGCCTGATCAACCGTTACTGGGTCGACTATGAAGAGTTCAGTCAAGCCGCCCCGGAAAACGAAAAAGGCGACCACGGCGTCTTCCTCCAAATTGTTCTGAAGGGACTCGGCGGCCTCACCGGCGCCAAGGTAGAGAGTTTCCTCGACAAAGGCATTCAAGGTTATCGTGAACGTGAAGACCAAGCTTTCTGATTGTCTGCGCCCGCTGATGCTGGGCGCGCTGTTCCTGGGTACCGCGGCCAACGCCGCGGTGCAATCCATCGACAAGGTCGTGGCCATCGTCGACAACGACGTGGTCATGCAAAGCCAACTGGACCAGCGTGTCCATGAAGTCCAGCAAACCATTGCCAAGCGTGGCGGTGGCTTGCCACCACCGGGCGTGCTGGACCAGCAGGTGCTTGAGCGCCTGATCGTTGAAAACCTGCAATTGCAGATTGGCGAACGTTCCGGCATCCGCATCACCGATGAAGAGCTGAACCAGGCTGTCGGCACCATTGCCCAGCGCAACAACATGACCATCGACCAGTTCCGCGCCGCCCTGGCTCGCGACGGCCTGTCTTTTGACGACGCCCGCGACCAGATCCGTCGCGAGATGGTCATCAGCCGTGTACGTCAGCGTCGTGTGGCCGAACGCATCCAGGTGTCCGAGCAGGAAGTGAAGAACTTTCTCGCTTCCGACCTGGGCAAAATGCAGCTGTCCGAAGAGCTGCACCTGGCAAACATCCTGATCCCCACTCCGGAAAGCGCCAACTCCGAAGCGATCCAGAGTGCGTATCGCCAGGCGACGGACGTTTACCAGCAACTCAAGCAAGGCGCTGACTTTGGCCAGATGGCCGTGGCGCGTTCCGCCAGCGAGAACGCGCTGGAAGGCGGCGACATGGGCTGGCGCAAAGCCGCTCAGCTGCCCCCTCCGTTCGACCGCGAGCTCAGTTCCATGGCCGTGGGTGACATCACCCAGCCAGCCCGTACACCCGGCGGTTTCATCATCCTGAAGCTGTTGGAAAAACGCGGTGGCGGCACCCAGGTTCGCGACGAAGTACATGTTCGCCACATCCTGATCAAGCCGAGTGAAATCCGCAGCGAAGCCGAAACCAAGCGTTTGGCCGAGAAGCTTTACGAACGGATCACTTCTGGCGAGGACTTCGCCGAGCTGGCGAAGAGCTTCTCGGAAGACCCGGGTTCGGCCCTGAACGGTGGCGACCTGAACTGGGTCGACCCGAATGCGCTGGTTCCCGAATTCCGCCAGGTCATGGCCGAAACACCGCAGGGCCAACTGTCCAAGCCGTTCAAGAGCCCTTATGGCTGGCACGTGCTGGAAGTCCTTGGCCGCCGCGCCACCGACAGCACGACCCAGGCGCGCGAGCAGCAGGCCATGACGGTATTGCGTAACCGCAAATACGACGAAGAGTTGCAAACCTGGCTGCGCCAGATTCGCGACGAAGCCTACGTCGAAATCAAACTCCCTGGCGCAGACCAGGCAGCGCAGTGAAACCCAAGCGTTTCGCGCTGACCCCCGGCGAACCAGCCGGCATTGGTCCCGACCTCTGCCTGCTGCTCGCCTCGCAAGCCCAGCCGCACCCCCTGATTGCCATTACCAGCCGCGATCTGCTCATTGAGCGGGCCGCGCAGTTGGGGGTGGCGGTCGACCTGCTATCGGTCACGCCGGATGCCTGGCCCGATGCTCCGGCGCCTGCCGGCTGCCTGTATGTTTGGGATACCCCGTTGGGCGCCCCGGTCGTGACGGGACAGTTGGACACCGCTAACGCGGCGTTCGTCCTGGACACGCTGACCCGCGCAGGCCAGGGCTGCCTGGACGGAGCCTTCGCTGGCATGATCACTGCCCCGGTGCACAAGGGCGTGATCAACGAATCCGGCATACCGTTTTCCGGCCACACGGAGTTCCTGGCCGACCTGAGCCAGACCGCGCAAGTGGTGATGATGCTCGCCACCCGAGGTCTTCGCGTGGCGCTGGTCACCACTCACCTGCCCCTGAAGGATGTCGCCGACGCCGTAACATCGCAACGCCTGGAACGGGTCACGCGGATACTGCACACCGACCTCCGGGAAAAATTCGGCATCGCCCAGCCTCGTATCCTGGTGTGCGGGCTGAACCCCCATGCCGGCGAAGGCGGACACCTGGGCCGCGAAGAAATCGACATCATTGAACCTACATTGGAACGCTTGCGCAGCGAGGGCATGGATTTGCGTGGCCCGCTGCCGGCCGACACTCTGTTTACCCCCAAATATCTGGAGCACTGCGACGCGGTGCTGGCGATGTACCACGACCAGGGCCTGCCCGTGCTGAAGTACAAAGGCTTCGGCGCGGCGGTCAACGTGACCCTGGGCCTGCCCATCATCCGTACCTCGGTGGACCACGGCACTGCCCTGGACCTGGCCGGCAGCGGCAGGATCGACACCGGCAGCCTGCAAGTCGCACTGGAAACCGCCTACCAGATGGCCGAGACCCATTTATGACCGAGCAATACCAACACCGCGCGCGCAAGCGCTTCGGCCAGAACTTCCTGCATGACGCTGGCGTGATCGATCGCATCCTGCGTTCCATCAATGCCAAGGTGGATGATCGCCTGCTCGAGATCGGGCCGGGCCAAGGCGCCCTGACCGAAGGTTTGCTCGGCAGCGGCGCACAACTGGACGTGGTGGAACTGGACAAGGACCTCGTCCCGATCCTTAACCAGCAATTCGCCGGCAAGAGCAACTTCAACCTGCACCAAGGCGACGCGCTGAAATTCGACTTCAACAGCCTGAACGCCGCGCCGGGCAGCCTTCGAGTAGTGGGCAACCTGCCATACAACATCTCCACGCCGCTGATTTTTCACCTGCTGAACAATGCCAGCCTGATCCGCGACATGCACTTCATGCTGCAGAAGGAAGTGGTCGAGCGCCTCGCCGCCGGTCCTGGCGGCGGCGATTGGGGGCGTTTGTCGATCATGGTCCAGTACCACTGCCGCGTGGATCATCTGTTCAACGTGGGGCCTGGCGCGTTCAACCCACCACCGAAAGTTGACTCCGCCATCGTCCGGCTTGTCCCCCACGCGGTCCTGCCGCATCCGGCAAAGGATCATCGCTTGCTGGAACGCGTCGTGCGCGAAGCCTTCAACCAGCGTCGCAAAACCCTGCGAAACACCTTGAAGCTGTTGCTCAGCAGCGCCGAGATCGAAGCCGCCGGCGTCGATGGCAGCCTGCGTCCCGAGCAGCTGGACCTGGCGGCTTTCGTGCGCCTGGCCGACAAGCTCAGCGAACAAGTCACGCCCTCGACGGCTGCCAACTAACAGGCCACGACCGCTATCGGGCAGTACGCCGGTCTGGTTTACTACCCGATACGTGGCCTAGACTAATCTCTTGAGTCATGTCCGCGTCCCGCTTAAGGCCTTTTTGCATGTCCGATCCTCGTTATCAGGTCGACGTCAGCGTCGCCACCCGCTTTCTGGCAGAACAGTCGCAACCCGAACACAACCGTTTCGCTTTCGCCTATACCATCACGGTGCGCAACAACGGCTCTTTGCCGGCCAGGCTATTGTCGCGACACTGGGTCATCACCGATGGCGACGGACACGTCGAGGAAGTCCGCGGCGAGGGCGTGGTCGGCCAGCAACCGTTGATCGACGCAGGTAAAAGCCACAGCTATAGCAGCGGCACGGTGATGACCACCCAGGTCGGCACCATGCAGGGTACCTACCAGATGTTGGCCGAAGACGGTAAACGCTTCGACGCCATCATCAAGCCCTTTCGCCTGGCGGTGCCCGGAGCGCTGCACTGATGGCCACGTATGCGGTGGGCGACCTGCAAGGCTGCCTAGACCCGCTCAAGTGCCTGCTGGAACGGGTAGCGTTTGATCCACAAAAAGACACGCTGTGGCTGGTGGGCGACCTGGTCAACCGCGGCCCGCAATCACTCGAAACCCTTCGCTTTCTCCATGGCATCCGCGATTCGCTGGTCTGCGTGCTTGGCAACCACGACCTGCACTTGCTGGCCGCCTGGCAGAACATCGAGCGCCTGAAAAAATCCGATACCTTGAAAGAGATCCTGGACGCGCCTGATTGCGTCGAGCTGCTCGAATGGCTGCGCCAGCAAAAGCTCATGCATTACGACGAGACGCGCAACCTTGCACTGGTCCATGCCGGCATTCCGCCCCAATGGTCCCTGCGCAAGGCATTAAAGTGCGCGAGCGAAGTGGAGCAGGCGCTACGGGACGACAACCTGTTCGGCCCCTACCTGGACGGCATGTACGGCAACGAACCGGTCAAATGGGACAATGACCTGACCGGCGCGGCCCGCCTTCGGGTCATTACCAACTATTTCACCCGCATGCGTTTCTGCACACGCGACGGCAAGCTGGATCTCAAGGGCAAGGAAGGCATCGAGACCGCCCCACCCGGTTATGCGCCATGGTTCAAGCACAAGGAACGCAAGACCCGTAACCTGAAGATCATTTTTGGTCATTGGGCGGCCCTTGAAGGTCAAAGCGACGAGCCCGGGGTCTTTGCCCTCGATACCGGCTGCGTATGGGGCAGCGCGTTGACGCTGATGAACGTCGACACCGGCGAACTGCTGCGCTGCGATTGCGACGATAAAGGCCGCCCCAAACCACATCTATCGACCACCGCATCATTGCCGGCCGGCACTGCCCTTTGATCGGCTTTGCGCTTCAGGCCACAGGAGTCCTAAATGACCGAATTCAAACGCATCCCTCCCGAACAGGCCCACGCCCTGCGTGAACAAGGCGCCGTCGTCGTCGATGTGCGCGACCCCGCCACTTTCGCAGTTTTGCACATCAGTGGCTCCAAGCATCTGGATAATCATTCCCTTCATGCTTTCATCCAGGCCGCTGATCTCGATGCGCCTACCATCGTGGTCTGCTACCACGGCAACTCCAGCCAGAGTGCGGCGGCCTACTTGATCAGCCAGGGCTTCAGTGACGTCTACAGCCTGGACGGTGGTTTTGAGCTGTGGCGCTCGACTTACCCTGGAGAAACCGAGCAAGGCTCCCACGAATAATTTTTTATGCCGTGCAAGCCCACGCGAACCGCGGGCTTGGGCGATGGCAGACGAACGGTCTGCCATAACTAATTACGTATTCCACCTTTACCTCTCAGATTCCGAACTATCCTTAGCCTCAGGCCATCCAAAACAGGGGAGAGCCGGTACACCGGCGCGCGGGTCATCGGGAGTCAGCTTCCAGGAGTCGATATTCCTGGAAGCATTCTGGGGGGTAAAACGGCAACTGGGTTCCCAGCGGCTGTCCAGCATCGACTGATTGATCCGACACCGGCTCCACGTATCGAGCGAGGTGACGTCATGAGTATTTTTAGCCACTTCCAGCAACGTTTCGAGTCCACGCGGCAGGAGGAGTACTCGCTGCAGGAATACCTCGAACTCTGCAAGCAGGACCGCAGTGCCTACGCATCGGCCGCGGAGCGTCTGTTGCTGGCCATTGGAGAACCGGAACTGCTGGATACCTCGACCAACTCGAGGCTCTCGCGGATATTTTCCAACAAGGTGATCCGCCGCTACCCGGCCTTTGCCGACTTCCACGGGATGGAGGAATGCATCGAGCAGATCGTGTCCTACTTCCGCCATGCCGCCCAGGGCCTGGAGGAGAAGAAACAAATCCTCTACCTGCTCGGCCCCGTCGGCGGCGGTAAATCATCACTGGCCGAGAAGCTCAAGCAACTGATTGAGAAAGTGCCCTTTTATGCCATCAAGGGGTCGCCGGTGTTCGAGTCCCCGCTGGGGCTGTTCAACGCCACCGAAGATGGCGCCATTCTCGAGGAAGATTTCGGCATTCCGCGCCGCTACCTCAACACCATCATGTCGCCATGGGCCACCAAGCGCCTGGCCGAGTTCGGCGGTGACATCAGCCAGTTCCGGGTGGTCAAGCTCTACCCATCGATCCTCAACCAGATTGCGGTCGCCAAGACCGAGCCTGGGGATGAAAACAACCAGGACATTTCCGCCCTGGTGGGCAAGGTCGATATCCGCAAGCTGGAGGAATTCCCACAGAACGACGCCGACGCCTACAGCTATTCTGGCGCGCTGTGCCGGGCCAACCAGGGCCTGATGGAATTCGTCGAAATGTTCAAGGCGCCCATCAAGGTGCTCCACCCGTTGCTGACCGCCACCCAGGAAGGTAACTACAACAGCACCGAGGGGTTGGGGGCGATTCCGTTCAGCGGCATCCTGCTGGCGCACTCCAACGAATCGGAATGGCACACCTTCCGCAACAACAAGAACAACGAAGCCTTCATCGACCGGATCTACATCGTCAAGGTGCCTTACTGCCTGCGGGTCACCGACGAGGTGAAGATCTACGACAAGCTGCTGTTCAACAGCTCGCTGTCCAAGGCCCATTGCGCGCCCGACACACTGAAGATGCTGGCCCAGTTCACCGTGCTGTCGCGCCTCAAGGAGCCGGAAAACTCCAACATCTATTCGAAGATGCGGGTCTACGACGGCGAAAATCTCAAGGACACCGATCCAAAGGCCAAGTCGATCCAGGAATACCGCGACAACGCGGGCGTGGACGAAGGGATGAACGGCCTCTCCACTCGTTTCGCGTTCAAGATCCTGTCCAAGGTCTTCAACTTCGATCCGCATGAAATCGCCGCCAACCCGGTCCACCTGTTGTATGTGCTTGAGCAACAGATCGAGCAGGAACAATTCCAGGCGGAAACCCGCGAGCGGTACCTGCGCTTCCTCAAGGAATACCTGGCGCCCCGCTACATCGAGTTCATCGGCAAGGAAATCCAGACCGCCTACCTGGAATCCTACAGCGAATACGGTCAGAACATCTTCGATCGCTACGTGCTGTACGCAGATTTCTGGATTCAGGACCAGGAATACCGTGATCCGGAAACCGGCGAGATCCTCAATCGCGTGGCGCTCAACGAGGAACTGGAAAAGATCGAGAAACCGGCGGGCATCAGCAATCCGAAGGATTTCCGCAACGAGATCGTCAACTTCGTCCTGCGCGCCCGGGCCAACAACAACGGCAAGAACCCTACGTGGCTCAGCTACGAGAAGCTGCGGGTGGTCATCGAGAAGAAAATGTTCTCCAACACCGAAGACCTGCTGCCCGTCATCAGCTTCAACGCCAAGGCCAGCAAGGAGGACCAGCAAAAACACAACGACTTCGTTACACGCATGGTCGAACGTGGCTACACCGACAAACAGGTACGACTGCTGTCCGAGTGGTACCTGCGGGTCCGGAAATCGCAGTAGTACAGCGACAAGCTACAAGCTATGAGCTGCAAGAGAAAAGCGCGTGAGCCTGCTTTTGCTTGCAGCTTGTAGCTCACGACTTGAAGCTCCCCCGGAGGGGCCTATGAGCTATGTGATCGACCGACGCCTCAATGGCAAGAACAAGAGCACGGTGAACCGCCAGCGTTTTTTGCGGCGCTACCGTGATCACATCAAGAAAGCCGTCGAAGAGGCGGTCAGCCGCCGCTCCATTACCGACATGGAACACGGCGAACAAATCAGCATTCCCGGTCGCGACATCGACGAGCCGGTGCTTCACCATGGCCGCGGCGGCAAGCAGACCGTCGTGCACCCTGGAAACAAGGAATTCACCAGCGGCGAGCACATCCCTCGCCCACCCGGTGGGGGCGGAGGCAAAGGCCCTGGCAAGGCTGGCAATTCCGGCGAAGGCATGGACGAGTTCGTGTTCCAGATTACCCAGGAGGAATTCCTTGAATTCATGTTCGAGGACCTGGAGTTGCCGAACCTGGTCAAACGCAACCTGACGGGCACAGACACCTTCAAGACCGTGCGGGCCGGTATCAGCAACGAGGGCAACCCCTCGCGCATCAACATCATCCGCACCCTGCGCTCAGCCCACGCCCGCCGCATCGCCCTGTCAGGTAGCAGCCGGGCGAAACTGCGCGAAGCCAAGGAAGAACTGGCCCGTCTCAAGCGCGAGGAACCCGATAACTTCGGCGACATTCAGGACCTGGAAGCGGAGATCGAGAAACTCAGCGCGCGCATCCACCGCGTGCCGTTCCTGGATACTTTCGACCTCAAGTACAACCTGCTGGTGAAGCAGCCAAACCCCAGTTCCAAGGCCGTGATGTTCTGCCTCATGGACGTATCCGGCTCCATGACCCAAGCGACCAAGGACATTGCCAAGCGCTTCTTCATCCTGTTGTACCTGTTCCTGAAGCGGAACTACGACAAGATCGACGTGGTGTTCATCCGTCACCACACCAGCGCCCGGGAGGTCGACGAAGAAGAATTTTTCTATTCCCGGGAAACCGGTGGCACCATTGTTTCCAGCGCCTTGAAGTTGATGCAGGAAATCATGGCCGCACGTTATCCAGCCAACGAATGGAATATCTATGCGGCGCAGGCGTCCGACGGGGATAACTGGAACGACGATTCGCCCATTTGCCGCGACATCCTGATCAACCAGATCATGCCGTTCGTCCAGTACTACACCTATGTGGAAATAACTCCACGCGAACATCAGGCCCTGTGGTACGAATACGAACGCATCGCCGAAGCCTTTTCCGACACGTTTGCCCAACAGCAACTGGTCTCGGCCGGGGATATCTACCCGGTCTTCCGTGAACTCTTCCAGCGCAGGTTAGTGACATGACCGCCAAAAAAGAGCAGAAGCGCCAGCCCATCTCCACCGGTTCCGAATGGACATTTGAACTGATCCAGGCCTACGACCGCGAAATCAGTCGTATCGCGGACCGTTATGCCCTGGACACCTACCCGAACCAGATTGAAGTGATCACCGCCGAGCAGATGATGGACGCCTATGCGTCGGTCGGCATGCCGCTGGGCTATCACCACTGGTCCTATGGCAAGCATTTTCTCAGTACGGAAAAATCCTATAGCCGAGGCCAGATGGGATTGGCCTACGAAATCGTGATCAACTCCGACCCGTGCATTGCCTACCTGATGGAAGAAAACACCATCTGCATGCAAGCCTTGGTGGTGGCGCATGCGTGCTATGGGCACAACAGTTTCTTCAAGGGCAACTACCTGTTCCGTACGTGGACCGATGCCAGCTCGATCATCGATTACCTGGTATTTGCCAAGCAGTACATCATGCAGTGCGAAGAGCGCCACGGCATCGACGCCGTGGAGGACTTGCTGGATTCCTGCCATGCCTTGATGAACTACGGCGTGGACCGCTACAAGCGCCCCTATCCGATTTCCGCTGAAGAAGAGCGGCGCAGGCAAAAGGACAGGGAAGAACATCTGCAGAAGCAGATCAACGACCTATGGCGGACCATCCCCAAGGGCGCGGACAAATACAGCGAGAAGGACAACGCGCGCTTCCCTGCCGAGCCCCAGGAAAACATCCTCTATTTCATCGAAAAGCATGCGCCGCTGCTGGAGCCTTGGCAGCGGGAAATCGTGCGGATCGTGCGCAAGATCGCCCAGTATTTCTATCCGCAGCGCCAGACTCAGGTCATGAACGAGGGTTGGGCGACGTTCTGGCACTACACACTGATGAACGACCTGTACGACGAGGGCCTGGTCACCGACGGCTTCATGATGGAGTTCCTCACATCCCATACCAGCGTGGTGTTCCAACCCGGCTTCGACAGCCCCTATTACAGCGGCATCAACCCTTATGCGCTGGGCTTTGCGATGTACCGCGACATTCGGCGGATGTGTGAAAACCCAACCGAAGAGGATCGTCGCTGGTTTCCTGAGCTGGCCGGGTCGGATTGGTTGTCCACGATCAAATTCGCGATGAGCAGCTTCAAGGATGAGAGCTTCATCCTGCAGTACCTTTCGCCCAAAGTGATCCGCGACCTGAAGCTATTCAGCATCCTTGACGATGATCAGAAGGACGACCTGCTGGTACCCGCGATCCATGATGAAAGCGGTTATCGCATCATCCGTGAAACCCTGGCGGCGCAGTACAACCTGGGCAATCGCGAACCCAACGTACAGATCTACAGCATCGACCGCCGTGGGGATCGCTCGCTGACGCTCCGTCATCAACAGCACAATCGCAAGCCGCTGGGCGATTCAACCGATGAAGTCCTCAAGCACCTGCATCGCCTCTGGGGATTCGATATCCACCTCGAAACCCTGCAAGGCGAACAGGTGATGAAAACCCATCATGTCCCCCCGCGAAATGAACAAGCCGAAGGAGACTACGGCCGCCTGGACTTGGCCGTCATACATCTTTGATAGCGTTTTCGCCTCCGGCGGTCCGGCGTAAAGGTTTATCCTGTCGGCCCAACGGAGGTTTTTTATGCAAATCTACAAAGTTGGCGGCGCCGTTCGCGACCGCCTGCTGGGGATTCCCGTCACCGACATCGATCGGGTCGTGGTGGGGGCCACCGCCGAGGAAATGCTCGCCAAGGGCTTCCGCCCCGTAGGGGCTGATTTCCCGGTATTTCTTGACCCGAAGACAGGCGAGGAATATGCCCTCGCCCGCACGGAACGAAAGAGCGGCAGGGGTTATGGTGGCTTCGTGTTCCATGCCAGCCCCGAGGTGACGCTCGAAGAAGACCTGATCCGCAGGGACCTGACAATCAACGCGATTGCCGAGGATGATCATGGCAATCTCATCGACCCCTATCATGGCCAGCGTGATATCGAAGCACGGATGCTGCGTCACGTTTCCATGGCTTTCGCCGAAGATCCCCTCAGGGTCCTGCGTGTTGCTCGTTTTGCCGCGCGCTATGCCCCGCTGGGCTTCAAGGTTGCAGACGAGACTCTCGAGCTGATGCGCCAACTCAGCGGTTCAGGAGAGCTGGAAGCACTGACGGCAGAACGCAGCTGGAAAGAAATCTCACGCGCGCTGATGGAAAACCAGCCGCAGGTATTTATTCAAGTGCTTCATGACTGTGATGCGCTCAAGGTCCTGATGCCCGAAGTCGATGCATTGTTCGGCGTACCACAACCTGAAGCCCATCATCCCGAAATCGACACGGGCGCTCATACCCTAGGCGTGCTGGAACAGTCAGCACGGTTCAAGCAGCCGCTGTCGGTCCGTTGGGCTTGCCTGTTGCATGATTTGGGAAAAGGCCTGACGCCCGAGCATGAATGGCCACGCCACATCGCCCATGAACACACCGGGCTGAAACTGATCAAAGCGGTCAACGAGCGTTTCAAGGCGCCCCGCGACTGTCAGGAATTGGCGCTACTGGTGGGCCAATACCACACCCATGGTCATCGCGCGCTGGAACTCAAGGCATCCACTTTGCTTGAGCTGCTGCAGAGTTTCGATGTGTACCGGCGCCCCCAGCGCTTCGAGGAGTTCATCGCCGCATGCGAGATGGACGCACGCGGACGCAAGGGGCTTGAAGAGCGAAGTTATCCACAGGCCGATTATCTGCGGGGCGCTGCGTCAGCGGCCCGGGCAGTAGCGGTGCAACCGTTGCTGGAGAAAGGCTTCAAGGGACCGGAACTCGGTGAGGCGATCAAGCGTGAGCGCCTCAAGACGCTGAAGGCTTACAAGGAAGCGGCGAGCTGACGACGTCGGCCGCCGCTTTACAGCAGATCCAACGGCGTAAGCTGCTTCCCTCGCCACTCGAATGCCACCGGCGCTAGCACCTGGTCGATCTGTGCTTCTTCCCACAACGTTGCAAAGCTCTTGCCCACGCCCGGATGAATCCGATCCGGCGCAATCAACGACAAAGGCCATAGCACAAAGGCATTCTTGAGGATTTCCGCGCGCGGAAGGATCAACCCATCGAAGTTGCCAACCTGTTCGCCATACAACAACACGTCGATATCCAACGGCAAACCCTTGCGGTCCGGCGCGTAACGACCATTGTCGGCCTCGATGAATTTGAGCCGGCGATCCAGCTCCATCAGCGGTAGGTCAGTGAAGGCCGACACGACAAAATTGAAGAACGGACCGCTCTTGATGCCTACCGGCTGGCTCTCGAACACGGCCGAGCAGCGCATATCGACCAAAAAACCGGCCAATGCCTCAAGCCCTGCGGACAAATGGGTTTCGCGCTCGATATTGCTGCCGAGCCCGAGGAAAACCTGTGTCAGCGACATCCGCGCTCGATCTCCACGCCAACCCCACTGGCAGCCGGAACGGCGCCAGGCTTGGTTACTTTCAGGCGCAGCCAGGTAATCTCGAACTCGTCCATGAGTTCCTTGGCCAAACGCTCTGCAAAGGTCTCGACCAGCTGGAACTGCGCCAGCTCTGCGAACGCCTGGATACGCGCCGAAACGCTGGCGTAATCGAGAGCCAGGGTAAGGTCGTCGCCCGCGGCGGCCGGGCGGTTGTCCCAGGCGAAGCTCAGGTCAAGCCGCAGACACTGTCGGATGCCTCGCTCCCAGTCGTAGGCACCGATTACCGTGTCGACTTCCAGGCCCTCGATAAACACTCTGTCCAAGCACTTTTCTCCGCAGCACGACAAGGGCGCAATGCGCCGTTAGAATCAGGGCGTCCTCGCCCGGAATGGTTAGCATGTTTTGGTTACTGGCGATCCTCGCCTACCTGCTCGGCTCACTGTCCTTCGCCATTTTGCTCAGCCGCCTGACCGGTCGCCCGGATCCGCGAATGAGTGGCTCGGGCAATGCCGGTGCCACCAACATGCTGCGCCTGGCCGGACGCAAACTCGCCATCCTGACCCTGCTTGGCGACCTCTGCAAAGGCCTTGTCCCGGTATTGATCGCCAGCCTTGCAGGGCTCTCGTTGCAGCAACAGGCCTGGATCGGCGTCTGCGCCGTCATCGGCCACCTGTTCCCGCTGTACTTTCGCTTTCGTGGCGGCAAGGGTGTCGCCACCGCCGCCGGCATGCTGCTGGGTCTTTATCCCCCTGCCGCCCTGCTGGCTGTCTGCGCCTGGCTGCTGACCTTCTACCTGACTCGGACCAGCTCCCTGGCCGCGCTGATCGCCACGCCGCTGACCCTGCCGTTGCTAGCCTGGCAGGAACCGGCGGCCCTGCTGCCAATGACCGCGCTGGTTGCACTGATCGTCTGGCGCCACCGGGGCAATCTACGCGACCTGTTCGCCGGGCGCGAACGGCATTTTTAAATGACGCTTCACAGCGGCGCCAACTGCTCCATGGGCCAGCGCGCCTGCACGCTGATCGCCAGGCTTTCCTGCTGGCCGGCCAGCAAACGTTGGCAACCAGCAAAAGCGATCATCGCGCCATTATCTGTGCAGAACTCCGGCCGGGCGTAGTAAACGTCGCCCTTCATGTCGCCGAGCATTTTTTCCAATGACAATCGCAAGGCTTTGTTGGCACTCACCCCGCCGGCGATGACCAAGCGCTTGAGCCCGGCCTGTTTCAAGGCGCGCTTGCACTTGATGGTCAAAGTCTCCACCACGGCCTGCTGGAATGCCAGGGAGATGTCGCAACGGGCTTGCTCACTGTCGTCCCCGGCGCTGACGCACTGCTGCCAGGTATTCAACGCGAAGGTTTTCAGGCCGCTGAAGCTGAAATCCAGGCCAGGCCGATCGCACATCGGACGAGGGAAGACGAAACGTCCTTCAACCCCTTGGGTTGCCAGCCGTGCGATTTCCGGTCCGCCCGGATAATTGAGGCCCATCATCTTCGCGGTTTTGTCGAAAGCTTCCCCGGCGGCATCGTCGAGCGACTCCCCCATGAGGGCGTACTGACCGATTCCGTCCACGCGGACAAGCTGCGTATGACCACCCGACACCAACAAAGCGACGAACGGAAATTCCGGCGGTTGCGGTTCCAGCATTGGGGCCAGCAGGTGACCTTCCATGTGGTGCACGCCCAAGGCCGGAATGCCCCAGGCAAAGGCCAGCGCCTGGGCACAGGAAGCGCCGACCAGCAGCGCGCCGACCAGGCCCGGCCCTGCGGTATAGGCGATGGCATCGATCTCGGTCGGCACACAGCCGGCTTCGGCCAGGACCTGGCGGATCAAGGGCAGCATGCGCTTGACGTGGTCACGGGACGCAAGCTCGGGCACCACGCCGCCATAGGCGCGGTGCAGGTCGATTTGACTGAACAAAGCATCGGCCAGCAGGCCACGCTCGCTGTCGTAGAGAGCAACGCCGGTTTCGTCGCAGGATGTTTCTAATCCCAGTACTAGCATGGGTTTGCGCCTTGTAGAGGCTGAATTCGAAGGCGCGCATAATAGTCGCCGCGTTGTGCCCCGACCAGCGGTTTTCGATCAGAGGCTTTGCATTCCGAGCGTTGAGGGGTTAACATCCGCAACCCTTAAAAACCGACGTCTTCAAGTGCTCTTTTGCCGCGAGGATGTTGACCCCGGTAATGAATGAAGGTAGCTCTGGATGCCAGCCGTCAAAGTAAAAGAGAACGAACCCTTCGACGTAGCTCTGCGTCGTTTCAAGCGCTCCTGCGAAAAAGCCGGTGTTCTGGCTGAAGTTCGTAGCCGCGAATTCTACGAGAAGCCGACTTCCGAGCGTAAGCGCAAAGCAGCAGCCGCTGTTAAGCGTCACGCCAAGAAAGTTCAGCGCGAACAGCGCCGCGCCGTACGTCTGTACTAATACACAGACGTCCGTCGCAAGCTTCTTGCCAAGCCCGGCCCTCAAGCCGGGCTTATGGCATTTGCGGAAAACGCTTGATGCTTCACTGTCAAAGCCGCAGACGCGACCTAGACAACCCGCTTCACCGCGTCAGACCTGGCTCTTTTGCCAGCGGTGCACGTCTCTTCTGACGAGCCTTCCAAGGCTACTGACGAGCACACCCTGATTCCTCTAACGACGATCAGCCCAAGGCACCCGCTTGCGTGCCCGCTTGATGAGCTATCCGTGGCCAGACCGGCCGTTACCGGACTCAGCGCAACACATTCATACAGTCGAATACTGATAGTCATTAACGTCAGTGGATAATCGGCAGATACACTTCCCGACAGCAATGAAGCAGACGACCCGGTCGAGCCACCTGTTTTCCGTGCCTCAAAACCAGGAACCGATGACGCCTGCTGATCTCGGGCCCTTTTTCGCGCAGTGATGATGAGAACGCCATGGCCGGGCTGATTCCCCAGAGCTTTATTGACGACCTCCTGAACCGCACCGACATCGTCGACGTGGTCAGCTCTCGCCTGCAAATGAAGAAAGCGGGCAAGAACTACACGGCCTGCTGCCCGTTCCACAAAGAAAAAACCCCGTCTTTCAGCGTCAGCCCCGACAAGCAGTTCTACTACTGCTTTGGCTGCGGCGCGGGCGGCAATGCCCTCGGCTTCATCATGGACCACGACAACCTGGACTTCCCCCAGGCTGTCGAAGAACTGGCCAAAGCCGCTGGCATGGAAATCCCTCGCGAGGAAAGCGGTCGGCAGCACAAGCCGCGCCAACCGACCGACTCGCCGCTTTATCCACTGCTGACCGCCGCGGCTGATTTTTATCGCCAGGCCCTGAAAAGCCATCCGGCCCGCAAGGCGGCGGTGGATTATCTCAAGGGCCGCGGCCTGACCGGCGAGATTGCCCGTGATTTCGGCCTCGGCTTCGCCCCGCCCGGCTGGGACAATCTGTACAAGCATTTAAGCAGCGACACACTGCAGCAGCGCGCGATGATCGATGCCGGCCTGCTGGTCGAGAATGCCGAGACCGGCAAGCGCTACGACCGCTTCCGTGACCGCGTGATGTTCCCGATCCGCGATACGCGCGGGCGAATCATCGCCTTTGGCGGTCGGGTACTGGGCGATGACAAACCTAAGTATCTGAACTCCCCGGAAACGCCGGTGTTCCATAAAGGCCAGGAGCTTTATGGCCTGTACGAAGCGCGCAAGAACAACCGCAACCTCGACGAGATCATTGTCGTCGAAGGCTACATGGACGTCATCGCCCTGGCCCAGCAAGGCTTGCGCAACGCCGTTGCAACCTTGGGCACGGCCACCAGCGAAGAACACATGAAGCGCCTGTTTCGCGTGGTGCCGAGCGTGCTGTTCTGCTTCGACGGAGACCAGGCCGGGCGCAATGCCGCCTGGCGTGCGCTGGAGGCAACGTTGCCATGTTTGCAGGACGGGCGACGCGCACGCTTTCTATTCCTGCCCGAGGGCGAAGACCCGGATACTCTGGTGCGCTCCGAAGGTACCGATGCATTTCGTGCACGGATCAACCAGCACGCGCAGCCGCTGGCCGATTATTTTTTCCAGCAACTGACCGAAGAAGCCGATCCGCGCTCCCTCGAAGGCAAGGCGCACATGGCCACCCTCGCAGCGCCGCTGATCGACAAGGTGCCGGGCGCCAACCTGCGCACGCTCATGCGTCAACGCCTGAGCGAAATCACCGGCCTCAACAACGAAGCGATGAATCAACTGGCCCACAGCGCCCCTCAAGAGGCGCCGCCAGCCTATGACCCAGGCATTGATTACGACGCGATGCCGGATTTCGCCGACTATCATCAACCCCAGCAGGATTACGCCCCGCAGCAGGAATGGACGCCGAAAAAGAACGCCGGTGGCGGCAAGAAATGGGACAAGAAACCCTGGGACAAGAACGGCAAGCGCGGCGATCGCGACCAGCCACGTGCCCCGCGCGTGCCGGCCGCCGTCGAACCACCAACACTGGCCGCCTTGCGCACCTTGCTGCATCACCCGCAACTGGCCGGGAAAGTAGAGGACGCCGGGCACTTCGCCGCCGAGGACCACAGCAACACACAATTGCTGGTGGCACTCCTTGAAGCCGTGCAGAAGAACCCCAAGCTAAACTCATTCCAGTTGATCGCGCGGTGGCACGGCACCGAGCAAGGGCGCCTGTTGAAGGCGCTGGCCGAGAAGGAATGGCTGATAGAGGGAGACAACCTTGAACAACAGTTTTTCGACACCATTACTAGCTTGTCCGCCCGCCAACGCGAGCGAAACCTGGAACAACTTCTGCGCAAAGCTCGCCAGAGCGAGTTGACCAGCGAAGAGAAAAACCAATTGCGGGATTTACTCAGCCGCAATGTTTGCGCATCAAACCCGACCTCAACTGGCGCGTGAGGTCACAGCTCAGGTATAATCCTCGGCTTGTTTTTTGCCCGCCAAGACCTTCAGTGGATAGGGTGTTATGTCCGGAAAAGCGCAACAGCAGTCTCGTATCAAAGAGTTGATCCTATTGGGTCGTGAGCAGGGCTACCTGACTTACGCGGAGGTCAACGACCACCTGCCGGAGGATATTTCAGATCCGGAACAGGTGGAAGACATCATCCGCATGATCAACGACATGGGGATCAACGTATTCGAGGTTGCTCCAGATAAGGATGCCCTTATGCTGGCCGACGCCGATACCGACGAGGCGGCCGCTGAAGAAGCGGCCGCAGCGTTGGCAGCGGTCGAGACCGACATTGGTCGCACCACGGACCCCGTGCGCATGTACATGCGTGAAATGGGTACGGTAGAGCTCCTCACACGTGAAGGCGAGATCGAAATCGCCAAGCGTATTGAAGAAGGTATCCGTGAAGTGATGGGCGCGATCGCGCACTTCCCTGGCACGGTTGACCATATTCTCTCGGAGTACACCCGCGTCACCACCGAAGGTGGCCGCCTGTCCGACGTTCTGAGTGGCTACATCGACCCGGATGACGGCATTGCGCCGCCTGCCGCCGAAGTGCCGCCACCGATCGACTCGAAAGCCGCCAAGGCCGACGATGACACCGATGACGAAGACGCCGAAGCCAGCGACGACGAAGAAGAAGCCGAAAGCGGTCCGGATCCCATCATCGCTGCCCAGCGCTTCGGCGCCGTGGCCGACCAGATGGAAATCACCCGCAAGGCGCTGAAGAAGCATGGTCGCAGCAACAAGCAGGCCATCGCCGAGCTGTTGGCGCTGGCCGAGCTGTTCATGCCGATCAAGCTGGTGCCCAAGCAGTTCGAAGGCCTGGTGGAGCGTGTTCGTAGCGCCCTGGATCGCCTGCGCCAGCAAGAACGCGCCATCATGCAGCTGTGCGTTCGTGATGCGCGCATGCCGCGTGCAGACTTCCTGCGCCAGTTCCCTGGCCACGAAGTCGACGAAAGCTGGACCGATGCATTGGCCAAAGGCAAGAGCAAGTACGCCGAAGCCATTGCCCGCCTGCAACCGGACATCGTTCGTTGCCAGCAGAAGCTGAGCGCGCTGGAGGCCGAGACTGGCCTGAGCATCGCCGAGATCAAGGACATCAACCGTCGCATGTCGATCGGCGAGGCCAAGGCCCGTCGCGCGAAGAAAGAGATGGTCGAAGCGAACTTGCGTCTGGTGATCTCCATCGCCAAGAAGTACACCAACCGCGGCCTGCAATTCCTCGACCTGATCCAGGAAGGCAACATCGGCCTGATGAAGGCGGTGGACAAGTTCGAATACCGTCGCGGCTACAAGTTCTCGACTTATGCCACCTGGTGGATCCGTCAGGCGATCACTCGCTCGATCGCCGACCAGGCTCGCACCATCCGTATTCCGGTGCACATGATCGAGACCATCAACAAGCTCAACCGCATTTCCCGGCAGATGTTGCAGGAAATGGGTCGCGAACCGACGCCGGAAGAGCTGGGCGAACGCATGGAAATGCCTGAGGACAAGATCCGCAAGGTACTGAAGATCGCCAAAGAGCCGATCTCCATGGAGACCCCGATCGGTGATGACGAAGACTCCCATCTGGGTGACTTCATCGAAGACTCGACCATGCAGTCTCCAATCGATGTCGCCACTGTCGAGAGTCTCAAGGAAGCGACTCGCGAAGTACTCTCCGGCCTCACTGCCCGTGAAGCCAAGGTACTGCGCATGCGCTTCGGCATCGACATGAATACCGACCACACCCTTGAGGAAGTCGGCAAGCAGTTCGATGTAACCCGTGAGCGGATTCGTCAGATCGAAGCCAAGGCGTTGCGCAAACTGCGCCACCCGACGCGAAGCGAGCATCTGCGCTCCTTCCTCGACGAGTGACCTTCAAAACCCCCGGCCCTGCCGGGGGTTTTGCTATCTGCAGATAAAACGCCCTTCGTTGCCCCCCGGCCCTGTTGCCCGTCTACACTCGAAACATCCTCCCAAGCCATGACGAGACCGTGATGCCCAGACTGACGGCCGTGCTTTTGCTGTCACTGATGACCTGGACCGCGACGGCCGGCGCGTTGACGCTCACCGATGAAGAGCACCGCTGGCTCAAGGACCACCCCGACCTGCGCCTGGGCGTCGATGCCTCGTGGCCACCGTTCGAGTTTCGCGACGATCAAGGGCGCTACCAGGGCTTGGCCGCCGATTACGTGGAAATCATTCGGCGGCGACTGGCTGTCACGTTGACGCCCATTGAACCGGTGAGTTGGACCGTCGTGCTGGAACAGGTCGCACAGGGCAGGATCGATCTCCTGCCGGGCATCATGTCCACCCCTGAACGGCAGAACTACCTGGCTTTCACCCGCCCATACCTGGACTTTCCGATTGTCATCCTGGCCCATCACGGCGGCGCCCAGCCGCGCAATCTTGAAGACCTCTACGGTCTGAAAATCGCCGTTGTGGAGAACTATGCCCCCCACGAACTGTTGCGCAATCACCACCCCGACCTGAACCTGGTGGCACTGCCCAACGTCAGCTCAGCCTTGCAGGCGTTGGCAACCGATGAGGTGGATGCTGTCGTCGGCGACTTGGCGTCCAGCGTCTGGAGCTTGCGCCAACTCAAGCTCGACGGACTCTATGTCAGTGGCGAGACCCCTTATCGTTATCAGCTCGCGATGGCCGTCCCGCAGGAAAACAAGATTCTGGTGAGTATCCTGGACAAGGTCATGGCGGACATGTCCCCCGCCGAGGTCAGCGAAATCCAGGAAAAATGGATCGGCAACGTGCGCGACTATCGGCAGTTCTGGTCAGATTTGTTGCTGTACGGCCTGCCAGGGCTGCTTCTACTGGTGGGTATCCTGGCAGTGGTGATTCGCATCAACCGCCGCCTCAGCTCCGAGATAGCCAGGCGAGTCGACCTGGAGCAAGAGCTGCGCAGCAGCGAATACCACTATCGCGGACTGGTCGAAAGTCTATCGGCGATTGCCTGGGAAGCACGGGTCAGCGACTTCACCTACAGCTACGTCTCGCCCCACGCCGAAGAATTGCTCGGCTATCCGCTCAGCCATTGGCTCATCCCGGGGTTCTGGCGCAACATCATTCACCCGGCCGACCTCATCCGCGCGCAGACCTATTGCGACCACGAGGTGCTTGCCGGGCGCGACCATTGCATCGACTACCGGGTGATAACCGCCGACGGTCGCTGCCTGTGGGTACGGGACATCGTCAGCCTGATCGAACACGGCCATGAGCCATTGATGCGCGGGTTGATGATCGATATCAGTGAAGCCAAGCACACCGAGGAAGCGTTGCGCCTGTCCGAACAGAAGTTCGGATCGGTGTTTCGCCAGTGCCCGGACATTCTGGTCATCGCCCGGCTGCTGGACGGCTGCCTGCTGGAAGTCAACAAAGCCTTTGAAGAGCAGATCGGCCTGAGCGCCGACCAGGTGGTAGGCAAGAGCGCCACCGACCTGGATATATGGGGCATACAGGGTGTGGGCCCGAGCCTGTTGCAGCGTCTGCAAGCCGGAAGTATTCGCAACCTGGAGATGCCCTTTCGGCGCAGTAACGGCCAGGTCTTCACCGGGTTGATCTCCGCGGAACCGTTTGACCTCGACACCACCCCGGCGCTGGTCGTGGTGGTCCGTGATATCAGCCAGCTCAAGGAAACCCAGCAACAGTTGCAGACCTCCGAAGAGAAGTTTGCCAAGGCCTTCCACGCCTCGCCCGATGGCCTGCTACTGTCCCGGCAGAGCGATGGCTTGCTGATCGAGGTCAACGACGGTTTCAGCCGTATCACCGGTTTCAATAGCGCGCTTTCGGTGGACCGTTCGACGCTCGACCTGGGCATCTGGGTCAACCTCAACGAACGCAAGCAGATGCTCGACCTGTTGCAACGGGACGGCTTCGTCAAGGATTTCAGCTGCCATATCCGCCGCAACGACGGGCAGATCCGACTCTGCGAGGTGTCCAGCCGTCCGCTGCCCATCGGCAACGAAGACTGCATGCTGACCATCGCCCGGGACATCACCGAACGCCACCTCATGCAGGAAAAACTGCAACAGGCCGCCACGGTCTTCGAAAGCACCGCCGAAGGCGTATTGATCACCGACACGCAGCAGCACATCAGCGCCGTGAACCGCGCCTTCACCGAGATCACCGGCTACAGCGAAACCGAAGCCTTGGGCCATACGCCTCGCTTGCTCGCGTCCGGCCTGCATGACAGCGCGTTCTATGCGGCGATGTGGCATCAATTGACGGCCGAAGGGCACTGGCAGGGCGAGATCTCCAACCGCCGCAAGAACGGCGAACTCTACCCCAGCTGGCTGACGATCAGCGCCGTCCGCAACCGCGAACAACAGATCACGCACTTCGTCGCGGTGTTCGCTGACATCTCCAGCCTCAAGCACGCCCAGGCTCGCCTCGACTACCAGGCACACCACGACCCGCTGACCGGCCTGCCAAATCGCACCCTGTTCGAAAGCCGTCTGCTGACGGCCCTGAACAACCAGCAGGAAAACGGCGGCCAGGGCGCGGTCCTGTTTCTCGACCTGGACCGTTTCAAGCACATCAACGACAGCCTCGGGCACCCGGTCGGCGACCTGCTCCTCAAGGGCATCGCCGTGCGACTGCGAGAACAACTGCGCGATATCGACACGGTCGCGCGACTGGGCGGTGACGAATTCATCATCCTGCTGCCCGGCCTGCAACAGCCCAGCGATGCCGAGCACATCGCGCATAAACTCTTGAATTGCTTCGCCGCGCCATTCCAGGCCGGCGAACATGAGTTTTTCATCAGCGCCAGCATCGGCACCAGCCTGTATCCGCAAGACGGCGGCGATGTCGCCACGCTGGTCAAGAATGCCGATGCGGCGATGTACCGTTCCAAGGCCAAGGGTCGCAACCGGGTTGAAAGCTACACCCGCGATCTCACGGCCCAGGCCAGCGAACGCGTCGCCTTGGAACACGAACTGCGACGGGCCATTGAACGCAACGAGCTGTCGCTGTCCTTCCAGCCGAAAATCAGTCTCGCCGACAACCGGCTGGTGGGCGCCGAAGCGCTCATTCGCTGGACGCACCCGACCTTCGGTGACGTGCCGCCCGAACATTTCATCCCGTTGGCGGAAGAAAACGGCATGATCCTGCAGATCGGCGATTGGGTATTGGAAAGCGCATGCCGCCAGCTCTGCGAGTGGAACAGCAACCATGAAAGCCTCGGCCCGCTGTCGGTCAACCTCGCGGGAGCCCAACTGCGCCAACCCAACCTGCTGGGCCGCATCGAGCAACTGCTGCGGGAAAACCAGCTTGAGCCTGGCTTATTGCAACTGGAAATTACTGAAAACTTCATCATGAGCCAGGCCGAAGAGGCGCTGACGGTACTGCACCAACTGAAGAAACTCGGCGTGCAACTGGCCATCGACGACTTCGGCACCGGCTATTCCTCCCTGAGCTATCTCAAGCGACTGCCGCTGGACATCCTCAAGATCGACCAGTCATTTGTCCGCGGTCTGCCTGACGACCCCCACGATGCCGCCATTGTGCGAGCAATCATCGCCCTGGGGCGCAGCATGCAGTTCACCATCATCGCCGAAGGCGTCGAAACCCTGGCCCAACAGCAATTCCTCACCGAAGAAGGCTGCGAACAGATCCAGGGCTACATCGTCAGCCTGCCCCTCTGCGCCGAGGAATTCGCCGCAACGTTTCTGCGTATGACCGTATCGGATTTTTCGGATAGCACAGCCGAGAAACCGTCGCTATAATCCGCGGCCTACTGAGGGCCCATAGCTCAGTTGGTTAGAGCAGAGGACTCATAATCCTTTGGTCCACGGTTCGAGTCCGTGTGGGCCCACCAAATTGAAAGCCGCGCATTGCGCGGCTTTCGTCGTTTCCAGGGTACAAGGATTTAATGAATCACTTGATGCCAAGTGATCGATCCAGCGAGATCGCACCGCCGCCGCGGGCGACGATGAGCAATAGCAAGCCTGCCCAGGAAAGGTGGGTTGCCCAGGCGTCAGGGTAGACAAACACCTCGATTACAAACGTCATGCCCAGCAATGCCAATGCCGACAGTCGCGAGAACAGGCCTAGCACAAGCAGCACTGGAAAAAGATGCTCACTGTAGGTTGCCAGGTGCGCGGCCAGTTCCGGTGTGACCAGCGGCAGTGCGTATTCTGTGCGAAACAGCTCGTAGGTGCTGGGCGTGATCGTCAGAAAACCACTGACCTTGGTACGCCCTGACATCAGGAAGATGGCTGCGATGGATAGCCGCGCAACCAGCACCAACAACGAGTCACCCAGCATCGCGCCAAGTCGGTCTGCGATGCTGTTCCACATGCCCCGCAAGGATTTGTCGGCTGTGGACGAAGGATTTCTTATGGCGTCCATGATCTGCTCCGCTGGCTAAGTTGCGGTTATGGGATGCTTACAGAGGCGAACGCGTCGGCGCTGAATAAGCGGGTAATGAGTTCTGAAAAATCCAGGTCAGGCTGAACCTCAAGGGCCTTTTCCGCGGCCTGTTCGAGCGGTAGATGGGCTGCGCAGGCATCCAGGAACCTGCAATCGGCAGCACTGGCGGCCTGCCAAAGCACCTTGCCTTGCTTGCGCGTCAGCAGCGCTCCTTCGTCTCGCCAATCGAGTTCATCGGGCATGTCCCGCTCTTCGCGATTGAACCGCCAAAGGGTGTAGGCGGGGTTGTCCGGGAACCAGGCCCACCAGCACGCGGCCTTCGGTGTGAGTCGGCTGCGGGCCAAGTCCTGTGGGGGCAGCTTCGCCAGTTCGCTCGGATCGACGTCAGGTTCATCTTCGGCGCAATGGACGTGTGTCCAGAGCAGATCAAGGCGGGCGACGTCGCCAAGATAAGGCATTTCCCGCGCGTGCTCGAAAGCGTCGAGAAAATCCGGGAATCCAGCCCCGTAATGCAACAACCGGGAATCGGTCGGGGGCGCCTGCCGGGCATGAAGCGTCGCGGCAGCCTTGAGCCACTCTGTACCGACCAAGCGTTCGACGGTGGGAAAGTTCGCCAGTAATGCGTCCACCGATCCTTTGAGAACAGTATTGCGGTACACCATGAAACCGGGCTGTTCGATCAGCGCGGTCATTCCAGTCGAATGTCGCTCATATAACGCGTCGACGAACGCATCTTGGAAACTTGCCAGCGAGGTGTTCATATCGTCACTTCCGATATACGCCGGCTGCCGATGCTCAACAACCCCTGCGCCCTGTCTCGTTCAGCCAGCAAGACATCGAACCCGGGAATATTGTCGTCGCGCTCGATCAAGGTCGGGCGCCTGCCGATCCGGTCGATAACGCGTTGATACAACAACCAGACATCATCAGCGATGGGCGCATCGTGAGTATCGATCAGTAGTTGCGTGTCCCCCGGATCCACTGCGTGGCCTGCCAAATGTATTTCCATGATCGCCTTGGCCGGAAAGGCATCCAGATACTTCGACGCATCGAAGCCCAGGTTATGCGCGCTGATATGGACGTTATTGATGTCCAGCAACAACCCGCAGCCAGTCCTTGCGCTCAGTTCAGTCAGGAACTCTATTTCGCTGAATTCATGCCCCGGCAAACTCAGATAATGAGTGGGGTTTTCAATGGCAATCGAACGTCCCAGAGCGTCTTGTGTTCGTTGGATATTGCTTGCTATGCGCTGCAATGCCTCGACTGTACGAGGGAATGGCAACAGATCAGGATGATATTGGCCACGCCATGCGGACCAGGCCAGATGTTCGGAAATCAATGCAGGCTGTACACGGTCGACCAGTGCCTTGAAACGCTTCAGATGGCTTTCGTCCGGTGGGCAATCGGCAGCCAGTGAAAGTGAAACACCGTGCAGCGACAGCGGGTGCTGGCTCCCGATTGCCTCCAGCCACGCGAGACGGGGGCCACCTTCAACCATGTAGTTTTCCGGATGAACTTCGAACCAGAGTCCCTCGGCAGCGCAGTCAAGCGCATCGGAGTAATGGTTCGGTTTCAGGCCGAGTCCGGCCCCCATCTGGAATACGTTTTTCATGATCGGTGAACCCCCTTGGCACTGCGATTACATAGGCGTAAGAGAGCCCATGCCTTTTGGCGTCTTGATGGAGGTGCACGTACCGGCAGGCACGTTTTTCCAGGCATTGGCCTGATAGTCCATTTTGGCGGTGCCCGCACAGGTCGTGCCTGCCCCCGCTTTGCAATCGTTCTTGCCGGCCATGGAAACGCCGTAGCATTTTTCCATGGCGCCTGCTGCGGCAGGCGTTTCTGCGGCGATGGCACCGGCGGCGAACGAAGAGAAGGCAACGGCGAGGGCGGCAAGTTTGAGGTTGTTCATGATGTGCTCTCCAGAAAATGGGTTGGTCGCTGCATCAATGCTTGGGCATTGTGTTTGCGATCCACCAAGTAGTTCGATGCCGTTCCGGATTCGGTTACAGCGACCACAAAATATTTTTGGGGCCAGCAAAAAATGCCTCACGCCGGGAAGCCGCATGTAAGATTCGCTGCCGGCATTAGCAGCAACGAGATAATTTTCCCTTTCGTGTAACCAGAGCGAACGATGGAACGAACTACGGATAACGATGCTTTGCGCAGCCGAGAGCTCCATCTTCAGGCCTTGTTTCTCTCCGGCCTGGATGGAGACGAAAGGGCTTATCGCACGTTTCTATCGGAGCTAAGCGGTCATCTTCGCGGCTTTTTACGCTCAAGGCTTCAACAGCGCCCCGGAGACATCGAAGATCTGCTGCAAGAGGTTTTACTGGCCGTTCATAATGCGCGCCAGACGTATCAAGCAGATCAACCGTTGACGGCATGGGTCTTTGCCATTGCGCGTTACAAGCTCATCGACTTTTTCCGTGGGAGATCACGCCATGACGTGTTCAATGACTCCCTCGACGATGCGGCAGAGCTGTTTGCCGAGCCGCATCTTGAACCTGCGCAGGCCAGTCGCGACCTGGGCAAGTTGCTTGAGCAACTACCTGAACGCCAGCGTCTACCTATCGTACGCGTGAAACTGGAAGGGCTGTCTGTGACGGAAGCCGCTCAAACGACGGGGTTATCCGAGTCTGCGGTGAAGATAGGGATACACCGAGGGCTGAAAGCCCTGGCGTCGAGAGTGAGAGGTGCACGATGAAGACTGATGATTTGATTTCCCTGCTCGCCTCGGGCGTGACCCCGGTCGATCGACGGGCGCCCGCCAAGCGATTCAGTATCGCGGTGCTGGCCGGCCTCCTGGGCGCCCTTTTTCTAGTGGTCGCACTGAAAGGCGTGCGCCCAGACTTGGGCCAGGTCATGGCGACACCGATTTTCTGGGCCAAGATCGCGTTTCCGCTCTGCCTGATGATCGGCACGCTGGGCATGGTCATGAGGCTGGCCAGGCCTGGAGTGGCCTCGGGACCCGGTAAGATCCTCATCGTCGCAGCTGTCACTGCGGTGTGGGTTGGCGCGATCTATGTCCTCATGGTGACCGCACCTGATGATCGCGTCGCCGTCATTCTGGGCGATACCTGGCGGGTGTGCGCGCTCAATATAACCCTGCTGTCGATTCCGGGATTCATCGCGGTGTTCTGGGCTCTGCGCGGCCTCGCTCCCACGAACCTGACGCTTTCAGGCGCCTGCGGCGGACTGCTGGCAGGCTCAATGGCGACGATTGCCTATTCCCTTCACTGCCCCGAGATGCAGGTCCCGTTTTGGGCAGTCTGGTACTTGTTGGGCATGTTGGTGCCGACGATCCTGGGAGCGTTGCTCGGTCGACGCTGGCTGCGCTGGTAGCAGGCCCTTCGGTTTTTCCAGGGCCCTACGACTGCGACGCCACGCGCTTCTACTCAGTGTCGGTTCACCTACGACAAGAAACCCCATCCCACCGAGACCTCCATCATCGCCAGCCCCAGCCTGTCCCGACTGCTCCTCGAACTCTTCTGGCAACTCGGCATCCTGGTGGTGCCAGCCTTCTTCGTCACCATCCTGCCGCCGCCGCTGGCCTTGCTGGCGGTGGTATTGCTCGGTTTGCTGATGGGCCTGGCCGCGCGGCTGGGCTTCCTGGCGATGGGCCGAGGCATTGCCCGTCTGACGGTTGGTGCCGTGTTTGGCCTGGGCTTCAGCCTGGGCCGGGCGCTGCCCGAGTGGTGGGGCATCCTTGTGGCTATCGTTGCGATCATCGTCGGCCTTGCCTGCGTCAGCAAATGGGAGCGACGCCTTGGGCTCGCGCTGGTTGCCACCAAAGGGCCAAGCGCCTGGGGTGGCAGCGAGCCGCAATTGACGCCTGAAGGCGAACCAATCCGGCAGTTCAACCACAGCGAAATCGCCATGGGCGGCCCTGTTCATTGCGATTATCTGTTCCCCGACGGCGTGCTTCTGCAAGGGCTTGGTTCTTCGGCGATGTTTTCCAGCGACAGCCGTTATTTCGCCGCGCCCGTGCCGTCCCGGCAGGAGTGGGGGCTGGTCATCCTCGACCGTCAACAGCGCAAGGTCTACCGCTGCGCCGAAAGCGAGTTCTGGGAATTGGATTCTTTCAATCCTGACGAACTGATCGGCCGTCATAGCCCCCTGGTGGACAACGGCGCTCGCCAAGCGCGGCTGGAGGATCTGCTGCAAACCGCACAGGTGGCGGACCTGGTTCCCGTCGCGGATCTGTGGCTTGAACCAGGCTGGCACCCGGACAATGTAGCGCCCACCTTCGAGCGGCCCAGCGCCGACGGCCAGCATCGCCTGGAGGGCGATCTATTGCTGCCCGCGACCTTCCGTGATCTGGACCAGCCATTGGCGCCGCTGTATTCCCCTCGCTATGCCATCAGCGTCGACGGGCAGCCGTCGGGGCTGGTCATGGCAGCCGATGCACCTTTGGTCTGGGGCGCCACTGAACCCGCGCTGGTGTGTCTGGCCCGAGAGCAAGCCAACGATGCGGACAGCGATCAGTATTGGTTGTGGCAAGCGGGAAATGGCTGGCGCGCCCTGCCCTCGCCCTGGGTGAAAAGCGCCGCCGAGCCTTCCTTTTACTGGCATGAGTTGCTGAGTGTCGAGGCGAGCCATGTGCGTATCGGCGCGTATCTCGACTATCCACGACCGAGCTCCGGCCGTTACGGCTATCGCCTGGACAGCATCCACAGCGATACCGAAACCCAGACAGGTCACGACGCCCAGGGTCGCGTGCAGGTTGATGAATTCAAGCTGACCCGGATGGCCATCGTCATGCCGCTGGACAGTCGCGGCCGGCGAGGCGACTCGTGCATCGAGACACAACCGATGCTGGACGGCAAACGCGCGTGTCTGACCTGGATAGGCGACAACCCCGACGGGCTTGGGAGCTATCGCTGCCAGATCGGCGATTGGTCCTTGCCGGGAAGTTGGTTGCTTGATCATCGGGTCTCCGATTGCGGGCGCTACCTGGCGCTGCTGCCCTTTGAGCACGCAACGACGGTGGCGACCCACGCGGTGGTCGCAGACTTGCAGGAACGACGCCTGCTGCAAGGGCCCGCCCTGTGGGTGGAGCGGATACTCGATTTTCGCGATGGCCGCTTGAGCCTGGCGGTCGTCGAGGGTCGTCTTGATAACGATCTGGAAAGCAGCCCATTAATGCGCTTCAACGTCGTCGCGCCACAGGTCGGAGGTGACGCTTCGTTCTTCCGTTCCAATGAACACTCCCGGCTGTTCTACAACACCGTTCAGCTACAGCCGGAAGATTCGCAGCTCCACATCGTTGAGCCATGGCGCCTCGTAGACCGCCCCCAAGCGGCCACCGCCGACGGCGACTTCATCCAACCCGCGCCGAATGACCAGGATGCCGCCTGGCTATTCGGCAGCGAAACGGAATACGCCGACAGTTGGGTGCGTGCCGGTACGCCCCGCCTCGGCGGGCACCTGTTGACGGCGTCGGGCTGTGCATTGGTTGACCTGGCGCCGTCGATGGCCTGGTCATCCAATAGCCGATATCTGGCGTTGACCTGCATGGCAACCGACGTGACAGAACTCTGTGGAAACTACCGGGGCTGGCAGTTGCTGCTGCTCGATGTCCAAGACCATACGCTGCGGATACACCCGCGGTGGCTGGGTCATCGGCCGTTGTTTGAAAGCTTCGACGAGCAACAACTACAGGTACGCTGTTTCAAGCGCGATTGGGAAATTGAAGGCAATGACGACCGAGGTTCGGTGCAGGCGTTCTCAATGGGCGACTTGCTGCAGTTGCCGGCCGAGCCCCTGATCGGCCAGGACGGTCTTTGGCTCAGGTCTTCCCAGGCGCACCTCGCCCCGGCTTGGCGAGCGCTGGCCTTGCCTGCCACCCGCTACTTCGAACGCCGGAGCCTGTAACATGCCCGCCATTGATGCCTGCGCCGGAGCTGACCTTGACTGATACCCGCCCTCCCGTCCTCGACGAAATCGATCGTCAACTGATCGCGGCGCTGCAAATCAACGCGCGGGAAAGTGTTGCGATGCTGGCTCGGCAATTGGGCATTGCCCGCACGACCGTGACCTCGCGCTTGGCTCGACTGGAGAAAACCAAGGTCATCACCGGCTACGGCGTGCGTCTTGGGCAGCGAGTGATCGATGGCGGTCTGCAGGCTTATGTCGGCATCAAGGTCCAGCCACGCTCCGGCAAGGACGTATTGCGACGCCTGAGCGCGATGGCCCAGGTCCAGCAGTTGTGCGCGGTCAGCGGCGAATTCGATTACGTGGCCTGGTTGCGCACGGATTCGCCGGAGCAGCTGGATCAGTTGCTGGACCAGATCGGCAGCGTGGACGGGGTGGAGAAAACCACCACCTCGATCATCCTCAGCAGCAAGATCGATCGGGGCCAGCCGGTCTAAAGCCAACCCAAAAACCTGTGGGAGCGGGCTTGCTCGCGATAGCGGTGTGTCAGTCAACATTCTCATGGCTGATCCACCGCTTTCGCGAGCAGGCTCGCTCCCACATGGGACCAGGATTCGTCATTACGATTGCGAGATTGCTACAAATGACGAAAAACAGCGCAAAACGACGACACATTGCGTCTTATTAACGTGTTTCTCCCTCTCTAGAATGGCTGGCATCTTTTCCTATACTCAGACGCGAACGTCGCGTCGAGTCGCCCATCAAGGTCCGCCATGAACAAGAACAATCGCCACCCAGCAGACGGCAAGAAACCCATCACCATTTTTGGGCCGGATTTTCCGTTCGCCTTTGACGACTGGATCGAACACCCGGCCGGCCTGGGCGTCATTCCGGAACATAATCACGGCGCCGAAGTGGCGATTGTCGGTGCCGGCATCGCTGGCCTGGTGGCGGCGTACGAGTTGATGAAGCTGGGCCTCAAGCCCGTGGTCTACGAAGCGTCGAAAATGGGCGGGCGCCTGCGCTCCCAGGCGTTCAACGGCGCCGAAGGCATCATTGCCGAGCTCGGCGGCATGCGGTTCCCGGTGTCGTCCACGGCGTTCTATCACTACGTCGACAAGCTGGGCCTGGAGACCAAACCCTTTCCCAACCCGTTGACTTCGGCCTCGGGCAGCACCGTCATTGACCTGGAAGGCCAGACTTACTATGCAGAAAGCATAGCCGACCTTCCCGCGCTGTTCCAGGAAGTCGCCGACGCCTGGGCCGACGCATTGGAGGCTGGCTCACGCTTCAGCGAGATCCAGCAAGCGATCCGCGACCGCGACGTACCGCGCCTCAAGGAACTGTGGAACACCCTGGTGCCGCTGTGGGATGACCGCACCTTCTATGATTTCGTCGCCACCTCCAAGGCGTTCGCCAAGCTCTCGTTCCTGCACCGCGAAGTGTTCGGCCAGGTCGGCTTCGGCACGGGCGGCTGGGACTCGGACTTCCCCAACTCGATGCTGGAAATCTTCCGTGTGGTAATGACCAACTGTGATGATCATCAACACCTGGTCGTCGGCGGTGTGGAACAGGTGCCTCACGGTATCTGGAAGCACGTGCCGGAGCGTTGCGCACACTGGCCAGCAGGCACCAGCCTCAATTCGCTGCACCTGGGCGCGCCTCGTGCCGGCGTGAAACGCATCGCTCGGGCCGATAATGACCGGTTCAGCGTCACCGACGTCTGGGGCGACACGCGCGAATATGCCGCCGTGCTGGTCACCTGCCAGACGTGGCTGTTGACCACCCAGATCGAATGCGAGGAGGCGCTGTTCTCGCAGAAACTGTGGATGGCCCTGGACCGCACCCGCTACATGCAGTCGTCGAAGACCTTCGTGATGGTCGACCGGCCGTTCTGGAAGGACAAGGATCCGGAAACCGGACGCGACCTGATGAGCATGACCCTCACCGACCGCCTGACTCGTGGCACCTACCTGTTCGACAATGGCGACGACAAGCCGGGCGTGATCTGCCTGTCCTATTCGTGGATGAGCGATGCGCTGAAAATGCTGCCTTATCCGGTGGAAAAACGGGTGAAGCTGGCCCTCGATGCCCTGAAGAAGATTTATCCAAAGGTGGACATCGCCGCGCGGATCATCGGCGAACCGATCACCGTGTCCTGGGAAGCGGACCCTTACTTCCTCGGCGCATTCAAGGGCGCCTTGCCGGGCCACTATCGCTATAACCAGCGCATGTACGCGCATTTCATGCAGGACGACATGCCCGCCGAACAAAAAGGGATCTTTATCGCCGGCGACGACGTCTCATGGACACCCGCCTGGGTTGAAGGCGCGGTACAGACCTCGCTCAACGCCGTGTGGGGAATCATGAAACACTTCGGCGGTGAAACTCACCCCGAGAACCCGGGTCCAGGTGATGTGTTCGACGAAATCGGTCCGATCGCCCTGCCCGAATAAAAGGAGTTGTCGATGCGCGTAGCCCTTTACCAATGCCCACCGTTGCCCATGGACCCGGCCGGCAACCTGCAGCGCCTGCATCAGATCGCGCTGGAAGCCAGGGGCGCCGATGTGCTGGTGGTGCCGGAGATGTTCCTCACCGGCTACAACATCGGGGTCGATGCGGTGAATGTACTGGCGGAGGTCTACAACGGCGAATGGGCGCAGCAAATCGGCCGTATTGCCAAGGCGGCCGGGCTGGCGATTCTCTATGGCTACCCTGAACGCAGCGAAGACGGGCAGATCTACAACGCTGTCCAACTGATCGATGCCCACGGTGAACGCCTGGCCAACTACCGCAAGAGCCACCTGTTCGGTGACTTGGACCACACGATGTTCAGCGCCGGCGACGCGGCGTTGCCGATCGTGGAACTCAACGGCTGGAAGCTCGGTTTCCTGATCTGCTATGACTTGGAGTTCCCGGAAAACGCGCGGCGCCTGGCCTTGGCCGGCGCCGAGCTGATTCTGGTGCCGACCGCCAACATGCAACCCTACGAGTTCATCGCCGATGTCACCGTGCGTGCGCGGGCGATCGAGAACCAGTGCTTCGTCGCCTACGCCAATTATTGCGGCCACGAAGGCGAATTGCAGTATTGCGGCCAGAGCAGCATCGCCGCACCGGACGGCAGTCGGCCGGCGTTGGCGGGCCTGGACGAAGCATTGATCGTGGGCGATCTCGATCGACAGCTGATCGATGACTCCCGCGCGGCCTACAACTACCTGCACGACCGTCGCCCCGCGCTTTATGGCGACTTGCCTAAACACTGATCCGGCCTAATCCGCTAGCATGAGCGCATCCCCATCCTGGAAGCGCTCATGCCGGTCCCCGATCCCCTCCGCCCCCACATTGAAACCCTGGCCAACGGCCTGCAGGTGACATTGCGTCATGTTCCCGGCCTCAAGCGCTGCGCCGCTGTGTTGCGGGTGGCGGCTGGCAGCCACGATGCGCCCGAGGCCTGGCCGGGCCTGGCGCATTTCCTCGAGCATCTTTTCTTCCTGGGGACAGAACGCTTTCCTACCGGACAGCACCTGATGGCCTACGTGCAAGGTCACGGCGGGCAAATCAATGCGCGCACCAGCGAACGCACCACCGACTTTTTCGTGGAGTTGCCACCGGCAGCCCTGCCCGGCGGACTGGACCGGCTGGCCGATATGCTCGTCCATCCGCGCCTGGACGAAAACGATCAAATGCGCGAACGCGAGGTCCTCCACGCTGAATTCGTCGCCTGGTCCCAGGACGCAGCGGCCCAGCGACAGATGGCCTTGTACGAAGGGTTAGCGGCGAGACATCCGCTACGGGGATTTCATGCGGGCAATCGCGACAGCCTCGGCGTATCACAGCCGGAATTCCAAACGGCACTGCGGGATTTCTACCAGCGTTTCTATCAGGGCGGCCAAATGACCCTGAGCCTGGCTGGCCCGCAGGACATCGAAGCCTTGCGGACCCTGGCCATCCAATTCAGCGAGCACGTGCCCACCCATGAAACAGCGCTCCGGCAGGCACCGCCGAGGCTCATGGCGTCCGCCGGCGCCAGTTATCAGCAGACGCGGGAAGGCGGCCTCGACTTGCTGTTCGCCTTCGAACAGCTGCCCGCCGCCTCGCCCCGAGCCTTGGATTTCCTGTGCCACTGGCTGAGCAACCCTAAGCCTGGCGGCTTGCTCGCGACATTGCGCCAGCAAGGCCTGGCTGACAGCCTCAAGGCCACCGCGTTGTATGAATTTGCCGGCCAAGCGCTGCTGCATATCGAACTCAAGCTCGACAGCGGAGAAACACCCGTCGATAGCCGGCCGTTGCTGCGCGACTGGCTGGGCTTTTTTACCGCCCAGGACGACTGGGCATCACTGCGCCAGGCATACACCACGCTTCGGCAACGTCAGCAAGAGACCGCGACCGCCTTGCAGCTGGCGCGCTGGGACTGCGAAGGACGCGAAGGCCCGCTGTCGGAAAACGATTTGATACGCCTCAGGGAAATCCTCAGGCAACTGCACCCTGTGGAGAACGTCGTCGGACAATGGCACGTGCCAGCGCCCAACCCATTTCTGCAAACCATCAGTGAACCACCCCGCGCCGGTTTGATCCGCGGCCAGACCAGCGCCCACCGTGGCTTGCGCACATTTGCCCAGGACCGCAGCCGGGGCCGCCGGGAGCGCTCGCCCATGCAGTTCAGCCAGGCATTGCCGGACACCTCACCTGAGGGTGCGGTGTATCTGCGCTGGCAATTGCCGGCACAAACCCCGCTCAGTCTGAAATCCAGGCTTGATCGGCAGTTGGCGGACTTGCAGGAAGATGCCCGGCAGGCCGGTGTCGACATCGCCTTTGAACCCAGCGGCCAGCAATGGCTATTGAAACTGCTCGGCTTGCAGGCACCGATGCCGTTGGTCCTTGAGCACTTGCTGACGAAGCTGGGACAGCCACTGCCGCCCGGCCCGGCCCGGGACGACACGCCGCTGATACCGATCCGACAGCTGTTGCGCGAATTGCCGAATCATTGTCAGCAAACCCCACGGCCATCCTCGCAACCTTTACCCGACAGCGATCAAGGCACCTGGGCAAACGCCCACTGGGACGGTTTGGCCGTCGGTCTGTCGGCAGCCACCCAGGCCGCCATCGGTCCCGTATTGGCGCGAGTCCCTGGCATCGCCCGAGAGGAAGCCCCGACAACGAGCGTGCCTGCGCCGATGCGTCGCTGGCATTCGCTCCAGACCCAAGGCGACGAACAGGCCGTGCTGCTGTTCTGTCCCACGCCCACCCTGGATTTGGCCGACGAAGCCGCGTGGCGCCTGCTGGCCCATCTGTGCCAAGCCCCGTACTACCAACGCCTGCGGGTCGAGTTGCAGTTGGGCTATGCGGTGTTCAGTGGTTTGAAACAGATCGACGGCCGGACCGGCTTGTTGCTGGGCGCGCAATCCCCCGCGGCGTCGGCGGCACAGTTGGTCGAGCATATGGAGCAGTTCCTGGGCGGCTTGGTGGCGCTGATCGAGCAGATTGACGATGCGACCCTGGCCAGCCAACGACAAGCCCTGGGCAGCCAGTTGCAAAGTACCGTGCTGCCGGTTGCCCAGGTCGCCGAAGTGCTCTGGCAAGGCAAGCTGGCCGGTCGTCCATCGGACTACCTTCAACAGTTACCCGACGCCATAACAGCTATCACGCGCAGACACTTGATAGACGCGGCCCAGCGCCTGGCCGACGCCCATGGCGGACGGTATTGCCTGAGCAACGCGCCGTGTCCGGGAATGCCTTGGCAAGCGGGGCATTGATCGTTACGGACCGTGCAACGAGCTTTCTCAAAGAATCGCGGCGAACGAATTTGTCAGATTTAGTAACATAGCCGCCTAAGCATCTGAACATCTCCCTGCGGAGGTGGACTATATGTATAGGCTCCACCTGTACCATCTAACCGAAGCATCCCAACCAAAGGAGTATTCCCATGTCCTGGTCCAAACCCGCATATATCGATCTGCGTATCGGCTTCGAAGTCACCATGTACTTCGCCAGCCGTTGATAGCTGCAGGCGGTAGTAAGCAACACCACGCCTCGGTCATCCGGGGCGTTTTTTATTTCGGTTTGCAGATGGAGCGGCCATGTTCGTCCAGATTCTAGGTTCCGCCGCCGGCGGCGGTTTCCCCCAGTGGAACTGCAACTGCGCCAACTGCGCAGGTTTTCGCAACGGCAGCCTGCGGGCCCAGGCGCGTACCCAGTCGTCCATCGCGATTTCCGATGACGGCGTGAGCTGGGTGTTGTGCAACGCCTCACCGGACATCCGCGCCCAACTCCAGGGTTTCGCCCCTATGCAGCCTGGCCGGGCCCTGCGCGACACGGGCATTGGCGCGATCATCCTGATGGACAGCCAGATCGACCACACCACCGGCCTGCTCAGCCTGCGTGAAGGCTGCCCGCACCAAGTCTGGTGTACCGACATGGTCCATGAAGACCTGAGCACCGGCTTCCCGCTGTTCAACATGCTGACCCACTGGAACGGCGGGTTGAGTTGGAATCGCATTGAACTCGACCAGAGCTTCACCATCGCCGCCTGCCCGAACCTGCGCTTCACCCCACTGCCCCTGCGCAGCGCCGCGCCGCCCTATTCGCCCCATCGCTTCGACCCGCACCCGGGCGACAATATCGGACTGATCGTCGAGGACCTGCGCACTGGCGGCAAGCTGTTCTATGCCCCAGGCCTGGGCAAGGTCGACGAGTCGTTGCTACAGATCATGGCCGGCAGCGATTGCCTGTTGGTGGACGGTACGATGTGGGACGACGATGAAATGCAGCGCCGTGGCGTCGGCACCCGAACTGGCCGGGAAATGGGCCACCTGGCCCAGAATGGTCCGGGCGGCATGCTCGAAGTGCTGGAGCAACTGCCCGAGCAGCGCAAGGTCCTTATCCATATCAACAACACCAACCCGATCCTTGACGAAGATTCGCCCGAGCGGGCCGAGCTGGTGCGCAGGAACGTTGAAGTGGCTTTCGACGGGATGAGTATCGAGTTGTAGGAAGGGCTGAACGACTGCGGGGACCAGCGGGCCTCATCGCGAGCAAGCTCGCTCCCACAGTTGTCCGAGTCGTACTGATATTGGATTCACAGCACAACCAGTGTGGGAGCGAGCGCGCTCGCGATGGGGCCTGCCCTGACACCACAGAACCCGCGGGTATTTCCCGGAGAACCAAAATGACTGACACCCCCCTGTCCCCCGCCGAGTTCGAAGCGGCCCTGCGTGCCAAGGGCGCCTATTACCACATTCATCACCCCTATCACGTGGCGATGTATGAAGGCCGCGCCACTCGCGAGCAGATCCAGGGTTGGGTCGCGAACCGCTTTTACTATCAGGTAAACATCCCGCTCAAGGATGCCGCGATCCTGGCCAACTGCCCGGACCGGGAGATCCGCCGCGAGTGGATCCAGCGGCTGCTCGACCATGATGGCGCCCCGGGCGAAGACGGCGGCATCGAAGCCTGGCTGCGGCTGGGCCAAGCGGTGGGACTTAACCCCGATCAACTGCGCTCCCAGGAACTGGTACTGCCGGGCGTGCGCTTCGCGGTGGACGCCTACGTCAACTTCGCCCGCCGGGCCAGTTGGCAGGAAGCCGCGAGCAGCTCGTTGACCGAACTGTTCGCCCCGCAGATCCACCAGTCGCGCCTCGACAGCTGGCCCCAGCATTACCCGTGGATCGACCCGACCGGCTACGAATACTTCCGCACCCGCCTGGGCCAGGCCCGGCGCGACGTGGAGCATGGCTTGGCGATCACGTTGCAGCACTACACCACGCGCGCTGGCCAGGACCGCATGCTGGAAATCCTCCAGTTCAAACTGGACATTCTCTGGAGCATGCTCGACGCCATGAGCATGGCCTACGAACTGAATCGCCCGCCCTATCACACCGTGACCGACCAACGGGTTTGGCATAAAGGAATTACCCTATGAGTTTCGATCGCAGCCAAACCCCCAACTGGCGCCCCGGCTATCGCTTCCAGTACGAACCGGCCCAGAAAGGCTACGTGCTGCTCTATCCTGAAGGCATGATCAAGCTGAACGACAGCGCTGCGCTGATCGGTGGCCTGATTGATGGCGAACGCGATGTGGCGGCAATCATTGCTGAGCTGGATAAACAATTTCCCGGTGTGCCAGAGCTCGGTGACGACATCGAGCAATTCATGGAGGTCGCCCGTGCACAGCACTGGATCACCCTTGCCTGAGAAGCCCGCCGTTGGCCTGCCGCTGTGGCTGCTGGCCGAGCTGACTTATCGCTGCCCGCTGCAATGCCCGTACTGCTCCAACCCGCTGGACTTTGCCGAGCAAGGCAAAGAGTTGAGTACTGAGCAGTGGTTCAAGGTCTTTCGCGAAGCCCGGGAGATGGGCGCCGCGCAATTGGGCTTTTCCGGCGGCGAGCCGCTGGTGCGCCAGGACCTGGCCGAGCTGATCGGCGAGGCGCGCAAGCTGGGTTTCTACACCAACCTGATCACCTCAGGCATCGGCCTGACCGAACAGAAGATCAGCGACTTCAAGAAGGCTGGCCTGGACCACATCCAGATCAGTTTCCAGGCCAGCGACGAGCAGGTGAACAACCTGCTGGCCGGCTCGAAGAAAGCCTTTGCGCAAAAACTCGAAATGGCCCGGGCGGTGAAAGCCCATGGCTATCCCATGGTGCTGAACTTCGTGACCCATCGGCACAACATCGACAAGATCGACCGCATCATCGAGCTGTGCATCGCCCTCGAAGCCGACTTCGTCGAACTCGCCACGTGCCAGTTCTACGGCTGGGCGCAGCTCAACCGCGTCGGCCTGCTGCCGACCCGGGAACAGCTGGTGCGGGCCGAGCGCATCACTAACGAATACCGGGCCAAGCTGGAAGCCGAAGGCAACCCGTGCAAACTGATCTTTGTCACGCCGGACTACTACGAAGAACGCCCCAAGGGCTGCATGAACGGCTGGGGCAGCATTTTTCTCACCGTCACGCCGGACGGCACGGCATTGCCGTGTCACGGCGCCCGGCAGATGCCGGTGCAGTTCCCGAATGTGCGCGACCACAGCATGCAGCACATCTGGTACGACTCGTTCGGCTTCAACCGCTTCCGCGGTTATGACTGGATGCCCGAACCGTGTCGCTCCTGCGATGAAAAGGAAAAGGATTTCGGCGGCTGCCGCTGCCAGGCGTTCATGCTCACGGGCGATGCCAGCAATGCCGACCCGGTGTGCAGCAAATCCGAACACCATGGGATAATTCTCCAGGCTCGCGAAGACGCCGAGCACGCCACGCAAACCATCGAGCAACTGGCCTTTCGCAATGAACGAAACTCACGCCTCATCGTTAAAGGCTGATCCACTCAGCGCCGCCCAGGCTGTCGCGGCAGGCATCGACTTTGCCGAACTGCAACTCGGGCCCCTGGGCCTGTTCTGGAATGAATACCGCCCCGCGGACGGAGCCTGTCGGATCTGGCATTGGCGCGATGGCAAGGCGCATTGCCTGACCCCGGATGGCTTCAGCGTGCGCAGCCGGGTCTATGAGTATGGCGGCGGGTCGTTCTGCCTGAGCGATGACGGCGTGCTGTTTGTCAACGAGGCCGACCAACAGCTGTATCACCAATCGCTGGGAGACCCGCGCCCCGTGGCGTTGACCTCGGGTGAGCGTCGATATGGCGATCTGCACTTCGCCGCAAGGCACGTGCTAGCGGTGGAAGAACAGGCCAACCAGCATCGTCTGGTGTCGATCGGGCTGACCGATCATCAGCGATGCGTATTGGCCGAAGGCGCGGATTTCTATGCCGCGCCGATCATGAGTCCTGATCAAAAGCGTCTCGCCTGGATCGAGTGGAGTCGCCCCCACCAGCCCTGGACGGCCACGCGGCTGATGCTGGCCGAGCGCAACGATGCAGGTTGGGGCGAACCGGTCTGCATGGCGGGTCACGGTGCGGAGGAGTCCATCCAGCAACCGCGCTTCGATGCTTCCAATCGTCTTTATTGCCTGACCGATCGAGGCGGTTACTGGCAACCTTGGGGTGAATACGTGGGCGTCCTGAGGCCATTGGCTGCCGCCGAAGCCGACCACGCCCCCGCGCCCTGGCAATTGGGCGGTTGTACCTGGCTGCCCATCGACGAAGAGACTTACCTGGCGAGCTGGACCGAGGCGGGTTTTGGTCGGCTGGGCTTGTGCCATGGTGACGCAACCGAAGACTTTACCGAGGCCTACAGCCGCTTTCGCAGCCTGGCGCAAGATGAGCGTTTCATCTATGCCATTGCCGCCTCGCCAACCAGCCCGTCGGCGGTCATTGCCATCGAACGACAGAGCCACGACACCACCGTGCTGGCTGGCGGTATTGCGCCGCTATCGGCCGAACAGATCAGCCGTCCACAGACCCTGCGCTACCCCGTTGCTTCAAGTGAAGCCCACGGGTTCTTTTATCCGGCCATGGACGCCAACCCGAAACCGCCGCTGGTGGTATTCATCCATGGCGGGCCGACTTCCGCCTGTTATCCGATATTTGATCCGCGCATCCAGTACTGGACCCAGCGCGGCTTTGCCGTGGCCGATCTCAACTACCGCGGCAGCAGTGGTTATGGCCGGGCCTACCGGCAGGCATTGCATCTGAATTGGGGCGTGGTGGATGTCGAGGATGCCTGCGCCGTCGTTGCGTACCTGGATGAGCAAGGCCTGGTCGATGGCCGCTGCGCCTTCATTCGTGGCGGCAGCGCCGGTGGGTATACGACCCTTTGCGCCTTGGCATTCCGGGATGTGTTCCGTGGCGGAGCCAGCCTCTATGGTGTCAGCGATCCGGTTGCCCTGGGCCGCGCCACGCACAAGTTCGAAGGCGACTATCTGGACTGGCTGATCGCCGACCCGCACGTAGATGCCGAGCGCTATCGGGCCCGTACTCCGTTGCTTCACGCAGACAGGATCCGCGCGCCGATGATTTTTTTCCAAGGCGAGCTGGATGCCGTGGTCGTGCCGCAACAGACCCGCGATATGGTCAAGGCATTGCAGGACAAAGGTGTTCCAGTGGAGGCGTACTACTACGCCGACGAGCGCCACGGCTTTCGCAAGGCCGTGAACCAGGCGCATGCGCTGGAGCATGAGTGGTTGTTTTATCGAAAGGTAATAGGGGCTTGCTTATAAAAAAGCGGCGCGCTTTTGTGGCGAGGGAGCTTGCTCCCGCTGGGTCGCGGAGCGGCCCCAAGCTTTTTGCGATCGCTGCGCAATCGAGCGGGAGCAAGCTCCCTCGCCACCAAGGAATCCTCAATAAAGGAATCCCCTGACCGCAGGACTTCAACGCTTGGCGATGATGTACACCGCATGCACGATGCCGGGGATATAACCCAACAGCGTCAGCAGGATATTCAACCAGAAAGCCCCGCCAAACCCGACTTGCAGGAACACACCCAGCGGCGGCAGCAGGATGGCGATGATGATGCGAATGAAATCCATGGATGACTCCCTGATGAGCGATGGCCACGTTGCCATAGCCATGGACACCTGCCCGCTCGTCGGGGTTCAGTAATTGCTCGCGGGAGGCCTCGAAAGCGTCCGCCGATAAAAAACGCGGACAAAAGAAAACCCCGCCGAAGCGGGGCTTTGCAGACTGTTTCCCTGACATCCATTTCACTCCGCCTTCCTGGCAGAATCCTACGTGTCCGTGTTGTTACTTTTGCGCGTCCTGCGCTACGTCCATGGAAGCTAGATTAGCCCTGGATCCAATCGGACGATAGAGGGAAATCGCCAGCACGTCATGTAAGCATTTGCTTACATGACGGCATGTTTCAGAATTGGCCGGGTTCCAGCAGGAACAACGACTCACTGCCGGCCTTCACCGAAGCGCTCAGGGAATGGATCCGCGGCAACAGGCGGGCGAAGTAGAATCGCGCCGTGCCCAGCTTGCTGGCATAGAACTCATCCTGGTTTTCCTTGCCCAGGGCCGCCCTGGCCATGAGCGCCCACATGTAGGCGTATGCGGTGTAGCCAAATGCCTGGAGGTATTCCACCGACGCCGCGCCGATTTCGTTCGGGTTGTTTTTCGCCCGGTCCAGCAACCATTCGGTCAGTTCGTCCAGCGTGCCGACGGCGTCGTTCAACGGCTTGGTGAACTCCGACAATTCGCTGCTTGCCGTGGCGGTGAAATGGCGAATCTCATCGGCGAACAATTTATAGAACGCCCCGCCACTGCCGACGATCTTGCGTCCCACCAGATCCAGCGCCTGGATACCGTTGGTGCCTTCGTAGATTTGCGTGATGCGCACGTCGCGCACCAGTTGCTCCTGGCCCCATTCGCGAATGTAGCCGTGACCGCCAAAGATCTGCTGGCCGTGAACGGTGGTTTCCAGACCCAGGTCGGTGAGGAAGGCCTTGGCGACGGGGGTCAACAGCGCGACCAGATCTTCCGCACGCTTGCGGGTGGCGGGGTCTTCGCTGAACTTCGCGGTATCCAGTTGCATCGCGACGTAGGTGGAGAACGCGCGGCCACCTTCGTTCGAGGCTTTCATGGTCAGCAGCATGCGACGCACGTCCGGGTGGACGATGATCGGGTCGGCGACCTTGTCCTTGTTCTGCGCGCCGGTTGGCGAGCGGCTTTGCAGGCGGTCACGGGCGTATTCGATGGCGTTCTGGTAGGAGCGCTCGCCGGTGGCCAGGCCCTGGATACCGACGCCCAGGCGCTCGTAGTTCATCATGGTGAACATCGCCGCCAGGCCTTTGTTCGGCTCGCCTACCAGATAACCCACGGCCTCGTCGAAGTTCATCACACACGTGGCGGACGCCTGGATACCCATTTTGTGTTCGATCGACCCGCAGTTGGCCGCGTTCCGCGCGCCCAGGCTGCCGTCGGCATTGACCATGAATTTCGGCACCAGGAACAGCGAGATGCCTTTCGGCCCAGCCGGAGCGTCCGGGAGTTTCGCCAACACCAGGTGGATGATGTTTTCGGTGAGGTCGTGTTCGCCGCCGGTGATGAAAATCTTCGTACCACTGACCTTGTAGGAACCGTCAGCCTGGGGCTCCGCCTTGGTGCGGATGATCCCCAGGTCGGTACCGGCGTGAGGCTCGGTCAGGCACATGGAACCGGCCCAGATACCGGCGTACATGTTCGGCAGATACGCCGCTTTCAATTCCTCGCTTGCATGGGCGTTGATCGACAGGCAAGCCCCGGCGGTCAGCATCGGATACAGGCCGAAGGACAGGCTGGCCGAGTTGACCATTTCCTCGACCTGGGCCGAAACGGCCTTGGGCATGCCCATGCCGCCATAAGCCGGATCACCGCCAACGCCGACCCAACCGCCTTCGGCGTAAGTCTTGTAGGCCTGTGGGAAACCTGCCGGCGTGGTGACAGCGCCGTCCGACCAGTGACAACCTTCTTCGTCAGCTGCACGACTGAGGGGGGCGACGCTTTTACTGGTGACCTTTCCGGCTTCCTCCAGAATCGCTTCGACAGTTTCAGCATCCACGGTCTCGGCCAGCGCCGGCAGTTGGGCCCAGAGTTTTGCGACCTCGAACACTTCATTGAGGACGAAGCGCATATCGCGCAGGGGCGCTTTGTAGTCAGCCATGGCAAACCTCGCAAGATCTAAACAATTGGTTCGTAGGAAAGCGGTTTCGCAATGGGCCAGAGTGTACCCCAACAACTTTTGCGACACATAGGGTCAACCCATGACTGTTTTGTTATTTTTAGTCACAGTCAAAAGTTGATGTTTTACCGTGGCGAGGGAGCTTGCTCCCGCTGGGGTGCGCAGCAGCCCTCTTTTGAGCGCTACGCACTGGAGCGCCAGCCCGGTCACGCGGGAGCAAGCTCCCTCGCCACGGAGAATGTCTCAGCCCATCAAAGCGCAAACAACTCCGCCGGCAACTTCATCAGGCATTCACTCCCAGCCTCGACGGCGGCCCGATGAGCGGTCGTGCGCGGCAGCAGGCGCTTGAAATAAAACTCACAGGTCGCCAGCTTGGCCCGGCAAAAATCTCCATCGCCGTCGCCACTGTCGAGCTGTGCCTGGGCCACCAACGCCATCCGCAGCCACAGATAGGCCAGGATGATGTAGCCGCTGTACATCAGGTAATCCACCGAGGCAGCCCCTACCTCATCGGGGTTTTTCATGGCCGCCATGCCAACCTGGGTCGTCAGTTCGCCCCACTGCCGGTTGAGGCCATCGAGCTGCGCAACGTATCCGTCGAGCTGCGGATGCCCGGCATTGGCGGCGCAGAACTTGTGGACGACCTTGGTGAAGCCGCGCAGTAACTTGCCCTGACTGCCCAGGACCTTGCGCCCCAGCAGGTCCAGGGCCTGGATGCCATTGGTGCCCTCATAGATCGGCGCGATCCGACAGTCGCGCACCAGTTGCTCCATGCCCCATTCGCGGATAAAACCGTGGCCGCCAAACACCTGCATGCCGTGGTTGGTCACCTCCAGTCCGGTGTCGGTCATGAAGGCTTTGCAGATTGGTGTGAGAAAAGCCAACAAGTCTTCGGCCTCCTGGCGGGCGGTTTCGTCGCTGCTCAGGTGCGCAGTGTCGAGCAATTGCGCAGTGAAATACGTCAGCGCCCGGTTGCCTTCGTTGAAGGCCTTCATCGTCAACAGCATTCGACGCACGTCGGGATGGACGATGATCGGATCGGCGACTTTTTCCGGTGCCTTGGGGCCAGTCAGCGAACGCATCTGCAAACGATCGTTGGCGTACTTGATCGCGCCCTGGAAACTCGCCTCGCCCAAACACAGGCCCTGCATGCCAGTGCCGAGGCGGGCGTGGTTCATCATGGTGAACATGCAATTGAGGCCCTTGTTCGCCTCGCCGATCAGGAAACCCTTGGCGCCGTCAAAATTCAGCACGCAGGTGGCCGAGGCCTTGATGCCCATCTTGTGCTCGATCGACCCGCAGGAAACGCCATTGCGTTCCCCGGCCTCGCCCGTGGCGTCCGGCAGGAACTTCGGCACGATGAACAGCGAGATGCCCTTGGTCCCGGCCGGCGCACCCGGCAGCTTGGCGAGCACCAGGTGAATGATGTTGTCGCTCATGTCGTGCTCGCCGGCGCTGATGAAGATCTTGCTGCCGGTCACTGCGTAACTGCCGTCAGCCTGAGGCACGGCGCGGGTCTTGATAATCCCAAGGTCAGTGCCGCAGTGGGCTTCGGTCAGGCACATGGTGCCGGTCCACTGGCCGGCGGTGAGTTTGCTGAGGTAGGTCTGCTTCTGTTCCTCGGTGCCATGGGCGTGGATGGCCGACATGGCGCCGTGGGTCAGGCCGGGATACATGCCCCAGGACGTGTTGCTCGACCCGATCATTTCGCTGATGACCAACCCCAGGGAACTGGGCAGGCCCTGGCCACCATACGCCGGATCCGCCGCCAGGCCGTGCCAGCCGCCTTCCACGTACTGTGCGAAAGCTTGCTTGAAACCTGTAGGCGTCGTCACCACGCCGTTGTCGAAATGGCAGCCCTCTTCATCACCAGGGCGATTGAGTGGCGCCAGCACGTTCTCGCAGAACCGGGCGCCTTCCTCGAGGATGGCGCTGACCATGTCCGGGCTGGCATCGCTGGCACCCAGCTCGGCATAGCGGCCATGGAAATCGAAGACGTGGTCGATCAGAAAGCGCATGTCACGCAGGGGGGCTTTGTACTCGGGCATGGTGGTTTTCTCCGGTAGCAGATCGTTCCAACCTACTGCCGGCCATCAAGCCTCACAATCACAGTCCAGACGCTGAATGCGCCATCATCACTCAACCCGCGACGGCTTCCATGCGCACCGCGCCGCGACGATTCTGGCCGAAGGCGATCACACAGTTTCGACCCGCGCCCTTGGCGTTATAGAGCGCCTGGTCTGCCGATTTAAGCACTTCTTCGGGCGTACGCTGCTCGATGCGCTCGGCCACGCCGATGCTGACGGTCACCGATACGCTGGAGGCGCCAGCACCGGAACGACGCTGGCGACCTTGCTGGTCATCCTGGGGACGGTTGTCGGGATTGCGCAGTTGAATCGCATACGTCTCGATGGATTGGCGGATGACTTCCAGGTGGGGCATGCACTCATCGATGGTCTTGCCTGCGAACACCAAGGCGAATTCCTCGCCGCCGTAGCGATACGCCCTACCGCCACCGCCGATCTTCGACAGCTTGCTGGCCACCAGGCGCAGCACCTGGTCGCCGACGTCGTGGCCGTGGGTATCGTTGAATTTCTTGAAATGGTCGACGTCGCTCATTGCGAGCACGTAATTGCGCCCCAGGCGCTGCATGCGTTCGTTCAGCGCCCGACGTCCCGGCAGGCCGGTGAGTTCGTCGCGGAAGGCCATTTGATAAGCCTCGTGGGCAACCGCGGCGGCGATCATCAACATCACTTGGCTGCACATGATGTTCAGGGTGAACGGCAGGATGAAGGTTTTCGGCAGCATCCAGAACAAGCCAAGCAAGCCCACCAATTGCGCCGCGTGCAGCGGCCGGGGGTTGCGCCAGTATTGCCAGGCCAGCAGCAGGAACGCAGCCGCGAACATTGGGTAGGACAATTGGATCAGGCTCATCCAGGCGCCGTGCAACGCGGGCCAGCGGATCTCCGAAAGCCACAACAACAACGGCTGGGGGAAACTTTGCTCCAGCGCCAGGGCCACGCTGCCGAAGACCAGCAACACCGCGAACCGGGCCACCATGTCCTGGAACAGATGGGTGCGCTCCTGCCACGCGGCGAACAGCCCGAACAACAGCGGCAGCAGCAGGCAGACGAGATGGAAGACCACCGCCGCGTCTTCACGCACCTTGCCGTTATCGCGGTAAAAATCGGTCTGGGTATCCAGCAGGAAGTAGGCGATGTACACCGTGACCATCAGAAACAGCTCGCGCTGACGGCGGTAGACGGCGCAATACGCGCCTCCCAGAAGCAGCACCAATGTAGGCAGCACATTGAACAGGGAGGTGAAGAAGACGTTGAGATCCTTGACGTAGGCAGCCGCAAGCCCCGACAACAACAGCAGCAGTGACGGTAGGAAATGGCTCAGACGTACAGCGGAAGAACGCGGCAAGGGTAAAGCTCCGACCCGGCTGATCAAAGATGGCATTGTGCACGCGAGGTGTGACCGATGTCACACTGCCATCGCTGTAACGGCAGGTGGGGAAGTTTTCTTAGGGTTGGGTTGGATGAATATTGTTTCAGAATCACACTTGATGCCCACAAGGAAATTGTGGTGACCATGAAAAAGCCGCTGCTCCCGAAGAAGCAGCGGCTTTGTGAAGAACCGCGTAAGGCTTAGTAGCCCAGCGCGAAGTCTTCTTCTTTCATGTCCATCAGGTTGTTGGCGCCCGACAACATGGCCGCAACGTGAGTGCGGGTGCGCGGCAGGATGCGCTGGAAGTAGAAGCGCGCGGTCTGCAGCTTGGCGGTGTAGAAGGCTTCTTCGCTGGTGCCGGCTGCGAGTTTCTCCGCCGCCAGGCGCGCCATGTCGGCCCAGAAGTAAGCCAGGCAGGCATAGCCGGAATACATCAGGTAATCCACCGAGGCCGCGCCCACTTCTTCGCGATCCTTCATGGCGGCCATGCCGACCTTCATGGTCAACTCGCCCCATTCCTTGTTCAACGCAGCCAGGGGTTCCACGAACTCCTTGACCGCTTCGTTGCCTTCGTTGCCCTGGCAGAACTTGTGGACGATCTTGGTGAAGCCCTTGAGTGCTTCGCCCTGGGTCATCAGCACTTTACGACCCAGCAGGTCGAGCGCCTGGATGCCGGTAGTGCCTTCGTACAGCATCGAGATACGGCTGTCGCGCACGTTCTGCTCCATGCCCCACTCGGCGATGAAACCGTGACCGCCGTAGATCTGCACGCCGTGGTTGGCCGATTCGAAGCCGACTTCGGTCATGAAGGCCTTGGCGATTGGCGTCATGAACGCCAGCAGCGCGTCGGCTTTCTTCTTCTCTTCTTCGTCCACACCATACTTGACGATATCGACCTGCTTGGCGGTGAAGTAGACCATCGCCCGGTTGCCTTCGGCGAAGGCTTTCATGGTCAGCAGCATGCGGCGCACGTCAGGGTGGACGATGATCGGGTCAGCGGCCTTGTCCGGCGCTTTCGGGCCAGTCAGGGAACGCATTTGCAGGCGATCACGAGCATATTTCAAACCGCCCTGGAAGCCGATCTCGGCGTGGGCCAGGCCTTGCAGCGCGGTGCCCAAGCGTGCGGTGTTCATAAAGGTGAACATGCAGTTCAGGCCTTTGTTCGCCGGGCCGATCAGGAAACCGGTGGCCGCGTCGAAGTTCATCACGCAGGTGGCGTTGCCGTGGATGCCCATCTTGTGTTCCAGGGAACCACAGCTCACGGCATTGCGCTGGCCGACGGTGCCATCGGCGTTAGGCAGGAATTTCGGCACGATGAACAGCGAAATGCCCTTGGTGCCGGCCGGTGCGTCCGGCAGGCGTGCCAGCACGATGTGGACGATGTTGTCGGCCATGTCGTGTTCACCGGCCGAAATGAAGATCTTGGTGCCGGTCACTTTGTAGGAACCATCGGCCTGAGGCTCGGCCTTGGTGCGCAGCATGCCCAGGTCGGTGCCGCAGTGAGGTTCGGTCAGGCACATGGTGCCGGTCCATTCGCCGGACACCAGCTTGGTCAGGTAAGCCTCTTGCTGCTCGGGCGTACCGTGTTCGGAAATGGTGTTCATCGCACCATGGGACAGGCCCGGGTACATGCCCCACGACCAGTTGGCTTCGCCGACCATCTCGCTGACTGCCAGGCCCAGGGACTCCGGCAAGCCTTGACCGCCATGCTCGACATCGTGGGCCAGGCTTGGCCAGCCGCCTTCGACGAACTGCTTGTAGGCTTCCTTGAAGCCGGTCGGGGTTTTCACGCCGGACTCGCTCCAGGTGCAACCTTCGATGTCACCCACGCGGTTCAGCGGCGCCAGCACCTGCTCACAAAACTTGGCGCCTTCTTCGAGAATGGCGTCAACCATGTCCGGAGTTGCGTCCTGGCAAGCCGGAAGGCTCTGATAATGCGCTTCGTAGCCGAGCAGTTCGTCACGAACGAAGCGAATATCACGCAAGGGGGCCTTGTAGTCAGGCATAGCGATAACCTCTGCTGATGTAACCGGGGATGAACGACCGCGGCGAATTGTTGTAGCGGTCAAACAGGTGTTTGAAACATACGTTTACGCCCAAACCTTGTCAAGCGTCGATCCTTCGCCGTTCGTCATCGACCCCTGGAAAATATCGGACACAGAAAAACCATCGCGTTGAAAAATCAGCGATGCCTGCAAAAAAAAGATTAGTCGAGCAATAAGACACCAGAGACAAGAACGCCGCGAATAATCGCGGCGTTCTCATAAATCTCAGGTGCTTGTATCAAGCGAAAGTGTCAATCAACGTACCAAGCATCTCATCGGAAGCCTTGGCGACATTCACGCCCAGCTGTACTTGAAACTTGCCTTGGGCCATTTCGACCATGTTGCTGGCCACATCCGATTGCTGGCTGCGATCCACCGAACGCAGGCGATCGACCTGGACTTCGGACGACTGGCTGGTGACCGAACGCTCGATTGTATTGTTGGCGATCTGGCTGGAGGCCTGATCGACACGGTTCTGCCCTGTCTGAATCGTGCTCAGACCGGCATAGAACGCGGTGTTTCCTGAGATTTCCATGGCAGGGCTCGTCTACTTGAAGGGGTCGACACCGGCATTGAAACAGAAGCCCTGGAAAAACACCCGACAAAAACACTAATGGCACAGTGCCTCATCATAGGCAAAACCTTGGCGGGTTCTCAGTCCAGCAAATCCAATTGCAGGTGCTCGGCTACCGCTTTAGCCGTCACGCTCTGGATCCGCGCCACCCGGCCCAGGCAAGGCGCCGGCAGGCGTTCGGCCAGGGTCGCCAGGTTTTCTTCGAGGCGCGAGGTGGCCGGGTCGATGATATTTGCCACCCAACCGGCCAATTGCAAACCGTCACGGGCAATAGCCTCGGCCGTCAACAACGCATGGCTGATACACCCCAGGCGCACGCCCACCACCAGGATCACCGGCAGCCCCAGCGCTATCGCCAAGTCGGAAAGATTGTCCTGGCCGGCCAGCGGCACGCGCCAACCGCCCGCGCCTTCGATCAAGGTGAAGTCGGCGTCCAGCGCCAGCACTTCGCGCATCGGCCCCAGCAGCGACTGCACCGTCAACGCCACACCGGCTTCCCGGGCGGCCAGGTGCGGTGCAATGGCCGGTTCGAATGCCACCGGATTGACCTGTGCATAAGTCAGCGGCACCGAGCACTCGGCCAGCAACGCCAAGGCGTCGGCATTGCGCAGGCCCTTGGGCGTCACGTCGCAGCCGGAGGCCACCGGTTTGCCGGCAGCCGTACTCATGCCGGCTTGTCGCGCCGCGTGCAGCAGGCCCGCCGCAACGGTGGTCTTGCCCACATCGGTATCGGTGCCGGTGATGAAATAAGCCTGGCTCATAGCGGTTTCTCCAACACGGCGTAGACCACCTGATAGGTCGCGGGCAGGCCCTGGGCCTGGCGGAACTGCTCGTAGGCTTCGACCAGCGCGAGGATTCGCGCCCTGCCCGTCAATCCTCCGGGTCGGCCCGGGTTCAGATTATGAGCGCCCAATGCTTTCAATTCGTGGGTCAGGCTACGTACATCCGGGTAGTGCAATACGTGGGGCTGATTTTCCAGGCGGAGGACATTCAATCCGCTGCTTGCGCATAACTGTTGATAAGTCTCGAATTCCCGGAAACGGTTGACGTGCACCCAGCCATCCACCTGACGCCAACTGTCACGCAATTCGTACAGTGTGCCCACGCAGAGGCTGGTAAAGGCAAACACGCCGCCCGGTTTCAATACGCGATGGGCCTCGCTCAGCACCGAGGCAAAATCGGCGCACCATTGCACCGCGAGACTGGAGAAAACCAAATCACAGCTCGCCGCCCGCAAAGGCAGCCGCTCAGCATCACCGGCGATGAAATGCGCGGCCCCGCCTCTTGGGCGAGCATGGTTGAGCATGCCCTCGGCAATATCCAGCGCGAAGCCGGTCTCCTCGCCGAAACGAGCACCCAAGGCCCGGGTGAAATAACCGGTACCACAGCCCAGGTCCATCCAGCGCTGCGGATCGAGCGACGAAGGCAGTCGCCCGAGCAATTGTTGCCCCACGTCACGCTGCAGTTCAGCGACGCTGTCATAGCTGGCCGCCGCCCGGGAAAACGAGGCCGCGACCTGACGTTTATCGGGCAAGGCGCCAGGTAGCTTCACGGACAAATCAGTCATCACCAGACTCATGCAAGAAAGCCTGGATCGCCCCCGCCACGCCGTGGGGGTCTTCCAGAAGAAATGCGTGGCCGGCCTGTTCAATCAGGCCGATTTCGACATCCGGCAACAGCGCCAACAACTCGCCCGCCGCTTCGGCTGGCACCAAGGCATCGAGCCCGGCAAACAAATGCAATTGCGGGCCGCGAAACCCCTGCAATGCCATACGAGTGTCGAGCAGCGTCAACAACTCGAGCCCGGCCATCAGCACTTCAGGCGCTGTATTCGGTGCACCGCCGAGCAACAATCGCGACAACCCGCGTGGGTCGCCGCAACCTTGGGCACACAGCAAACTGAAGCGCTTGAGCGTCTGGCGCGGATCCGCAGCACACCCGGCAAGAAACCCATCGAAGGTCTCGCCGGCCATCGCGATCGGCCATTGATCATGCGCCACGAAAGACACATTACTGGCCAAGGTCAGCACGCCGCAGCAGCGCTCGCCCCGCCGCGCCGCCAGTTCCGAGGCCAACATGCCACCCAGGGACCAGCCTCCGAGCCAGGCATCCTGGGGCAACGTCGCGTCCAACTCATCGAGCCAGTCCGCCAGATTGCTCGAAGCCAGCGCCGGCAAGGGCTCGATTTCCACCTGCAAGTGCTCATCGAGCCCCTGCAGCGCAGCGGCCAACGGTTCGAGAGGCGAAACGCCCAGGCCCCAACCAGGCAGCAATATCAGTCGATCACGCATGACTCGGCTCCGGTCCCAGTTGGACAAAACACTCCGCCAGTGCCTCTAACAATAGTTGCACCTGGGCTTCGCTGTGGGCGGCGGTCAGGGTCACACGCAGGCGAGCACCGCCGGCGGGGACGGTCGGTGGACGGATCGCGGTCACCATCAACCCCCGTTCACGCAGCATCCGTGACAGTTGCATCGCCCGCCCGGCATCGCCGACCAGGATGGGCTGGATCGGCGTGAAACTGTCCATCAATTGCAAACCAATCTGCTCGGCGCCCTGGCGGAACTGGCGAATCAGTCGCTGCAAATGCTCACGCCGCCAATCTTCGCTGCGCAGCAGTTCAAGGCTCTTGAGCGTGGCGCAGGCCAAAGCCGGTGGCTGGCTCGTGGTGTAGATGTAGGGACGCGCGAACTGGACGAGGCTTTCGATGAGTTCCTCACTGCCCGCCACAAAGGCGCCAGCGGTGCCAAAAGCCTTGCCCAGCGTGCCGACCAGCACGGGGACGTCTTCCTGGCTCAGACCGAAATGTTCGACGACACCGCCGCCGCTGGCGCCCAGCGTGCCGAAGCCGTGGGCATCGTCAACCATCAGCCAGGCGCCCTTGGCCTTGGCTTCACGGGCGAGGGCCGGCAAGTCGGCGACGTCGCCATCCATGCTGAACACCCCATCGGTGACCACCAAGGTATTGCCAACCGCCTTTTCCAGGCGCTGGGCCAGGCTCCGGGCATCGTTGTGCAGATAACGGTTGAAACGCGCGCCGGACAACAACCCGCCATCGATCAATGAAGCGTGGTTGAGGCGATCCTCCAGCACGGTGTCGCCCTGCCCGACCAACGCCGTGACCGCGCCGAGATTGGCCATGTAGCCGGTGGTGAACAGCAACGCCCGCGGGCGGCCGGTCAGCTCGGCCAATGCTTCTTCCAAGGCGTGATGCGGCCCGCTGTGGCCGATTACCAGATGAGAGGCCCCGCCGCCGACGCCCCAACGCGCGGCACCTTCGCGCCAGGCCTCGATGACTTGCGGGTGATTGGCCAGGCCCAGGTAATCGTTGTTGCAGAACGCCAACAGCGGCTGGCCGTCGACCACCACTTCCGGACCCTGGGGGCTTTCGAGCAGCGGGCGCTGGCGATAGAGATTTTCAGCACGACGGGCAGCCAGGCGTGCGGCGAGATCGAAGGGCATGCTGGCCTCAACTGTTTAAAGACTGGCCAAAGCCCCTTGTGGGAGCGAGCTTGCTCGCGATAGCGGTGAGCCAGTCGACATAAATGTTGAATGTTCCATCGCCATCGCGAGCAAGCTCGCTCCCACAGGGTCTTGCATTCCAATCAGGGAATCGGTGCGTGATCAAACAGCGGCGTTATAGAACTGCTCGCTGCTCTTCTGCTCCACCAGCGCCTGTTCAATGGCCGCCTGGTGCACTTCATCGGCATGTTCTTCACGGGCTTCCGGCTGGATGCCCAGGCGCGCGAACAGTTGCATGTCCTTGTCAGCCTGCGGGTTGGCGGTGGTCAGCAGCTTGTCGCCGTAGAAGATCGAGTTCGCGCCGGCGAAAAACGCCAGGGCCTGCATTTGCTCGTTCATCGCTTCGCGGCCGGCGGACAAGCGCACGTGGGATGTCGGCATGAGGATCCGCGCCACGGCCAGCATGCGGATGAAATCGAACGGATCGACATCCTCGGCATTCTCCAGCGGCGTGCCCGCGACTTTCACCAGCATGTTGATCGGCACCGACTCCGGGTGCTCCGGCAGGTTTGCCAGTTGGATCAGCAGGTTGGCGCGGTCGTCCAGGGATTCGCCCATGCCGAGGATGCCACCGGAGCAGATCTTCATCCCAGAATCACGCACGTAGGCCAGGGTCTGCAGGCGCTCGCTGTAGGTGCGGGTGGTGATGATGCTGCCGTAGAACTCCGGCGAGGTATCGAGGTTGTGGTTGTAGTAATCCAGGCCGGCCTGGGCCAGCGCTTCGGTCTGTTCCTGGTCGAGGCGGCCCAGGGTCATGCAGGTCTCCAGGCCCATGGCCTTCACACCCTTGACCATCTCCAGCACGTAAGGCATGTCCTTGGCCGACGGGTGCTTCCACGCCGCGCCCATGCAGAATCGGGTCGAACCGATGGCCTTGGCCCGAGCCGCCTCTTCGAGGACCTTCTGCACTTCCAGCAATTTCTCTTTTTCCAGCCCGGTGTTGTAGTGGCCGGACTGTGGACAATATTTGCAATCTTCCGGGCAAGCGCCGGTCTTGATCGACAGCAGCGTGGAAACCTGGACGCGGTTGGCGTCGAAGTGCGCGCGGTGCACGGTCTGCGCCTGGAAAAGCAGGTCGTTGAATGGCTGGACGAAGAGTGCTTTGACTTCGGCCAAAGACCAGTCATGACGCAGGTTGGCAGTGGTGCTGGCGCTCATGGGCATTTCCTTGATTATGCTTGGCTGGCGCCTGGGACACTCAATACCCACAGGCGCGACACGGATGTTCGGCATATTTAAGGAAGAGTCATGCGCTGTCAACCTCGATACAAATGGCCGGTTTACATCTGGTTAAAAAACAAACAATCCTGTCTGTTGTGCGGCGAACCCACGGACACACCGCAGCCAATCTGCACGCCTTGTGAAAGCGAGTTGCCCTGGCTTGGCCATCAATGCAATGTCTGCGCGCTTCCGCTGCCCATGTCAGGACTCCGCTGCGGACAATGCGCCACGCGACCGCCGGCTTTCGAACGGGTCGTGGCGCCGTGGATCTATGACTTCCCGGTGGACACGCTGGTCACCCGCTTCAAGCATCAGGCGAAGTGGCCGCTTGGGCGCTTACTCGGCGAACTGTTGGCGCAGTCGATCCAACATCATTTTGATGAAGGGCTGGAGCGTCCCGACGCGCTGGTGCCGGTGCCACTGGCGACTCGACGCCTCCGGCAGCGCGGTTTCAACCAGGCGGCGCTGCTGGCCCGCTGGCTCAGCGAGCCGTTGCAGATTCCTTGCGACGAGAATCTGCTGCTGCGCGTCCAGGACACCCCTGCGCAACAGGCCCTTGATGCCCGGGCGCGACGTCGCAATCTTCGCCAAGCCTTTGCCCTGGCACCTGACGCTTTATTGATGAACCGCCACTTGGCCCTGGTGGACGATGTGCTCACCACGGGTGCCACGGCCCAGACGCTAGCACGCCTGTTACTCGATGCTGGCGCCGCCCGGGTCGATGTGTATTGCCTGGCCCGCACGCCAAAACCCGGCGACCCCGCTTGACGCGCCGCCGCCGAGGCGCCAACGTCCGGGCATCAAATCCCTGCGCGCAGTTTTTCGTCATGTCATTGCCTACGCTCCTGACCCAGCACATCGTCCGCCGACCACAGCGCATCGCCCTGTTGCAGCACATCGCCGAACAGGGCTCGATCACCCGCGCCGCCAAGAGCGCGGGCCTGAGCTATAAGGCCGCATGGGACGCGATTGACGAACTGAACAACCTGGCGGACCAACCGCTGGTCGTACGCAGCGTGGGTGGCAAGGGCGGTGGTGGCGCAAAACTGTCGGAGGAAGGCCAACGTGTCCTGCGCCTCTATCAGCGCTTGCAAACCTTGCAGGCGCAACTTCTGGAAGCGAGCGAGGACGCAGGGGACCTGGGGCTGCTCAGCCGACTGATGCTGCGCACCAGTGCCCGGAACCGGTTGCATGGCAAAGTCCTCGGCATCGACGCCCAAGGTCACAACGACCGGGTGCGCGTGGAGCTGGCTCGCAGCCTAGTCATCGACACGCAGATCACCCACGACAGCACGCTGCGCCTGGAACTGGAAACCGGTACCGAAGTGGTCGCCTTGATCAAGGCCGGTTGGCTGGAGCTGTATCCCGCTGATCAGCCAGAGCATCCGGGGGCCAATACGCTGCGAGGAGTCATCGAGCACATAGCCGCCGCCGAAAACGGCCCCAGCGAGGTGCGCATCGGCCTGCCCAATGGCCAGACCTTGTGTGCCCTGGCTGATCCATCGCTGCTCAGAGAGCGAAACCTTGAGGCCGGCTCACCGGTGCAAGTGTGTTTTTCGCCGTCGAATGTGTTGCTGGGCACACCGTTGTAGCCCACTGAAACAAAAGCTTCATCGACCCGCTTTAAGGTGACTGCCAAAACCAGCAGGGAGCCTGATGATGAGCCTATTAGAAGATAACCAATCCACCGACCTGGAAAACATCGTCGGCTTGAGCCGTCGCCGCTTCATTGGTGCCGGCGCCCTATGCGGTGCAGCGATGTTCCTGGGCGGCAACCTGCTGAGCCGCAGCGTCATGGCCGGCGCCGTGAGCGAAGGCAACAAACGCATGCTGGGCTTCGACGGCATCGCCGCCGCGACGACAGACACCATTACGCTTCCGCCAGGCTACAAAGCCTCGGTGTTGATCAGTTGGGGCCAGCCACTGCAAAAAAACGCACCGGCATTCGACCCCAGCGGCAACGGCACCGCCCGCGCGCAGGAAGTGCAATTTGGCGACAACAACGACGGCATGAGCCTGTTCCCAATGCCAGGGGACGAAAACCGTGCGTTGATGGCAATCAACAACGAATACACCAATTATCGCTATCTCTTCCCCCATGGCGGTCAGCCGCAGTCGGCCGAAGAGGTGCACAAGGCCCAGGCCTGCGAAGGCGTGTCGGTGATCGAGATCGAACGTCGTCGCGGTCAATGGCAGTTCGTCCAGGATTCTCGCTACAACCGCCGGATCCATGGCAACACGCCGATTCGCCTGAGCGGCCCGGCTGCCGGTCACGACTGGGTGAAAACCAGTGCCGACAAAAGCGGCAAGAAAGTGCTGGGCACCTTCCAGAACTGCGCCAATGGCATGACGCCGTGGGGCACTTACCTGACCTGTGAAGAAAACTTCACCGACTGCTTCGGCAGCAGCAAGGCCGACCTGAAATTCGATGACGCGCAAAAGCGCTACGGCGCCACCGTCACCAGCCGCGAGATCAACTGGCACCCGCATGACCCGCGCTTCGACCTGGCGAAGAACCCCAACGAACTCAATCGCCATGGCTGGGTGGTGGAAATCGATCCATTCGACCCAAAATCCACTCCGGTGAAACGCACGGCCCTGGGCCGTTTCAAACACGAAAACGCCGCCCTCGCACAAACCCATGACGGTCGCGCCGTGGTGTACATGGGCGACGACGAACGCGGCGAATTCATCTACAAATTCGTCAGCCGGGATCGCATCGACCACCGCAACGCCAAGGCCAACCGCGACTTGCTGGACCATGGCACCCTGTACGTGGCGCGCTTCGACGCCGGCGATGGCAACCCGGACCATCCGAAAGGCAAGGGCCAGTGGATCGAGCTGAGCCACGGCAAGAACGGCCTCGACGCCAGCAAGGGCTTCAATGGCCAGGCCGAGGTGCTGATCCACGCGCGCCTGGCCGGCAGTGCCGTGGGCGCGACTCGCATGGACCGCCCTGAGTGGATCGTGGTCAGCCCGAAAGACGGCCAGGTCTATTGCACCCTGACCAACAACGCCAAGCGCGGCGAAGACGGCCAACCGGTGGACGGGCCAAACCCACGGGCCAAGAACGTCTACGGGCAGATCCTGCGCTGGCGCACCGACCGCGACGACCACGCCTCCAACACCTTCGAGTGGGACCTGTTCGTGGTCGCGGGCAACCCGACGGTACATGCCGGCACCCCGAAAGCCGGGTCGTCCAACGTCACTGCACAGAACATGTTCAATAGCCCCGACGGCCTGGGCTTCGACAAGGCCGGCCGGCTATGGATCCTCACCGACGGCGACTCCAGCAACGCCGGGGACTTCGCCGGCATGGGCAACAACCAGATGCTCTGCGCCGACCCCGACAGTGGCGAAATCCGCCGCTTCATGGTCGGGCCGGTGGGCTGTGAAGTGACCGGGATCAGTTTTGCACCGGACCAGAAGGCCCTTTTCGTGGGCATTCAGCACCCGGGTGAAAACGGCGGTTCGACCTTCCCCGAGCACCTGCCCAATGGCAAGCCGCGGTCTTCGGTGATGGTGATTACCCGCGAAGACGGCGGCGTCATCGGCGCCTGACACTTTGTGGCGAGGGAGCTTGCTCCCTCGCCACAAAGTCTCAACGATCAATCCCGACTGCTTTGCGCTACCATGCTGGGCCGGACGCGGCAGCCCTGCCGCTGCGCAGGAGTCAGCATGTCCCATCCGTTCGAAACCCTCACGCCCGACCTGGTGCTCGATGCCGTTGAAAGCATCGGCTTTCTCAGCGACGCCCGCGTGCTGGCCCTCAACAGTTACGAAAACCGCGTCTATCAGGTCGGCATCGAAGACGCCGAGCCGCTGATCGCCAAGTTCTATCGCCCCCAGCGCTGGACCAACGAAGCCATCCTGGAAGAACACCAATTCACCTTCGAACTGGCCGACCGTGAAGTGCCGGTGGTGGCGCCGTTGATCCATAACGGCGCCAGCCTGCACGAACATGCCGGGTTTCGTTTCACCCTGTTTCCCCGCCGCGGCGGCCGCGCGCCGGAGCCAGGCAATCTCGATCAGCTTTATCGCCTGGGCCAGTTGCTCGGGCGCCTGCACGCGATCGGCGCGACCCGTCCGTTCGAACACCGTGAAGCGCTGGGCGTGAAGAATTTCGGCCACGACTCGCTGGACACTGTGCTGCAAAGCGGCTTCGTCCCTCGTAGCCTGCTGCCGGCCTACGAATCGGTTGCCAGGGACTTGCTCAAGCGCGTCGAGGATGCCTACGCCGCCACGCCCCACCAGAACATCCGCATGCACGGCGACTGCCATCCCGGCAACATGATGTGCCGCGACGAGGTGTTCCACATCGTCGACCTGGACGATTGCCGCATGGGGCCGGCGGTGCAGGATCTGTGGATGATGCTTGCAGGGGACCGCCAGGAATGCCTGGGCCAGCTGTCGGAGTTGATGGACGGTTATCAGGAATTCCACGATTTCGATCCGCGGGAATTGGCACTGATCGAACCTCTGCGAGCCCTGCGCCTGATGCACTACAGCGCCTGGCTGGCCCGCCGCTGGGACGACCCTGCGTTTCCGCGGAGTTTCCCGTGGTTTGGCAGTGAGCGTTACTGGGGCGACCAGATATTGGCGTTGCGCGAGCAATTGGCGGCGCTCAATGAAGAGCCGTTGAAGCTTTTTTGATTGGATTGGTTCCACCAGTCACTGCGAATCCCCTGTGGGAGCGGGCTTGCTCGCGAAAGCGGTGGATCAGCTTGCATGGATGTTGAATGTGCAGCCGCCTTCGCGAGCAAGCCCGCTCCCACACAGGGTTCGCAGTGGAACGCTCACAAAGGTTCACAGCACAACCAGACAAATCTCCTTACAATCACTCCTTTGTTAGCTGCCTAAGCAAGGATTCTGCATGCAAGCCGCCAACCCGCGTCGCGGGTACATCCTGGGCCTGAGTGCCTACATCATCTGGGGTCTGTTCCCGATCTATTTCAAAGCCATCGCCAGCGTGCCGTCGGTGGAAATCATTATCCACCGGGTGCTGTGGTCCGCCCTGTTCGGTGCGGCGTTACTGATGGTCTGGAAACACCCAGGCTGGTGGCGCGAGTTGCGGGACAATCCGCGTCGCCTGGCGATCCTGGCCTTGAGCGGCACGTTGATCGCGGCCAACTGGCTGACCTACGTCTGGGCGGTAAACAACGGGAGGATGCTCGAAGCCAGCCTGGGCTACTACATCAATCCGCTGGTCAACGTGTTGCTGGGCATGCTGATCCTCGGCGAGCGCCTGCGCCGCATGCAGTGGCTGGCGGTGGGGTTGGCGGCACTCGGCGTGGCCCAGCAAGTCTGGCAAGTGGGCAGCCTGCCGTGGGTGTCGCTGGCACTGGCGCTGACGTTTGGCTTCTACGGATTGATCCGCAAGCAGGCGCCGGTCAAGGCCTTGCCCGGGCTGGTGGTGGAAACCTGGATGCTGGTGCCGATCGCCATCGCCTGGTTGCTGTTCAATCCATCGGCCACCAGCGCCCAAGCCGCGTTCTGGACCACCTCCGAAGCCTGGTGGCTGGTGGCGGCCGGCCCGGTGACGCTGGTCCCACTGGTGTGCTTCAACGCCGCGGCGCGGCATTTGCCTTACACCACGCTGGGTTTCTTGCAGTACATCGCCCCGACGCTCGTGCTCCTGCTCGCAGTGCTGCTGTTCGGTGAGCATCTGTCGTCCAGCACGTTGGTGGCGTTCATCTTTATCTGGGCCGGACTGGCGGTGTACAGCATCGATGCCGTGATCAGCATGCGTCGGCGCAACTGATCAAAAAACGCACAACCTTCTACAGGCCACGTCCGGCGTGGCCTGCGCGTTTCCTTCCCAAGGTTATCCACAGCGTGATCCCCGCCGTTTGTGCACAAGCCCTTGAAAACTGGTGGTTTTTTGATCATCGACCGCTGAGCCCCGGCGGGCTTGGGCTGGGGCCGGGTCTCTACAGGTTATCCACAGGCAGGCGCAGTTTTTCCTTGGATAACCTTGTCAGGCTTCGTCGCTGAGTTTCAGCTCAACCATCAACTCATCGGCCAAGGTCTCCAGGCGTTCCTGCAGTGTTTCCAGCGACAGGGTCAGGGGCACCCCGAGAATCGCCTCGGCATGAAACAGCAACTCACTGCTCATGGGCGCCGGCCGGACGTGGGTCACCAGACGCTCGACATTGACGCCCTGCTCGCTCAACAAGCGGGTGATGTCCCGCACGATGCCAGGACGATCATTGCCCACCAGCTCCATGGCAATGGGTTTCCAGGTGCAGGACTCTTCAACGGCGCTTTCCGCGATCAACACGCGAATGCCGTGGACCGACAATCCCTGCAAGGCTTCGATCAATTCTTCATGGGCCTCGGCCGGAGCGCTGAGGCGCAGGATCCCGGCGAATTGCCCGGCCAAGTGCGACATGCGGCTTTCCAGCCAGTTACCACCATGCGCGGCGATGCAATCGGCGATGCGCTCGACCTGCCCGGGTTTGTCCGGGGCGAAAACAGTGATGACGAGGTGGTCCATGGCGCAGTCCTCTTGTTGGGGAAGAAAGAGTATAGGCAGGGCGCACAAATCCTGTGGCGAGGGGATTTATCCCCGCTGGGGCGCGAAGCGGCCCTTAATCCTTATACCTCGGCGTGCCATACGGATTGGGTCGATATGCGATGGGGCTGCTTCGCAACCCAGCGGGGATAAATCCCCTCGCCACAGTTGTGTGTGCACTTCAGAGCCCGCCTATCAATCGTGTACAGGTTTTAATATTTATCTGGAACAATCCATCTGTTTTTTGAGAACATCCCGTTCCGCCCTGTGACTGTACTGCTTTAGTCGGTCGCAGAACGACGCAATTAGTCTAATTTTCACATGCGCAATTGATCATGTAGTATGCCGCAGCGCGCACTACATAATCGTACTGCGAGATGTTCCACCGATGTCTGCCCAGGCCGGTCGCATCCCTGTAAAGCCCCGTCAGCAAGGCTTGATCACCCAGCCGCCAGCGATGGCATGTACTGGTTCAGGGGTTTGTGGTTTAAATGTCCCGAGGCTTCATTGTCAAAATCGAAGAGCTGAAAAGCGAAATAGCTGAGCAGAGTGAGGCAAGCAATGACTGAACACGTTCAAGTCGGTGGCCTGCAGGTCGCCAAAGTCCTGTTCGACTTCGTGAATAACGAAGCCATTCCCGGAACCGGCCTCACCGCCGACGCATTCTGGGCCGGCGCCGACAAGGTCATTCATGACCTGGCTCCGAAGAACAAAGCCCTACTCGCCAAACGCGACGATTTCCAGGCGCGGATCGACGCCTGGCACCAGGCACGTGCCGGCCAGGCCCACGACGCCGTGGCTTACAAAGCCTTCCTGCAAGACATTGGATACCTGCTGCCAGAAGCGGCGGACTTCCAGGCCACGACCCAAAACGTCGATGACGAAATCGCCCGCATGGCCGGCCCGCAACTGGTGGTGCCGGTGATGAACGCCCGCTTCGCCCTCAACGCCTCGAACGCCCGCTGGGGTTCGCTGTATGACGCGCTGTACGGCACCGATGCCATCAGCGAGGCCGATGGCGCGGAAAAAGGCAAAGGCTACAACAAGGTCCGCGGTGACAAGGTCATCGCCTTCGCCCGTGCCTTCCTCGACGAAGCAGCCCCGCTGGCCGCCGGCTCCCACGTTGACTCCACCGCCTACAAAATCGTCGACGGCAAACTGGTGGTCACCCTCAAGGGCGGCAGCAACAGCGGCCTGCGCGATGATGCCCAACTGATCGGCTTCCAGGGCGACGCCTCGGCGCCCACCGCAGTACTGCTGAAACACAACGGCCTGCACTTCGAAATCCAGATCGACGCCAGCACCCCGGTCGGCCAGACCGATGCCGCCGGCGTCAAAGACATCCTGATGGAAGCGGCGCTGACCACTATCATGGACTGCGAAGACTCGGTCGCCGCCGTCGATGCCGATGACAAAGTGGTGATCTACCGCAACTGGCTTGGCTTGATGAAGGGTGATTTGTCGGAAGAAGTCGCCAAGGGCGGCCAGACCTTCACCCGGACCATGAACCCGGACCGCGTCTACACCGCCGCAGACGGTTCGAGCGTGACCCTGCACGGCCGCTCACTGCTGTTCGTGCGCAACGTTGGCCACCTGATGACCATCGACGCGATCCTGGACAAGGACGGCAACGAGGTGCCGGAAGGCATCCTCGACGGCCTGGTCACCAGCCTGGCGGCGATCCACAGCCTCAACGGCAACACCTCGCGCCGCAACAGCCGCACCGGCTCGGTGTACATCGTCAAGCCGAAGATGCACGGCCCGGAAGAAGCCGCGTTCACCAACGAGCTGTTCGGTCGCGTCGAGGACGTGCTGAACCTGCCGCGCAACACCCTCAAGGTCGGGATCATGGACGAGGAGCGCCGTACCACGGTCAACCTCAAGGCCTGCATCAAGGCAGCCAGCGAGCGCGTGGTGTTCATCAATACCGGTTTCCTCGACCGCACCGGCGATGAAATCCACACCTCCATGGAAGCCGGCCCGATGGTGCGCAAGGCCGACATGAAGGCCGAGAAGTGGATCGGCGCGTATGAAAACTGGAACGTCGACATCGGCTTGAGCACCGGCCTGCAAGGTCGCGCGCAAATCGGCAAGGGCATGTGGGCGATGCCCGACCTGATGGCGGCGATGCTCGAACAGAAAATCGCTCACCCAATGGCCGGCGCCAACACCGCGTGGGTACCGTCGCCGACCGCCGCCGCGCTGCACGCGCTGCATTACCACAAGGTCGACGTGTTCGCCCGCCAGGCCGAACTGGCCAAGCGCGCCCGCGCTTCGGTGGACGACATCCTGACCATCCCACTGGCCGTCAACCCGAGCTGGACGCCGGAGCAGATCAAGAACGAACTGGACAACAACGCCCAGGGCATCCTCGGTTACGTGGTACGTTGGATCGACCAGGGCGTCGGCTGTTCCAAGGTGCCGGACATCAACGATATCGGCCTGATGGAAGACCGGGCGACGCTGCGTATTTCCAGCCAGCACATCGCCAACTGGCTGCGCCACGGCATCGTCACGCAAGATCAGGTGATGGAAAGCCTCAAGCGCATGGCGCCGGTGGTCGACCGCCAGAACGCCAGCGACCCGCTGTACCGCCCGCTGGCGCCGGACTTCGACAGCAACATCGCCTTCCAGGCGGCGGTCGAGTTGGTGGTCGAAGGCACCAAGCAGCCGAATGGCTACACCGAGCCGGTGCTGCACCGTCGTCGTCGCGAGTTCAAGGCCGCCAATGGGTTGTGATTGAGCGGTAGAGAGCGCATCACAAAAAAGCCCTGATCTCTCGATCAGGGCTTTTTCATTTGCAACACCTGACAGCCTTTGTAGCGAGGGAGCTTGCTCCCGCTCGGTTGCGCAGCGACCGCGATACAGCTCAATGGAGATTCCCAGGTCTGGAAAAGGGTCTGCTTCGCAGCCCAGCGGGAGCAAGCTCCCTCGCCACAAAAGCACTTCGGCACGATTGAAGAAGATGGGCTAAAGATCCATCCCCAACTCATGCTTGACCAACCCCAGCAGCTTTTCGGTGTCGATCGGCTTGAGCAAAAAGTCCACCACGCTCAGGTGCATGGCTTCGATGGCGTCCTTCACATCGGCGTCGCCCGACACGATGATGATCGGCAACGCGGCCCGCTCCGACTCGCGCACCAGGCGCACCAGTTCCAGGCCATCGACGTTGCCCATGCGCAGGTCGGTAATGAGCAGGCCAATGGACGGCTTGGTCTCCAGCATCTTGAGTGCGGTTTCGCCACTGGCGGCGGTCATGCAGCGGATGCCGTCCAATGCCAGGATCTCCGACAGCAGCTCGCGGGCGTCCTTGTCGTCATCGACGATCAATACACGCTGCGGCGGCAGGTCGGGTTCCAGCATGACGGCACTCAGCGCCTCGCGCTCGGCGTCACTCAAAATATCGTGGTCGGACATGATGCTCTCTACGTTCCTTGAATCGATCCCCTGGCACAGTGGTCAGACATCGTTCTGCGGCGCTTCAATGTGCACTTCGTCGGATTTTTTTCCAAGAGCATTCGAGGAAGAATTTTCCGAGGCGAAGCGTAGGATATTTCTGTAGTTCCGGCCTGATAGTGGCGACCTAGACTTACGTCCAATGGGCACTCCACGTTCAGAGGCCGACCATGGCGAACAGATCCGACCACAACAATTCGAAAAAGATTGCGCCATGGTTATGAAAAAAGCGGACGCCTTCATCCAGGCAGGGAAAACCGCGGTGTTGCAGAACATCCAGGGCACTTTGCAGTTCCTGCAACGCTTCCCCCCGTTCAATCAAATGGAAAACGCCCACCTGGCCTATCTGGTGGAGCAATGCCTGCTGCGTTTCTACGCGCCGGGCGAAACGATCATCAAGCCGGCCGACGGACCGGTAGAGCACTTCTATATCGTCAAGCAAGGCCGCGTGGTGGGCGAGCGTCCCCATTCGGCGAAGGGCGGCACCGAGACCACTTTTGAAATCACCACGGGCGAATGTTTTCCCCTCGCCGCGCTGTTGGGCGAGCGAGCCACCCGCACCGAGCATCGGGCCGGTGAAGATACGTTCTGCCTGCAGTTGAACAAGCTGGCCTTCATCAAGCTGTTCGCCCTGTCCGGCCCGTTTCGCGATTTCGCCCTGCGTGGGGTCAGCAGCCTGCTCGACCAGGTCAACCAGCAAGTGCAGCAAAAATCCGCGCAGACCTTGGGCACGCAATATTCCCTCAATACGCGCCTGGGTGAGCTGGCGATGCGTCACCCGGTCAGTTGCAGCCCTGAAACACCGCTGCGCGAAGCCGTGAAGCTGATGCACGACCAACAGGTCGGCAGCATCGTCGTGGTCAATGAACAAAAAGCGCCGATGGGGATTTTTACCCTGCGCGACTTGCGGCAAGTCGTGGCTGACGGCAGCGGGGATTTTTCCGAGTCGATCGCAATGCACATGACCCAGGCGCCGTTTTTCCTGTCACCGGACCACAGCGCCTTCGACGCGGCCATCGCCATGACCGAGCGCCACATCGCCCATGTCTGCCTGGTCAAGGACCAGCGCCTGTGTGGCGTGGTGTCGGAGCGGGATCTGTTTTCCCTGCAACGCGTCGACCTGGTGCACCTGGCCCGGACGATTCGCAACGCCCCACGGGTGGAAAACCTGGTGACGCTGCGCGGCGAGATCGGCCAACTGGTGGAGCGCATGCTGGCCCACGGCGCGTCCTCAACGCAGATCACCCACATCATCACCTTGCTCAACGACCACACCGTGTGCCGGGTCATCGAGTTGACCCTGGCCGACAAAGGCGACCCGGGCGTGCCGTTCAGTTGGCTGTGTTTCGGCAGCGAAGGCCGCCGCGAGCAGACCCTGCACACCGACCAGGACAACGGCATTCTTTTCGAAGCCCGCGATGCCGCCCACGCTGCGCAGATCCGTGGCCTGCTGCTGCCCATCGCCCAACAGATCAACCAGAGCCTGGCGCTGTGCGGCTTCACGTTGTGCAAAGGCAACATCATGGCCGGCAACCCCGAGCTGTGCCTATCCCGAGCTGAATGGGCACGGCGCTTCGCGGCCTTCATTCGCGAAGCGACGCCCGAGAACCTGCTGGGTTCGAGCATCTATTTCGATCTGCGAGTGGTCTGGGGCGACGAGCAAGGCTGCGAGCAACTGCGCCAGCAGATTCTCGATCAAGTGGCCGACAACCGCTTGTTCCAGCGCATGATGGCCGAGAATGCCCTTCGCCATCGCCCGCCCGTTGGACGCTTCCGGGATTTCGTGCTGAGCAGGAAGAACGGCGAAAAAGCCACCCTCGACCTGAAGGTGCAAGGCCTGACGCCTTTCGTCGACGGCGCTCGATTGCTGGCATTGGCCAACGGCATCGAGGCCAACAACACCCTCGAACGCTTGCGGCAACTGGTCGTCAAGGAAGTCATCGAACCGCTGGACGGCGCGGCTTATGAAGAGGCCTACCACTTCATCCAGCAGACCCGGATGCAGCAACATCAATTGCAGACCCGGGAAAACCTGCCCTATTCCAACCGTGTCGACCCCGACAACCTCAATCATCTGGACCGGCGGATCCTGCGCGAATCCTTGCGCCAGGCCCAACGCCTGCAGAGCAGCCTGACGTTGAGGTATCAACTGTGAGCCTGTTTTCCTGGCTGCGCCCGGTCCAGCCAACGCTTGGCGACGCCTTGCAGCAACGCCTGGCCAACCTGCCCGCCCCCGCCCCATTGGCTGAATGCACCTTGCGGAAACAGCGTTGGGTGGTGGTCGACCTGGAAACCACCGGCCTTAACCTGAACAAAGACCAGGTGTTGTCCATCGGCGCCGTGGTGATCGAAGACGGTGCCATCGACTTCAGCCAGCAATTCGAGCGGACCTTGCAATGCGACAAGCAGAAGCTCGGGCCAAGCGTGCTGATCCACGGCCTGGCGCCGAGTGCCATCGCCGCTGGCAGCGACCCGGCCGAAGCCCTGCTGGCGTTCATGGAATTCGTCGGCGACAGTCCGCTGCTGGCGTTTCATGCGCCATTCGATTCCCACATGCTCGGGCGCGCCACGAAAGATTACCTGGGCTACCGACTCCAGCATCCCTTCCTGGACGTGGCCGACCTGGCGCCGATGCTTTGCCCGCAAGCCAACCTGCGCAAGTCCGGCCTGGACGAATGGATCGACTGGTTCAAGCTGCAAGTCTTCGAACGCCACAATGCCAGCGCCGACGCCTTGGCCACGGCGGAGCTGGCTTTGATCCTGTTCAGTCGCGCTGGTCAACAGGACATCCACAGCCCCCTCAACCTGCAACAGCGCCTGGGACAATGGAAGCGGCGGCAGCAGGCGCCTTCGCTTTAACCTGAGGCCCGACAACAGGTTTTTTGTGGGAGCGGGCTTGCTCGCGAAAGCGGTGGCTCAGCCTGCATTGATGTGGAATGTGCAGCCGTCTTCGCGAGCAAGCCCGCTCCCACATGAGTGCAGAGCTCCGGCAGGTACATAACACCCTCGCCATTCCCCCGACCAGCGCCAATTGCTTTCCCTCCCCCGCCTCTGCCACAATCGCGAACAATTCTCGTTACTTAATACATCGGTGATGTTCCGTGTCGTCAGTCCCCAGTCGTCATAGTGATTTGGTTGGTGCGTTGTACCGCGACCATCGCGCTTGGCTATTGGCATGGCTGCGGCGCAACGTGGCCTGCGCGCAGCGGGCCGAGGACCTGAGCCAGGACACGTTTGTGCGCTTGCTGGGTCGCGAGGAATTGAAGGCGCCCCGGGAACCTCGTGCATTCCTTGTGGCGATCGCCAAGGGGCTGTTGTTCGACTACTTCCGTCGGGCCGCCCTCGAACAGGCCTACCTGACCGAACTGATGCTGATTCCAGAAGACGAGCAACCATCGGTAGAAGAGCAACAACTCATCCTCGAAGACCTCAAGAACATAGATCGCCTGTTGGGCAAGTTGTCCAGCAAGGCCCGCGCAGCCTTCTTCTATAACCGCCTCGACGGCCTCGGCCACGCTGAAATCGCCGAGCGCCTGGGGGTTTCGGTTCCACGGGTACGGCAATACCTGGCCCAAGGCATGCGGCAGTGCTACATCGCGCTTTATGGTGAGCCGACATGACCGCGGCCCACGGAAAACCGGTTTCGGCCCGCGTTCTGGACGCGGCCATCGCCTGGCAGTTGTCCTTGGACTCGAGCAGCCCTCAGGACCGCGAAGCATTCGCCCAATGGCATGCCGCCGATGAGGAACATGCTCGCGCCTGGCAACAACTGGGCATGCTCGACCAGCGCTTCAACGTCGCCAGCGGCCCGGCGCGCGCCGTGTTGCTGCAATCGCGGGTCAGCATCCGCCGACGCCTGCGCAAGGTTGGCAGCGGACTGGCCAGCATCGTCGCGGTCATCGGCTTGGCGTTGTTCGCCGGTGATCGTTACCTGCCACTGGATTATTGGCTGGCCGACCAGCGTACCGCCACGGGTGAACAGCGCACGTTGCGGCTGGCGGACGGCACGTTGATCAACCTCAACACCCACAGTGCGCTGGACGTACGTTTCGACGACAAGCAGCGGCGTATCGTCCTGCAGGAAGGCGAGATCCTGGTGGAAACCGGCCACAACGATCCGCGTCCTTTCATCGTCGAGACGCGCGAAGGCAGCATGCGCGCGCTGGGCACGCGTTTCCTGGTCAGGCTCGAAGACCAGGGCACGCGCCTGAGCGTGTTGAAGTCCGCGGTGGCGGCGCATCCGCAGGCCACCGATGAAGAACAGATCCTGCGTGAAGGCCAGCAAGTGCTGATGCGCCGGAATGGCCTCGGGCCAACCCTGGCGTTGAAGCCCGGCGCCGATGCCTGGACCCGCGGCATGCTGGTGGTGGATAACGCGCGCCTTGAAGACCTGGTCCAGGAGCTGGGGCGTTATCGACGTGGTTATCTCGGCGTCGAGCCCCAGGTAGCCGACTTGCGGATCACCGGCAGCTTCCCGTTGCACGATACCGATCTGGCCCTGACCGCCCTGCTGCCGACCTTGCCGGTGCAGGTCGAGCATCACACGCGGTGGTGGGTGGTGGTGGGGCCACGGGTCGACGCCAAACGCTGAAAGATGTTGCGCCAGTAATGGCCCCTTCGCGAGCAGGCTCGCTCCCACAAGGGTTTGCATTCCCATGTGGGAGCGAGCCTGCTCGCGAAGGAGCCATGGATGCCAGCACAAAGCCACCGATATCAATCTTAATCTAAATTATTTTCATCCAGCCCTATCACTTTCCGAATTTCATCCGGCACACAGGCAATTGAGAAATATTTTCATTCAGGAGCCGCCGTATGTCCCGCCCGCTTGAGACCCTGTTGCGCCCCAGCCTGCTGGCCGTTGCCATTGCCCTTGCCGCCCCGTTGACCAGCGCCACGCTGCTGGCCGCCGAGCAGGCCTCAAGCTTGCGCGCCTATAACCTGCCCGCTGCGCCATTGGCCAGCACCCTGACCCAGATCGCCAGCCAGGCCGGCCTCGCCCTGAGCCTGGATCCGTCCCTGGCTTCCGGCAAGACGTCGGCGCCGGTCCAGGGTCAGTTCGACGCCACTGGCGCGCTGCGCGAAGCCTTGCGGGGCACCGGTCTGCAATTGGAACAAAGCAGCGCCGGCACCTTCAGCCTGGTGGCCGCGCCTGAAGGAGTGCTGATGCTGCCGGAAACCAGCGTGATCGGCGCAGGCGTCAGCGAAACCGCGTGGGGGCCGACCGAGGGCTACGCCGCTACCCGCACCGCCGCCGGCACCAAGACCGATACGCCGATCGTGGAAGCACCACGTTCAATGTCCGTCATCACCCGTCAACAAATGGACGACCGTTCGGTCCTCAACTTGAACGACGCCTTGCGTTATACCGCGGGTGTCACCAGCAGCGGCTACGGTTCTGACTCTCGTAACGATTGGCTGCGCGTTCGGGGATTTGACCCAACCCAGTTCCTCGATGGCTTGCCATTACCCAAAGGCTCCTACGCCAACCCAAAAGTCGAACCCTGGAACCTGGAGCGCATCACCGTACTGCGCGGCCCCTCGTCCTCGGTCTATGGGCAGACACCACCCGGCGGCATGCTGGACATGGTCAGCCGCCGCCCGCAATACGAACAGGCGAATGAAGTCGAATTTCAAGCCGGCAGTAACGAACACAAGCAGATCAACTTTGACAGCACTGGCAAGATCGACGATCAAGGCCAGTTCCTATATCGCGTCAGCGGCGTGGTGCGCGACAGCAACGCGCCGGTCGATCATATTCCGGACAAGCGCTACAACATCGCACCCAGCCTGACTTGGAACATTGATGACGACACTCACCTGACATTGATTTCGCAATACACCCGCGATGACACCGGCATTACCGGCCAATTTCTGCCGCTGCAGGGTACCAAGATCGACTCCGCCGCCGGCAAGATATCCCACCACAAGAACCTTGGGGATCCGGATTGGGAGTTCTACGACCGTACCTATTACGCATTGGGATATGCCTTTGATCACCGTTTGAACGATGTCTGGCAGTTCCGTCAAAACCTGCGATACACCAAAAGCGATCTTTCATTCCAAGGGTTGACGGTCAATACAGGCCCTACCGCCGTTGCCCCTGATGGTACGGTTGGGCGCAGCACTGGCATCGTGAATGAAGACATCAGCCAGTTCGCTGTGGATAACAATTTCCAGGCGGATTTCAACACAGGCGCGTTGGACCATACGTTGCTCCTTGGCCTGGATCATCAGCGCTCCAATACCAATTACAAGTGGCTGTATGGCTGGGGCAATGTGCCTAATACAAATGTAAATAATCCAACTTACGGGCAGGACTTCTCCAACGTCGTATATTCCACTTTGTACGATTACAACCAGAAAACTCAGCAAACGGGTCTCTACGCACAGGACCAGATTGCTTTGGATGACTGGCGCCTGACACTGGGTGGGCGGGAGGACTGGGTCCATACCGGCACCGACTTCAACCAATCCAATACCAGTAACACCCAGCGCGATAAGCAATTCAGCGGCAATGCTGGCCTGAGCTATGTATTCGAGAACGGCATCACTCCATATCTGTCGTACACCGAGTCGTTCCAACCCAGCGCCGGCGCGAACGCCTCGGCTACCGAATCGTTGAAACCGACCAAAGGCAATCAGTACGAAATCGGCATCAAGTACCAGCCTCCCGGCACCAATACGCTGCTGACCGCTGCTGTTTTCGACTTGCGCCAGGAAAACGTGTCGATCACCGAAAACAACATCACCAGCCAGATCGGCGAGATCAAGGTTCGTGGACTCGAGCTGGAAGCGACTTCGGAGGTGACCGAGAACCTCAAGCTGATCGGCTCCTATACGTACAACGATACCGAGATTCTCAAGGGTGATGACAAAGGCAACCGAGTCCCACAGATCCCTCGCAATCAAGCCACGGCGTGGGCCGACTATACCTGGCACAACGGCGTGCTCGACGGTTTCGGCATCGGTGCCGGTGCACGGTATGTAGGCGACACATACGGTAACCAGAGCAATACGTACCTGGGACATGTGGGCTCGTACACCGTTTATGACGCCTCCGTGCACTACGATCTTGGTCGTTTGAGCAATACCCTCAAGGGCGCAACGCTCGCTGTGGACGCGAAGAACATCTTCAACAAAGACTACTTGTCCACTTGTGACGGCTTCTGGTGCTACTACGGCGACCAACGCAACGTCGTCGCCAGCGTGAATTACAAATGGTAAACGGTTAGCATTTGCGTAAACCTTTCTGAGGGCACCTGCAACTGAGCTCAATCAGTCAGATGAAATCCCTGTGGGAGCGAGCCTGCTCGCGAAGACGGCGTAACAGTCAACATTGATGTTGACTGGAACACAGCTTTCGCGAGCAGGCTCGCTCCCACAGGTTTCACTGCTGACTGAATGACTCCAAGCATCGTCACCCTTTATGCATTCGGACCGATCATGAAAAGCAAAACCATCCGCCGCTGGTCCTTCGTCCACACCTGGACCAGCCTGATCTGCACGGTGTTCCTGCTGATGCTGGCGATCACCGGCTTGCCGCTGATTTTCCATCACGAAATCGAGCATCTGCTGGGCGACGCCCCGGAACTTCGGGAAATGCCGGCCGGCACGCCGCCGCTGGACCTGCAACAACTGGTGGAAAAAGCCAAGGCCCATCGCCCGGGCGAGGTGGTCCAGTATTTTGGCTGGGACGAGGACGACCCCAACGGCATCATCACCATCATGGCGCCGACGCCGGGCACCGAACCCAACTCATCCCACACGTTCATGCTCGATGCGCGCACCGGCGAAGCCCTCGAAATGCCTTCGGCCAACGGCGGCTTCATGATGGTCATGCTGCGCCTGCACGTAGACATGTTCGCTGGCTTGCCGGGCAAGTTGCTACTGGCGTTCATGGGTTTGCTGTTCGTGATCGCCATCGTCTCCGGCGTGGTGCTGTATTTACCATTCATGCGCCGCTTGAAATTCGCCACGGTGCGCCAGGACAAATCCACGCGCCTGCGCTGGCTCGACCTGCACAACCTGATCGGCGTCGTCACGCTGGTGTGGGCGCTGACCGTTGGCGTTACCGGTGTGATCGCCGCTTGCGCAGACTTGATCATCGCCGCGTGGCGTAATGACAGTCTCAGCGCCATGGTCGAGCCCTATCGCAACGCCCCGCCATTGACCGAACTGGCGCCGGCCACCCGCTTGCTGGACATCGCCAAGGACGTCGCGCCAGGCATGGAGCCGAGCTTCATCGCGTTCCCCGGCACGCTGTTTTCCAGCGAACACCATTACAGCGTGTTCATGAAAGGCAGTACCCACCTGACCTCCCATTTGCTGACGCCAGTGCTGATCGACGCCAGCACCCTGAACGTCACCGCCGTGGCCGAACGGCCGTGGTACATGGACATGATGAGCCTGTCCCTGCCCTTGCATTTCGGCGACTACGGTGGCCGGCCGATGCAGATCTTCTGGGCGACCCTGGACATCCTGACCATCATCGTCCTGGGCAGTGGCGTTTATCTGTGGGTCGTTCGGCGCAAGGCCGCCAAGCGCGCAACCGTCGGCGCGGAGGTCGCTCCGTGAGGCCTCGACAGTCGAATTTCTGGAAGGTGTTTGGTATTCCCGTGGTCATTGGCGCATTGAGCGCGGCGGGGCTGTTTTCGGCGTTGTTGGGCGATGGCGCGTGGGATGCCGTGAGTTGGGTTGGATTGGGAGTCCCTACGGTGCTGGGGACTTGGGGCTTGATCAAGCGCGGATAGCCCCAGCCACACTAGGGTTCACCACTCAACCGAGCACTCGCCAGCCGTTCCGTAACTGACTAGTCTAGGCCCAGCCCGTTAATCGAGGATGCCCCACATGTCCACCCCCAGCATGACGCTGTTTCACAACCCTGCTTCGCCCTTCGTCCGCAAGGTCCTGGTGCTGCTGCACGAAACCGGCCAGCAAGACCGCGTGGCGTTGCAACTGAGCCAACTCACGCCGGTCAAGCCGGACCGCGCGTTGATCGACGAAAACCCGTTGAGCAAGATCCCGGCCCTGCGCCTGGCCAATGGAACGGTAATCCATGACAGCCGCGTCATCCTCGATTACCTCGACCACCAGCACGTCGGCAACCCGCTGATCCCTCGGGATGGCGCGGCACGCTGGCGGCGCCTGACCCTGGCCTCAATGGCCGATGGGATCATGGACGCGGCGGTGATGATCCGTTATGAGACCGCGCTGCGCCCTGCGGAAAAACACTGGGACGAATGGCTCGATGCGCAACGGGACAAGATTCGCCGCGCCGTGGGCATGCTCGAAGCCGAGGCGATTGCCGAACTGGCGAGCCATTTCGACATCGCCGCCATCAGCGTCGCCTGTGCCCTGGGTTACCTGGACCTGCGCCACCCGGACCTGGAATGGCGCAAGGCCAATCCGCAGTTGGCGGCGTGGTTTGCCGAGGTGAGCCTGCGGCCTTCAATGGCCGAGACGGTGCCCAGGGTTTAGTTTTGCATTGACTGATCCGGCCTCATCGCGAGCAAGCTCGCTCCCACATTGGGTTGCTTTGTTTTGACCACCGGGATCCCCTGTGGGAGCGAGCTTGCTCGCGATGGCAGCGCACCGGATCCAGAGGAAACAACCCAGCAATCAGCATCACCAACTTTTCTCCCTCTCGCTGATCCTCACGCAGCCCCAACGACCGGCTCATTTCACCTCTCCCAGATCGAAGCTCATCGCCGCCGCAGGTTTCGCGCCCACGCCGTACCAGTCCAGCTTGCGGGTCAGCACCATGAACACGCCCAGCAGACCGAACAGCAACAGCGAGCCCATCAGCAACGCGTAGTCTTCAGCGCTCAACAGGCCGTAGAGCAAGCCATACAGCCCCGCCAACCCCGCGGAAAAGCCCAGGCCGTGGCCCACGCTACGCAGCACATGGCAGACGTAGAATCCGATCAAAACCACGCAGGCACTGGCCGACACCAGGTACGCCAAGGTGAAGCCGATGTGTTCCGACAGCGACAGCAGCAACAGATAGAAGAATGCCAGGGCCACGCCCACCAACGCATATTGGACCGGGTGCACTGCCAGGCTCTTGAGCACTTCGAAGAGAAAGAACCCGGCGAAGGTCAGCGCGATGAACAGCAGCGCATATTTGATCGCTCGATCGCTCTTGAGGTACTGGTCCACCGGATCGACGAAACTCACACCGAACGCACGACTGCGGAACGCTTCACAGCCATCGGTGGGCACGCAGGCTTGAAGCGTCTCCAGGAGGTTGGTGGAGAAAAACGACGTCTGCCAATCGGCATTGAAACCCTGCTCGTTGATCTCGCGATTGACCGGCAAGTAGTTGCCGATGAAGCTGGGGTGCGGCCAGTCGGCGGACAGGTGCACTTTGGTGGTCTTGCCCACCGGAAGAATCTGTAGGTCGCCAGTGCCTTGCAAGCGCAGGTCGAAGCCGAAAGTCAGCTCGGGGCTGCCCTGGGCAGTGATCATCGGCAACGGCACGTGCACACCCTGCCCCAACCAGCTGAGGCGCGAGCCAGGCAGGAAATCAACGGTCTTCTGGTTCAGCGTGAGGGTCAGCGCATTTTCGATACCGCGAATGTCGCTGATGCCAACGCTCAGGTACGGTTCATCGAAGCGGTAGTCGGCGAAATCCTTGGGGGCGACACCATAGTGCTCCGGCACCTTGAAGCGGCCATCGATCCGGTTGTCGGCATGAAACAGACGCGCCTCGTAGATGCCCCGGGCGCGGGTTTCGGTGCGGATCTGACCGTCGAGTTCGAATTGCTCCGGCAAGAAGTACAACTCGCCACTTCGTTGGACGGTTTCCAGGAAACGCACGCCGGTCTTTTCGTTGGTGTTCCAGACTTTTACATCCCTGCGATACGGCACCACGATCATCGGCCCGACCAATTGCTGGCTGTAGCTGGAACTGCGGGCGATGTCCTGCAACACCCCATCGCGCAATTCCTGGCGCTCGTCGATAAGGCCGTTGATCATCAACAGCGGGATCATCAGCAAGAGAATCAAGAGGGCGATCATGCCCAGTTTTATAGCGAGACTGCGGTTCATGTGAGGCTCTCCCTGTTCGAATGGGGGAGAGTCTGGCGCGGCAGTGTGGGGGGTTTATGGGGCGAATGTGGAGATTGTGTGGAGAGTAGAAGTTATCCGACCCAAAGAGAAACCTGTGGCGAGGGAGCTTGCTCCCGCTCGGCTGCGAAGCAGTCGCAAACGGGGCCGCTACGCAGCCCAGCGGGAGCAAGCTCCCTCGCCACAACTGTATTTCATTTCCTAGAACAGGGTTTCAGGGCAACCGCAGCACCACTTCCACCCCGCCCTCGACATTGCCGATACTGAACTCACCACCATGCAACTGCACCACTTCCTCGACGAAATTCAGCCCAAGGCCTGTGCTCTTGCGGCCGGTACCCGGGCGAGGCAAAGAGTAAAAGCGCTCGCTCAGGCGTGGCAAGGCATAGTCGGGAATCGGCTCGGCCTGGTTGAACAGGTGCAATTCGACGCGGTTGCCGGTGCGCTCGGCGCTGACCCGCAGCAGCCCGTTGGCAGGCGTGAAATCCAGGGCATTTTCCAACAGGTTGCCCAAGGCCTGGCGCAACAGGAACGGCTCTCCGGTCAGCGCCAGATCGGCGGCGATTTGCTGCTCGATCCTCAACTGGCGACTTTCGATCCAGCCACCACGCGCTTCCAACAATTCATCCATCAACGCCGCCAGCGGCACCGGGACTTCTTCTTCCAGCCCCTGGCGCTGCTCGACCTGGGCCAGGTTGAGCAAGCGTTCGATCAGTTGCTGCATGCGCACGCTTTCACTGTCGATGTTGCTGACGAACCGTTGTCGCTGGGCAGCGGGCATGTCGCTCTGCAGCAGCTCGGCGGCGCCACGGATCGCAGCCAGCGGGCTCTTGAGTTCGTGGGTCAGCGTATGGACGTATCGCTCGACGTACGCCTTGCCTTCGAGTTGCGTGCGCATGTGCTCGACAGCGCCGGCCAGTTGTTCGAATTCCCCCCCCCGATAATGCGGCACCTCAACCCGACGGCCCTGGCTGACCGCCTGGGCATATACCGTCAAGCGGCGTAACGCCGCGCTGAGCCACCACGACAACAGGGCGCCCAGCAACAGGCCCAGCACGACTAACCCGGCGCCGTAGATCAGCAGCCGCCGCTCCGTACGGTCGATATAAGGCTGCAGCGAACTATTGGGCTTGGCGACTGTGACCACGCCGATGATCTGGCCGTTGTCACGGATCGGCGCCCCGACGTGCATCACCGAAGACGCCGGGTCATCCGGATCGCTGCGGGTCGAGCGGGCGCCGTAGTGGCCGCGCAGGGTCAGGTAGACGTCGTTCCAGCGCGAATAATCCTGGCCCACCGCCACGCCGCTAGAGTCCAGCACCACGATCCCCTTGGCATCGGTGACGTAGATACGATGGCTGACCTGGTTTTTCGGCAGGCCCCAGATCGTCGCCGCCGGCTGCCGATCTCCGTAGGATTTGAGCAATTGAGGCCAGCGATTCTGGCCGAGCGTCCCGGCCTTGAAATCGTCCCGCAGGATTTCGGCCATCAAGTTGGCCGTGTCCACCAAGGTTTCTTCGGTGGACTGGCGCACGCCAGGGCGGATTTCTTCCATCACCGTGTTGAGCACGAAATAGCCGGTCAAGCCGATAAACAGCACGTAGACCAGGAAAATACGGATTCCCAGGGACATCAACTGTGCCCCGGGCTGTAGCTGTAGCCAAGGCCCCGGTGGGTCTGGATCGGCTCGGCCTCGGCCCTGACCAGGCGCAACTTGGCGCGCAGGCTCTTGATGTGGCTGTCGATACTGCGCTCGTAGCCGGCGTCGCTGGCCACGCCAAGTGCATCCAGCAGCTGTTCGCGGCTGAACACCCGCTCGGGCTGCTCCAGCAGGCAATGCAACAGGCGAAATTCGTGGCGAGTCAGGTTCAACGGTTTGCCGCGATAGCTGATCTGCACGCGATCATGATCGACCTGGAACAACGCGGCTCCCGTCTCGACGACCGGTCGCGGCGCCACTCGCTTGAGAATCGCGCGGACCCTGGCGGCCACTTCCCGAGGGCTGAAAGGCTTGACCACATAGTCGTCGGCACCGATTTCCAGACCCACGACCCGATCGATCTCACCATCCCGAGCGGTAAGAAAGATGACCGGAACGTCGCTGAAACGCCTGAGATGCTTACACGTCTCGAATCCACTGATATCCGGCAGGCCCACATCGAGGATGATCAGGTCCGCCGGGGTGTGCTTCTGGTGCTCGAGGGCGGCGGCGCCAAGGCTCAACCAAGTGGTGTCAAAGCCCTCGCCCTGCAGGGCGAACACCAGCGTATCGGCGATGGCGGCTTCGTCTTCGACAATCAGAATATGCGGCATGGCGTCCGAGCCCGACAGGAAAGTTGCCGGAACGGTGCCCCAAGCCTCGGGGCACGTCAATCGGGGAAATCAACAGGCCGGTTTATCCGCGGTAAACCGCCGCGCCGGGTTGACCGCTGCGCCGAACTCGCGAAGGGCCTTGGCGCCGATCAACAATGGGTAATTGAAACTGCTGCGGTCGGTCAGGTTGACCTCGACGGTGCGCTTGACGTTGCCCAGGCACAATTCCAGGTCAACCACAGGACGCTTGGTGGGTGCGATCTTTTCATCGTCGTCCTCGTCCTCTTCGGACCGGGTCTTGATTTTGCTGATCCGGGCGATCTTGTGCTCATAGATCTTGTTGCTCGCGCCTTTGGTCGCCAGGCGGAACCGTACCCAATCATCGCCGTCACGGGTGAACGTCTCGATGTCCTTGGCCGACAGCGAGGCAGTCAGCGCACCGGTATCCATCTTTGCCTTGAGTACTTCGCCGCCCATTTCCGGCAGCGCGATGTATTCATAGCGCCCGTACAGCGTGGGTTCGGCGGCCAATGCAGGAAGGGCCACCAGGGAAAGCAGGGCTAGAAGGGATTTCATGCAATAGGGCTTCCTGTGTGGGTGGTTTTTTAGACCGTGGCTGATGAATTCGTTCGGTTGACTTCGGTAGCAATGGCTAGGAGAAACTCCAGCCAAGCACTACTTCTGTGGCGAGGGGATTTATCCCCGCTGGGGTGTGAAGCAGCCCCAGAGCAGTCAGCTCAATCAGTCTGGCATACCGAATATCAGGTTTCGGGGGCGCTTCGCACCCCAACGGGGATAAATCCCCTCGCCACAGAGCACACCCAGCATACCGGCCAAAAGGTGAAACATTCGTCCATCGCAATTTGGCCTACCACCCGAAGCTTGCTTATCATGGCCCGCCCACCCGCTTTCAAGAGTCGTCTATGCGCCGCCTGCTCACCGGCTGTCTCGTCACCCTGTTGCTGTTGCTCAATACCCTGGTGCTGTTCGGGCCGCTCATGGTGTTCGCACTGCTCAAGCTGATCCTGCCCGGGCGCTTTCGCGACTACGCCTCGTGGGCGGTGATGTGGATCGCCGAGACCTGGGCTGAAATCGACAAGCTGATCTTCGCCCTGTGCATCCCCACTCGCTGGGACATTCGCGGTGGCGAAGGGCTGCGCGGCGACACCTCGTACCTGGTGATCAGCAATCACCAATCCTGGGTCGACATTCCCGCCCTTGTCCAGACCCTCAACCGGCGCACGCCGTTCTTCAAGTTCTTCCTCAAGAAAGAACTGATCTGGGTGCCCTTTCTTGGGTTGGCCTGGTGGGCGTTGGATTACCCCTTCATGAAGCGCTACACCAAGGCCTTCCTGGCGAAGAACCCGGAACTGGCTGGCCGCGACCTGGAAATCACCAAGGCCGCCTGCGAGTTGTTCAAGCGCCAGCCGGTCACCGTGGTGAACTACCTCGAAGGCACACGCTTCACGGCAGCCAAGAGCCAGGCGCAGCAATCGCCCTTCACCCACCTGCTCAAGCCCAAGGCCGGCGGCGTGGCGTTCGTGCTCGCGGCAATGGGCGAGCAACTGGACGCGGTGCTCGATGTGACGGTGGTGTATCCGCAGGAACGAATCCCCGGCTTCTGGGATTTGATCAGCGGCGCCGTGCCCAGAGTGATCATCGACATCAAGACTCGCGAGCTGGACCCCACACTATGGCAAGGCGACTACGAAAACGACCCGGTGTTTCGCCAGCACGTCCAGGATTGGGTCAACCAGCTCTGGGCCGAGAAAGACCAACGCATCGCCACGTTGCGCAACGAGCCCGAATGATCAGAGACCGGCGCCGTTCCCCCAGATGCCGCCCAGGTTCTGCAACAACGAACTGGCTACGCCTTGTTGACCGAGGTATTGCAGGATAATCGGGGCGAATTGACCAATCATGCCACTGTCCATGCCCAGGGCGCCGAAGGCATTGTTCAGGTCGTTGGTGTCCTTGACGTTCCCCAGCAGGCCGTCGAGCAAGGCGTTCTTTTCCGACCCGCCGCCCAGTAAGCCACCCAAGCCGTTGAGCCCGCCGATAGCGCTGTTGCCGGCGATCTGGTCCAGCCCCGGCACGCTTTTGCTTAACTCGGAGAACTGCGGTTCGCTGAGGCGGTTCTTCGCCAAACCCAGCATTGCCCCTGCTCCACCGATGGCCTGCTCGGGGGTTATATCGAGTTCCGAGCCCAGCGAATTGAGCAGCCCGGCCGCTTTCGGCGCAGCGGCCACGGCGCCCTCCTGCTCGTCGCCCTGGATGGCCGTGATCATATTGGCCGCATCACCAAGGCTGAACTGCGCAAAGACCGGGCTGGCCGCCAACGACAGCAGGCAAGACAGTGCAAAACCACGTGAAACCTTCATCCGGACATACCCTCTTGCCATTAAAAAGCCGCTTCGTAGGAAGCGGCGCGAAAACCGAGGGCTTGGACTGGGGCATCGGGGAATTGTTCCATCATCAACTTAATAAGCTTCAACAGCATCTTCAGAAACTTCCTACAGACAATTCGGAAAGTTTTAGCTTTTAACTTAAACAACTCATAACCTGAGCAATTAGCTGTTAAATATTCATACATAATTCAAAATTGACATGACGACCTGTCAACTCTGACAGTAGCCCGCCCCGGAAATAGCCACAATAATGGCTACGGACCGAGCCAGGAGGCGCGTGATGTTAAAAATCTTATGGACCGGCAGCACCGCACTATTATCGTTGACTATGGGCCAGGTTCATGCGAGTGAAATAACCTGTCCTTCCGCCGCGAACATACATCGAAACATCGAAGCGGTAGAAGACATCTATTTTGTCGACGAACAAAATGCGTTCGAGTGGCAGAGCCAATCCGTTGTGGATGCAGTTAACCCACAATCGCTGTCATTCAAGGGTGCTGATTATGCATTGCATGTTGAAAATAATGGCGAGGGACTTCCCACGCATACGACCGTCACATGCAGATACGGCGAAATAAACTTGATACTTGAATATTCGAGCGTTCAAGAACCGGCCTATTCTGCGTGGCTGGATAACACCTGCAACAACCAGGACGTCAACCAGTGCCAATTGATAACCGCCGATTATTTTCTAGCCAACTTTGATTAGGGTTGATTGGGTTATGGTCCACCTGCTTCAGCTTTCGGCCTGCCCTTCCCGGCGCAGTTCCCGTAAAGTGCGGTTTCTTCTCCCAGAGTTCGCCTATGAACGTACAAATTGGCGGTGCGACACTCGCCGTTATCCTGACAGGCATGCTCATCGTCCTGGGTGTCAACGAATGCCAACGCGGCCCCCTCAACCCGGATATTGCCGACGACACCAGTGAGGAACAGAAGTCCTGGCTGACTGTTGAACATCGCATCAAGCGCTCGGACCCGGCCCTGACCGAAGTCATACGCGACCAGCAAGCCCTGATCGTGCTCTACCGTCCAGACGCTGCGACGCAGGCGTCAGAACCTTGGGTCGATCACATGCTGCGTGTGGTTGGCCATGGCCTGGCCGCACTCAATGGCGCCCCCGGCGGCAAGCAATACACGCAGGTCACGATCAAGGCACGGATGCTTGTCGATGATGACGTGGAACTGGTCTACGACATGCCGGGGTTCGACGCCATCAAGACGCGACAGGGCGGCTACGTGACGTTCGCCAGCATGCCGCGAAGCATGGTGTTCAGCCGCGAGGCCTTGACCCAGGCCCAGGATTATTGCCGTGGCCCTAGCGCCCGTGGATTTTATCCTGAGTTCTGCGAGCGGGTCCTGCCACCGAAGGCCCCTGAATGACCGTGGCGAGTGCAAAGCTCGCCCTCCCGTTTTGAAAAGCGAGGGCCGCTTCGCACCCCAGCGGGAGCAAGCTCCCTCGCCACGACTGCATCGGAACCGTATTCGCGCCGTGACCCACTGCGGGAAAACATCGCATTTCGCGAAGAGCTTAGCTCGGACGCGGTCGTGCTCCACGATTTCGCCTTGTTGTTATCCATTCCGCTGCGCGACGGATGCGACTTACTGGATGTAATCGGACGCAGGCTACAGGCGCAAGCCATGACCGCTACGGCAGTTATCTGATTAGCAAGGGCAAGCCGTTATTTCTTGAAGACTTTTCCTGCCACACCCTTCGGCATACGAGCCTGCACGAGGTCATTCGCGAACTTGGAACTGAGAGAAAGCACAAAATAAAAAGGGCGACATCACTGTCGCCCTTTTTCCGTCTTGCCTACAGCCTTACGCCGCGCTGAACAACTTGTGCGGATCGATCACAAACTTCTTCGGCACGCCCGCATCGAACTCGCCGTAGCCTTTCGGCGCGTCGTCCAGGCTGATGACCTGCACACCAACGATTTCGGCGATGTTGATGCGGTCCCACATGATCGCCTGCATCAGTTGGCGGTTGTACTTCATTACCGGGGTCTGGCCGGTGTGGAAGCTGTGGGATTTGGCCCAGCCAAGACCGAAGCGGATGCTCAGGCTGCCCATCTTCGCCGCTGCATCGACCGCGCCCGGGTCTTCGGTGACGTAGAGGCCGGGGATGCCGATCTTGCCGGCCACGCGGACCACGCCCATCAGCGAGTTGAGCACGGTGGCCGGGGCTTCGTGCTTGACGCCGTCATGGCCGTGGCCACGGGCTTCGAAGCCAACCGCGTCGACCGCGCAATCGACCTCAGGCTCGCCCAACAGCGCGGCGATCTGTTCGTGCAGCGGGGTGTCCTGGGACAAGTCGGCAATTTCAAAACCCTGGGCCTTGGCGTGGGCCAGGCGAACCGGGTTGACGTCGCCGATGATGACCACGGCCGCGCCCAACAGGCGAGCGGAAGCAGCAGCGGCCAGGCCAACCGGGCCGGCACCGGCGATGTAGACGGTGCTGCCAGGGCCAACGCCGGCAGTGACGGCGCCATGGTAGCCGGTCGGCAGGATGTCGGACAGGCAGGTCAGGTCACGGATTTTCTCCATGGCCTTGTCGCGGTCCGGCAGTTTCAGCAGGTTGAAGTCGGCGTACGGCACCAGCACGTATTCGGCCTGGCCGCCGGTCCAGTCGCCCATGTCCACGTAACCATAGGCACCGCCGGCACGGGCCGGGTTGACGGTCAGGCACACGCCCGTGTGTTGCTCTTTGCAGGAACGGCAGCGCCCGCAAGCCACGTTGAACGGCACCGACACCAGATCACCGATTTTCAGGTTCTCGACGTCGCTGCCCTTTTCGATCACTTCACCGGTGATTTCGTGACCCAGGACCAGACCGGTCTGGGCAGTGGTACGGCCGCGCACCATGTGCTGGTCGGAGCCGCAGATGTTGGTGGAGACCACGCGCAGGATGACACCGTGCTCAATCTTCCTGCCGCGCGGGTCCTGCATTTTTGGATAGTCGATTTTCTGTACTTCGACCTTGCCGTTGCCGAGATACACGACACCACGATTACCAGACATGCTTTCACCTCGCTGTTGTTTTTGTGGAACTGCGTTGCCCAGGCAGGCAGCGCGTTGATTGCTCGGGTTGATGCCTGAGCTTCAAGCGGCAAGCTACAAGCCGCAAGAAGCACGCATACCGCCTTTTCTTGCGGCTTGAAGCTTGAAGCTTGTGGCTAAAGCACCACGGTACGATTGGCGTTCAGAAATACTCGCCGCTCAATGTGATACCCCACCGCCCGGGCCAAGGTCAGCCCTTCGATGTCCCGGCCCTTGGCGATCAGGTCTTCGGGATAGTGGCTGTGGTCCACCACCTCCACGCCCTGGGCGATGATCGGGCCTTCGTCCAGGTCGTTGTTGATGTAGTGCGCCGTGGCGCCCACCAGCTTCACGCCTTTGTTGTAGGCCTGGTGATACGGCTTGGCGCCCTTGAAGCCCGGCAGCAGCGAGTGATGGATGTTGATCGCCTTGCCATCGAGCTTGCGGCACAACTCCGGAGACAGCACTTGCATGTAGCGGGCAAGGATCACCAGTTCGGCACCGGTGTCTTCGATCACCTGCCACACCTGCCGCTCCTGGGCCGGCTTGTCGTTCGGGTCCAGGGGGAAATGGTAGTAGGGAATCTGGTGCCAGTCGGCCAGCGGCTTGAGGTCCGGGTGGTTGGAGACTACGGCCACCACGTCCATGGATAACTGGCCGATGCGCTGGCGGTAGAGCAAATCGTTGAGGCAGTGATCGGCCTTGGAGACCATGATCACCACTTTGGGCCGGTAGTTCGGCGGCGTCAGTTCGAAGACCATCCCGAAGGCTTGCGCACGCTCGGCCAGGCCGGCGCGAAAGCTCTGCTCATCGAAACCATCAGGCTGGCGAAACTCCACGCGAATGAAAAAGCGCGCCGAGAGCCGGTCGTCGAAGGAATGATGCTCGGTGACGTAGCAGCCCTGCTCGAACAGAAAGCGGGTCACCGCATCCACCGTGCCGAGCACGCTGGGGCAGTCGGCGGTGAGAATCCATGTATCCGGGGCGCGGCTCATTGCGGTGACTCCTGTTTGTTATGGACAAATCCCCCGCTAAGCACAGAACCCTGTGGCGAGGGGATTCATCCCCGCTGGGCTGCGAAGCAGCCCCAAAAATCTAGATGCACATGACCTGGCACACCGAGGTGGCAAAACTGGGGGCGCTCCGCACCCCAGCGGGGATAAATCCCCTCGCCACAACAGTGCTCAGCTTTAGCCTCTGGTGTATCAGGCCTGCACGCTCAACCCATACTCAGCCGCCGCATCCTGCAACCACAGCCACCAGTAATCGGAGAAGCTGCGGCGGATCACCAGTTCCCAGGTGTCCTCTGCCGTGTGGCGGATCACCAGCTGCGACTTGGCGAACACCGTGCCCACCGCCTTGCCCACCGGAAAGTTGCTTGGGTGTACATCGTAGCTGGTGGATTTCATCAGCACGTCGCGTACGTTCGGGCCGGACAGTTCGAGGATCTGCTGGCCGCCGCTGACGTTGACGATCTGGATGTGCAGGTCGCCCAGGGCTTCGCGCAGCTTCTGCTCGGCGGCGAACTCTTCGCCGGTGGGCACCACCAGCAGCCATTCATCCGGGCCGAGCCATTGCAGACTGGTCTCGCCCTTGATGATGACGCTCAGGGCGCCCGGCAATTCCAGGCCCAGGGCCTTGTGTACGCCGGCGGCGAACGCCGGGTCGTGGCCATCACCACGAAGGGTCAGGTGGCCGAGGAGTTTTTTCTCGCGCACGGTCACGCCGGCGTTCTTGCGGCCCTTGCCGACCAGGCTGGCGAGGTCGGCATGGTGCAGCGACGACTCGGCCTTGGCCCCGGTGGTTGGGCGTTGTTGGTACACGTTGACTGCGGTCATATGGAGCACCTGTCTTGAATTCTGTAGTTCCGGCCTTTGTGGTGGCTGTCCTGCCGTCTTCGCGAGCAAGCCCGCTCCCACATTGGATTGATGCCTGGCTCAAATTCCTTTGGCGACTTCAATCCTGTGGGAGCGGGCTTGCTCGCGAATCAGGCGACTCGGTGAAGCTGCCCACCCACAGGACCAAAGTCCCTTAGATGTTCTGCCGATCCCCCTTCGGATCGAAGAACACCGAAGAAACAATCTCTGCCTCGATCACGCTGCCGTCGGCCAATGGCGCGAACACTCGCTCGCCCAGGCGCTTCAAGCCGCCCTTGACCACGCCCATCGCAAACGAATAACCCAGGGAGTTATGCGCATAGCTGGAGGTGACATGGCCGACCATCGACATCGGAATCGCCTGCTTGGGGTTGAACACCAGCTGCGCGCCTTCCGGCAGCCAGACATTCGGGTCGATCGGCTTGAGGCCCACCAGTTGCTTGCGGTCTTCACGCACGCAATCTTCCCGGTTCATGCCGCGCCAGCCGATCCACGAAAACGGCTTGGTCCGGCCAACGCACCAGCCCATGTTCAGGTCGTCCGGGGTCATCGAGCCATCGGTGTCCTGGCCGACGATGATGAAGCCTTTTTCGGCCCGCAATACGTGCATGGTCTCGGTGCCGTATGGGGTCAGGTTGTACTTCTTACCGGCCTCGACGATCTGCTCGAGCACGCCCATGGCGTAGTCGGCCTGCACGTTGATTTCGTACGACAGCTCACCGGTGAACGAGATCCGGAACACCCGCGCCGGGACGCCGCCCACCAGGCCTTCCTTCCAGGTCATGAACGGGAAGGCGTCCTTGTCCAGGTCGATGTCGGTAACGTCGCCGAGCAGCTTGCGGCTGTTGGGCCCCGACAGGGTCATGGTCGCCCAGTGGTCAGTGACCGAGGTGAAGTACACCTTCAGGTCCGGCCATTCGGTCTGGTGATAGATCTCCAGCCATTGCAGCACGCGCGCCGCGCCGCCGGTGGTGGTGGTCATCAGGAAGTGGTTGTCCGCCAGACAGGCCGTTACGCCGTCGTCGAAGACCATGCCGTCTTCCTTGCACATCAGGCCGTAGCGGGCCTTGCCCACGTCGAGCTTGGTCCAGGCGTTGGTGTAGACGCGGTTGAGGAACTCGCGGGCATCCGGGCCCTGGATGTCGATCTTGCCCAGGGTCGAAGCGTCGAGCAGACCGACGCTGTCACGCACGGCCTGGCATTCGCGCTTGACCGCGGCATGCAGGTCTTCGCCGTTCTTCGGGAAGTACCAAGGGCGCTTCCACTGGCCGACGTCTTCGAATTCGGCACCGTTCTTCACATGCCAGGCATGCAGCGCGGTGAAGCGCACCGGCTCGAAGATGTGCCCGCAGTGCCGCCCCGCCACCGCGCCGAAAGTCACCGGCGTGTAGTTCGGACGGAACATGGTGGTGCCCATCTGCGGGATGCTCACGTTCAGCGAGCGGGCCGCGATGGCCAGGCCGTTGACGTTGCCCAGCTTGCCCTGGTCGGTACCGAAGCCCAGTGCGGTGTAGCGCTTGACGTGCTCCACCGACTCGAAGCCTTCACGGGTGGCGAGCTCGATGGCGGCGGCAGTGACGTCGTTCTGCAGGTCGACGAATTGCTTCGGCGCCCGTGCGGTGGCTTTTTCGTGGGGCACCTGGAACAGCGCCAGGGTCGGTTCTTCGTGACGGCTCAGCGCCTTAGGCAACACGCCCTCGACGGCCTTGAAGCCGGCTTCGCTGGCCGCACGCACGCCGCCTTCGAAACCGTCGGCCAAGCTATCGCCGAGACCATAGACGCCGTTGATACCGCCGACGCAGACACGCTTTTGCGGGGCTTCGCCCGGTACGAAACCGAGGATGTCTTCACGCCAGATCGGCTTGCCACCCAGGTGTGAAGCCAGATGGACCACCGGGCTATAGCCGCCGGAGCTGGCCACCAGGTCGCAGTCCAGCCATTCGCCGGGGCTGGTGACTTTGTGAGCGCGGACGTCGATCGCGGCCACACGCGCCGCGGTGACGCGCTTGCTGCCACGGGCCTCGATCACGGCGCTGCCGGTGAGGATGCGGATGCCCTTGGCGCGGGCTTCTTCCACCAGCGCACCCCGTGGGTTACTGCGGGCGTCGGCCACGGCGACCACTTGCAGGCCAGCGTCGAACCAGTCCAGGGCCACGCGATAGGCGTGGTCGTTGTTGGTGCTCAGGACCAGTTTCTTGCCCGGGGCCACGCCGTAGCGGCGGATGTAGGTAGAAACCGCGCCAGCCAGCATGTTGCCCGGCACGTCGTTGTTGCCGTAGACCAATGGGCGCTCGCAGGCGCCGGTCGCCAGCACCACGCGCTTGGCGCGGACGCGGTTGATGCGCTGGCGAACCTGGCCGATCGGTGCGCGGTCACCCAGGTGATCAGTGAGCCGCTCATGGATGGTCAGGAAGTTATGGTCGTGATAACCGTTCACGGTGGCGCGAGGCAACAGCACCACTTCCGGCATCGAGCGCAGCTCAGCCACTGCGGCCGCGACCCACTCGGTCGCCGGCTTGCCGTCCAGGCTCTCGCGGGAATCGAGCAGGCTGCCGCCGAACTCTTCCTGCTCATCGGCCAGGATCACTCGGGCACCGCTGCGGCCAGCGGCCAACGCTGCAGCCAGGCCAGACGGGCCGGCGCCAACGATCAGCACGTCGCAGTGACGGTTCATGTAGTCGTAGGTGTCCGGATCGTTCTCGGTCGGCGAGCGGCCCAGGCCTGCGGCCTTGCGGATGTACTTCTCGTAGGTCATCCAGAACGATTGCGGGTACATGAAGGTTTTGTAGTAGAAACCCGGTGGCATCAGCTTGCCGCCGACCTTGCCGAGAATCCCCATCATGTCGTTGTTCACATTCGGCCAGCCGTTGGTGCTGGTGGCGACCAAACCTTGGTACAGCGCCTGTTGCGTGGCGCGCACGTTGGGAATCTGCGTGGCTTCGGTGGCACCGATCTGCAGCACCGCGTTCGGCTCTTCGGCGCCGGCGGCGAAGATGCCGCGCGGACGGGAATACTTGAAGCTGCGGCCGATGATGTCGACACCGTTGGCCAGCAGCGCGGCGGCCAGGGAGTCACCTTCGAAGCCTTTGTAGGTCTGGCCGTTGAAGGTGAATGTCAGCACTTTGTTGCGGTCGATCCGTCCGCCGTTGGACAGGCGATTGATCTGGCTCATACCTTCTCTCCCAGAGCCTGTGCAGCCGCTTTCGGACTGTCAGCCTTGTCGGTGAACTGCGGCTTTTCGCCGATCTTGTAGGTTTCGAGAATCTCGTAAGTCACGGTGTCACGGGTCGCGTTGAAGTACTGGCGGCAACCGGCGACATGATCCCACAGCTCATGGTGCAAGCCACGTGGGTTGTCGCGGAAGAACATGTAGTCGCCCCACTCCTCGTCGGTGCAGGCGTTCGGATCCAGTGGACGCGGGATGTGCGCCTGGCCGGATGCATGGAATTCCTCTTCGGAGCGCAGTTCGCCGCAGTGAGGACAGAAGATATGCAACATGGGGATTTCTCCTGTTAGTGGGCAACCGCAGCAGCGCCGTGTTCATCGATCAACGCACCGTTGTGGAAACGGTCGATGGAGAAAGGTGCAGCCAATGGGTGCATTTCACCCTTGGCCAGGCTCGCGGCAAACACGTTGCCCGAGCCAGGTGTGGCCTTGAAGCCACCGGTGCCCCAACCGCAGTTGAAGAACATATTCGGCACCGGAGTTTTCGAGATGATCGGGCAGGCGTCCGGCGTGGTGTCGACGATGCCGCCCCATTGGCGGTTCATGCGCACGCGGGACAACACCGGGAACATCTCGACGATGGCCTGGATGGTGTGCTCGATCACCGGGTACGAACCCCGCTGGCCGTAGCCGTTGTAGCCGTCGATACCGGCACCGATCACCAGGTCACCCTTGTCGGACTGGCTGATGTAGCCGTGCACGGCGTTGGACATGATCACGCTGTCGATGATCGGCTTGATCGGCTCGGACACCAACGCCTGCAGCGGGTGGGATTCGATCGGCAGGCGGAAGCCCGCGAGCTTGGCCATGTGCCCGGAGTTACCGGCGGTCACCACGCCGACGCGCTTGGCGCCGATGAAGCCCTTGTTGGTTTCCACGCCGATGCACACGCCGTTTTCCTTGCGGAAACCGATCACTTCGGTCTGCTGGATCAGGTCCACGCCCAACGCGTCCGCCGCCCGGGCAAAGCCCCAGGCCACGGCATCGTGACGGGCCACGCCGCCGCGACGCTGGACGGTGGCGCCCATCACCGGGTAGCGGGTGTTTTTCGAGCAATCCAGGTACGGGATCTCGTCGGCCACTTGCTTGGCGTTGAGCAGCTCGCCGTCCACGCCGTTGAGGCGGTTGGCGCTGACGCGACGCTCGGAATCACGGATGTCCTGCAGGGTGTGGCACAGGTTGTAGACGCCACGCTGGGAGAACATCACGTTGTAGTTCAGGTCCTGGGACAGGCCTTCCCAGAGTTTCATCGCGTGTTCGTACAGGTGGGCCGATTCATCCCACAGGTAGTTGGAGCGCACGATGGTGGTGTTGCGCGCGGTGTTACCGCCGCCCAACCAGCCCTTCTCGACCACGGCCACGTTGGTGATGCCGTGCTCCTTGGCCAGGTAGTAGGCGGTCGCCAGGCCGTGCCCGCCACCGCCGACGATGACCACGTCGTAGACCTTTTTCGGGGTCGGCGTGCGCCACATCCGCTGCCAGTTTTCATGATGGCTGAGTGAGTGTTTGAAGAGGCCGAAGCCCGAATAGCGTTGCATAGTCATTTACTCCAAAACCGACTCAGCGATAAACCGGGAAGTCCGCGCACAGGGCCGCCACTTGCTGCGCGACATTGGCCTCGACATCGGCGTCGCCGAGGTTGTCGAGGATGTCGCAGATCCAGCCGGCCAGCGTGACGCACTGGGTAACCTTGAAACCACGCGTGGTCACCGCCGGGGTGCCGATGCGCAGGCCCGAGGTCACGAACGGCGATTGCGGGTCGTTCGGCACGGCGTTCTTGTTGACGGTGATGTGGGCACGGCCCAGGGCGGCGTCGGCGTCCTTGCCGGTCAGGCCTTGGCGAATCAGGCTGACCAGGAACAGATGGTTGTCGGTGCCGCCGGACACTACATCGTAGCCGCGCTTGATGAACACGCCAGCCATGGCCTGGGCGTTATCGATCACTTGCTGCTGGTACGCCTTGAAGCCAGGCTCCGCCGCTTCCTTGAAGCACACCGCCTTGCCGGCGATCACGTGCATCAGCGGGCCGCCCTGGGCGCCGGGGAATACCGCGGCGTTGAGCTTCTTCTCGATTTCTTCGTTGGCCTTGGCCAGGATCAGGCCGCCACGTGGACCGCGCAGGGTCTTGTGGGTGGTGGTGGTCACCACGTCGGCGTACGGCAGCGGGTTCGGGTACAGGCCGGCGGCAACCAGGCCAGCCACGTGGGCCATGTCGACGAACAACAGCGCACCGACCTTGTCGGCGATCTGGCGGAAACGTGGGAAATCCAGGGTCTTGGAGTAGGCGGAGAAACCGGCAACGATCATCTTCGGCTTGCACTCGACTGCCAGGCGCTCGACTTCGTCGTAGTCGATCAGGCCGGTGGTGGTGTCGATGCCGTATTGCACCGCGTTGTAGAGCTTGCCCGAGGACGACACTTTGGCACCGTGGGTCAGGTGACCGCCGTGGGCCAGGCTCATGCCCAGGATGGTGTCGCCGGCTTGCAGCAAGGCCAGGTAGACGGCGCTGTTGGCCGACGAACCGGAGTGCGGCTGGACGTTGGCGTAATCGGCGCCGAACAATTGCTTGGCGCGCTCGATGGCCAGGGCTTCGACTTTATCGACGTGCTCGCAGCCACCGTAGTAGCGCTTGCCCGGATAGCCTTCGGCGTATTTGTTGGTCAAGCCGCTGCCCTGGGCCTGCATCACACGCTTGCTGGTGTAGTTCTCCGACGCGATCAGTTCGATGTGATCTTCCTGGCGTTGCTCCTCGGCATTCATCGCCGCCAGCAGTGCATCATCGTAGCCTTGGATTTGGTCTTGCTTGCTGAACATCGCGTCTCTCCCAGCGGCGGCGGTGCGCCTTTCGTCTCGGTGAGGCACGGACCGTTTCGGTCGTGCCCTTTGGATGCGATGGTATGGCCGGCGCAGGCAGGTCAAATGCCTATGGACGCCACGCAAAGGTGCGTTTACGACATGCGCTCAAATGGAATGGAGCACCGGCACTGTGGCGAGGGAGCTTGCTCCCGCTGGAGGGCGAAGCCCTCCCAAAAAGGCCCATGCAGATCTACCTGATAAACCCAGGTGTTTGGTCTTGGGACTACTTCGTAGCCCAGCGGGAGCAGGCTCCCTCGCCACAAGGACTATGCGGCAATCTGGCGAACCGCGAGCAGCACCAAGAAATGCACGGGATACAGCGCATACGCCCAACGCCGCATCGGCAGTGGATGAACACGACCCGCCTGTCGCAAAAGCGCCAGCCCCAGCCATGGCGCGATCAGGCAAGCCACCAGCCCCCAAATCGCCACCGCATCCCCCAGCCACGCCGCGCCATACAAGACCCGCCATTGATTGGCCGCCACGCAGACCAAGCCCGGCAACAACGCCAGCAATGGCGAGCGCTTGAACACCAACAGCGTCGCCAGCGGCAGCAACACACCGAAGAAGCCGAACATCAGTTGCGACGAAAACAGCCCCGCCAGCAGTAACGCCGCTGCGGCCAGGCCGCGCGCCTCGAGGGTAGGCGTCCGCCAACAGCGTGCCACCAACAACCCGAGAACCAGCGTCGGCATCACGTTCAGCGTCGTGGGGTCGGGAATGAACAAGCGATAAGGGATTTCGCTGACGGCACTGAACAGCAACAGCCAGCCCAGGTAGCGCCACGAGCCGGCACTTGGCCCGCCGCGCGCCAGGTTTGCCGCCATCGCCAGGCAAAACCACGGAAATGCCAACCGCCCCGGCACATACAGCCAATCGACGGAAAAACCGACATATCGCAGATGATCGAGAATCATCGACAACAGTGCCAACCATTTGAGCAAGTCCAGGGCACCATCACGTCGTCTCATGTTTATATCGGCCCAGTTACTTGGTCTTTTTCTGACAGAAACATCCCTTATGTTCCTCCGCCAATCTTGGGTAAAGTGCGCACCAGTATCGATCACGGCGTTGTGGACCCAAGCACGCCGAACCATGGAACCCCTCATCCGGGGCATTCCGCCAGGGATCTCTTACCCAGGACTCTCTATTCAAGGAGCAAGGCCATGACCGACAAGAGCCAACAATTCGCCAGCGACAACTATTCCGGTATTTGCCCCGAAGCCTGGGCCGCCATGGAAGAAGCCAACCAGGGCCACCAGCGTGCCTACGGTGATGACGATTGGACCCACCGCGCGGCAGATGGCTTTCGGGAGCTATTCGAAACCGACTGCGAAGTGTTCTTTGCGTTCAACGGCACGGCTGCCAACTCCCTGGCCCTCTCGTCGCTGTGCCAGAGTTATCACAGCGTGATCTGCTCGGAAACCGCCCACGTCGAAACCGACGAATGCGGCGCACCGGAATTCTTTTCCAACGGTTCCAAGCTGCTGGTGGCGCGCACCGAGAATGGCAAGCTGACCCCCGAATCGATCCGCGAGGTCGCCCTCAAGCGCCAGGACATCCACTATCCCAAGCCGCGCGTCGTGACCCTGACCCAGGCCACGGAAGTCGGCAGCGTCTACACGCCGGATGAAATCCGCGCCATCAGCGCCACCTGCAAGGAACTGGGGTTGAACCTGCACATGGACGGCGCACGGTTCTCCAACGCCTGCGCCTTCCTCGGCTGCACCCCAGCCGACCTGACCTGGAAAGCCGGCGTCGACGTGCTGTGCTTCGGCGGCACTAAGAATGGCATGGCGGTGGGTGAAGCCATCCTGTTCTTCAACCACGACCTGGCCGAAGACTTCGACTATCGCTGCAAACAGGCCGGGCAGTTGGCGTCGAAAATGCGCTTTCTCTCCGCACCGTGGGTCGGCTTGCTGCAAGACGACGCGTGGCTCAAGCACGCCCGCCACGCCAACCGCTGCGCGCAACTGCTGGCAGAACTGGTCAGCGACATCGACGGCGTGGAACTGATGTTCCCGGTCCAGGCCAACGGCGTGTTCCTGCAACTCTCGGAACCGGCCATCGCCGCACTGACGGCCAAGGGCTGGCGTTTCTACACCTTCATCGGCAAGGGCGGCGCACGCTTCATGTGCTCGTGGGATACCGAGGAAGCGCGGGCGCGGGAATTGGCGGCGGATATTCGGGAAGTGATGGCGGGCTAAGTAGAAATACACTCAAGACCGGGCCGGGACACCCGTGGCGAGGGGATTTATCCCCGCTGGGCTGCGAAGCAGCCCCAAAGCAGTCAACTCGGTCTGCCTGAAACACCGCGATTGCAGGTTTTAGGGCTGCTTCGCAGCCCAACGGGGATAAATCCCCTCGCCACAGGAAATCCCTCTAGGCACAAGTAAATCCCTCCAGGTACAGAGGGATTTACACCTGCCTGAGCGAGCAAATCAGAAATCGATCCGCACATCCCCCTTCGGCACGCTGCAGCACGACAGGATATAACCCTCGGCCTCGTCGTCCTCGGTGATGCCGCCGTTGTGCTCCATCTCCACTTCCCCGCCCAGCTTCAGTACTTTGCAGGTGCCGCAGATGCCCATGCCGCAGGCCTTGGGGATCATCATGCCGAGCTTGGCGGCAGCGGCGTGGACGGTTTCTCCCGGCCCCACGCGAATGCTCTTGCCCGATGAAGTGAACTCCACCAGGTGCAGGTCAGCCGCATCGACTTCTGGCGCGTCGGCAGCCTGCTCGGCCTGCTCCACCGCGTCGGCACGGGCTTCCGGCGGCGTCGCGCCGAAGGACTCCTCGTGGTAGCGCTTCATGTCATAGCCAGCGGCTTCCAGCAGGCGCTTGACCGCAGTCATGTACGGGGTCGGGCCGCAGCAGAACACCTCGCGCTCGAGGAAGTCGGGCACCATCAGTTCCAGCATCTTGTGATTCAGGTAGCCGCGATACCCGGCCCACGGCTCGCCCAGGCCATGCTTTTCGCAGATCAGGTGCAAGCTGAAGTTGTCGATCCGCGACGCCATGTGCTCCAGCTCGCGGTGGTAGATGATGTCCTTGGGCGAGCGGGCGCTGTGGATGAAAGTCATGTCGACATTGGCGTTGGTGTCGTAGAACCAGCGCGCCATGGACATGCACGGCGTAATGCCCACGCCGCCACTGAGGTAAAGCACTTTCGGGCTCGGGAAATCGATAGCGTTGAACAGCCCCACCGGCCCATGTACCGCCAGTTCCTGGCCCTCGTGCAGGGTGTCGTGCAGCCAGTTGGAAACCTTGCCCCCCGGCACGCGCTTGATCGTCACGGAGAAACTGTAGGGCACCGACGGCGAGCTGGAGATCGTGTAGGAACGCATGATCGGCTGGCCTTCGATTTCCAGCTCCAGGGTGACGAACTGCCCCGGCTTGAAAAAGAACATGATTGGCTGGTCGGCCATGAAGCAAAAGGTGCGCACATCCCAGGTTTCCTGGATGACTTTGACGCAACGCACGATATGTCGGCCATTGGCCCAGGTCTGGGTCGTGACCGGGTTCAGGAAATTATTGGACATGCTGATCTCCACGGCCGACTGTCGGCCTTCATGAGGGCGATTGTGCGCAGGCACCTGAGTGACCATTTACCTATCTGCGACATTCACATACTTATCGCGACCAGCCCCCAACGACCGGGGCTTGCGCGTCGGGAACAGATTGGGCCATGTCGCCCATGGATAAGGTTGCGCCCCCGCGCGGCCCCACACTCGCCCCAACAGACAAACAATATTTTCTGCCTTGCGTAGCACCTTGATTAGCCACTTTCGCCGGCCACAGAGATGGCCATGAGGATAAAACGATGGACGTCACCACTACCCTGAGCCTGGGCGATCCGCTGGAACCCGCACGCAAGGCCACCGCGCAAATGCTGCAAGAGCGCGAGCGTACCTTTTCGCTGCCGCAACCGTTCTACAGTGACGAGCGCCTGTTTGATATCGACATGCAGGAAATCTTCCAGAAAGAATGGTTGATCGCCGGCATGACCTGCGAGATCCCGGCCAAGGGCAACTACCTGACCCTGCAAGTCGGCAAGAACCCGATCATCGTGATCCGTGGCGCCGACGGTGTGGTGCACGCCTTCCATAACGTCTGCCGCCACCGCGGTTCGCGGCTGTGCACCAGCGACAAGGGCAAGGTCGCCAAGCTGGTCTGCCACTACCACCAGTGGACCTACGAACTGGACGGTCGCCTGCTGTTCGCCGGTACCGAGATGGGCGCCGACTTCGACATGAAGCAGTACGGCCTCAAGCCTGTGAACGTGAAGACTGCTGGCGGCTACATCTTCATCAGCCTGGCCGAGAACCCGCCGGCGATCGATGACTTCCTGTCGACACTGAACCACTACATGGAACCGTACGACATGGAAAACACCAAGGTGGCGGTGCAAACCACCTTGATGGAAAAGGCCAACTGGAAGCTCGTGCTGGAAAACAACCGCGAGTGCTACCACTGCAACGCCTCGCACCCCGAATTGCTCAAGACCCTGCTGGAATGGGACGACGTCACAGACCCGCGCGCCGACCAGGCGTTCAAGGACCACGTGGCCGCCTCCGCCGCCGCCTGGGAAGCCGAGAAGATCCCTTACGCCCACGCCAGTTTCGGCCTGCGCAACCGCATCGTGCGCATGCCGCTGCTCAAGGGCACCGTGTCGATGACCATGGACGGCAAGCAGGGCTGCGCCAAGCTGATGGGTCGCATCAAGAACCCGGACCTGGGCTCGATGCGCATCCTGCACCTGCCGCACTCGTGGAACCACTGCATGGGCGACCACATCATCGTCTTCACCGTGTGGCCGATCAGCGCCCAGGAAACCATGGTCACCACCAAGTGGCTGGTGCACAAGGACGCGGTCGAAGGCGTGGACTACGACGTGGAGCGCATGCGCCAGGTCTGGGACGCCACCAACGACCAAGACCGTCGCCTCGCCGAGGAAAACCAGCGCGGCATCAACTCCACCGCCTACCAGCCAGGCCCGTACTCCAAGACCTATGAGTTCGGCGTGGTGAACTTCGTGGACTGGTACAGCGAGCGCATGCTCAATAACCTGGGGGCCGAGCCGGCGCCGTACCTCAAGGGCGTGCCGGTCCAGGGCTAAATCAAAAGCATCGTCGGATCGCCGCCCGGAGCAAGCTCGCTCCCACAGGGGGTCTTCAGCGCACCGAAGACCCCATGTGGGAGCGAGCTTGCTCGCGATAGCGGCCTGACATTCACCGACTACTGGGAAGACCACCGCACACTGCCATCCTCCCCATAAAACGTCTCGACAATCTCCTCCCCCCTCAACTGCACCTTCACATACCCATTCAACACCCGCTCCGGATACGCCTCGTCCCCCGCCAGCTCAGTTTCCGACCACAGCACCCGCGCATGCCCATTCAACTCGCTGGTGGTGCCATAGGGAATCGCTCCATGCCCGGCGCAGCGCGCATGCACGCCGCCTTGCGCCGCATAGCAGATGCCGTTGTGCAGATGGCCCCAATACCAATAATCCGGCTCACGCCCCAGGGCGTCACAGACCGGTTGGTAGAGCGCAGTCTTGTGGTGCCCGGAGATATCGAAGCCCTGGTGATGACTGAGGACCATGAGCTTCTTGCGCTTGGGCAGGGTTTTCATCCACTCGATCTGCTGGGTGTTGAGGGTGCCGTCCATGTACAGGTTCATGGCGTCCGAGGCGTAGGCGCTGTCGAGGCCGACCACCAGCCAATCGTCGTTGTACAGCGCAAAGTAGCTGGTGCCCTGTTGCACCGGGAACCGCTTGGCCAGTTCCTTGAAATAACCGTGTGCGCCGCTGTACATCTCATGGTTGGAATTGAGCGTGAACGAGCCGTGCTTGCCTTGGGGCCAGCCGACCATGTCGACGTCTTCCTGGGAGTGGGTGCCGGCGTAATACACGTCGCCCAGGTGGATGGTGAAATCGGCCAGGGCCAGTTGCATCTGGTTGGCGACGGCCACGGCGGGCGCGTGGCTGTCGAACGGCCCCGTGCCCCAGTCACCGGCGATGGCGAGCACCACGTCGTTGTCCATTTTCACCAGCGCCGGGGTCGTGGCGAACGTCGCATGGTGGCGCAGGTTTTCGATCCACTTGAGTAGCGCCTCGCTCCACAGCAGGTCCAACAGTTCCCACTTGCGACAACCCAATAACGTGCCGTCCTTGAGCACCCGGGTCGGCAACTCGTCTTCGCTTTGCGGCAGCGGTGTGGCGTTGCCGATCTTCAGGATCGACAGGCCGTGCGCCAACTCCCACGGCACCGCCGGTTCATCGTCCGGCAGATCACCGTGGTCGATCACGTGACGGGCCTGGTCGTGGCCTCGCTCCAGCAATTTGACGATGGCCTGGAACTCCTCGGGCTCCAGGTCGTTGACGAGTTTCTTCCAGGACATTTCCAGCCGCGTGACCAACCCGTGCAGGCGGACCTTGACTTTGTCGAACTCATGTTCCCAATGGTGCAGTAATGACATGTGAACGCTCCTTCGTTTTGCCCCGGGCTACAGGGTCTTCATGAATTCAATCAGGGCCCGCTTGTCGACGTCCGACAGCTGCGTGCCGTACAGGTGACCGCCGTTGTGGTTGCCTTCCAGGCGGGTGTCGTATTTGAAATCCGCCGACGCCTTCATCTGCGCGCCGCTGGTGACGAAACCGACCTTCTGCGGGTCGTAGATATCGGAACCCGTGTAGAACACTTGCGGACGTTGCTCCGGCGCTTGCAACAGATCCCACAGGGTCGGCACCGAGCCGTTGTGCAGGTACGGCGCGCGCAACCAGATGCCGTCGGTGGGGGTATTGCTGTAGCTCTGGGTCTTGCGGTAGGCGCCAAAGTCGAACGGTGGTTTCTTGAAGCCATGGAACGCCGTCACCAGGCCAGTCGTGAACGAGTTGAGCCGATGGGGATCGGTGCCCAACTGGTCGATGTTGGTGGTGACCTGGCCGGTGTCGCTGCGGCCGAAATCATGGCAAGCGGCGCAGTTCTGCTCCCAGATCGGTTTGCCCTGGGCGACTTTCCCTTGGTCCAGGGTGAACGGCCAGGCCGGTGCCTTGTGGCCCAGCAGCCAGTTGGTCACCCGGTTGAAACTCGGCGGCAGCACCGACTCCGGCGTCGCGCCCACGGCCATGGCCGCTGCGTAGTTGCGTTCGTGGATCTTGTTGTTATTGCCGTCCCAATGCAGGTACATGGATTCGCGAGGTTTCTGGTTCCACACCTGGGGCAGGTCCACGGTGCCGATGGTCGAGTCATCCGGGAAGCCGAACACCACCATCTTGGTCGGGTTGAAGGTGTCGGTCCGCCCAGGCCCTTGGGCCGGACGCAGCTTCTGCCAGGCGTAGGCCTGTTTCTGTTTGAGCAACGCGCTCTTGGCCATCGGGATGATCAGGTAGCGGTTGTAGAGCTTTTCAAAAAAGCCCAGCTGGAACTTGCCGTTGATGGCCGCCATCACCGCGTCGGGGGTGAATTTCGGGTCGCTGGCGCATTCATAGGCGAACCATTGGAAGGCTTGCAGTTGCAAGGTATTGGCCGGCGCGGCGGCGACGGGCACCGCGACGTCAGAGGCATTGGCCCGGTAGGAACCGGTGTGGCACAGGGCGCAGTTCGGCTCCACGGTGGGGTAGCCGAGCTGCCGCTTGGCCATGCCGATGGGCAGGTCCTTGCCGTTTTCATAGAGGAAACCGAACACCTCGTAGCCACCCGGCTTGGGCAGTTTTTCCGGGCACATCTGCGGCAGCACGGCGAACAGGTAATACGGAATTCGCGCCTCGATGCCCAGGCCGATGGCGGCGTATTTGTAATGGTCTTCGTCGGAAGCGAAGTCCGGTTGCGGCACTTCGCGGATCATCTGGTACCAGGTCTGGTAGCCGATGAAACCCAACAGCAAGACCACCACCAACGTGCCGACCTTGAACCCGTGGCTCTGCCAGCGCAGCGCCCAGCCGGCGCGCCATTCCCGCCAGCCGGCGCAGAGCAACGCCAGCGGACGGTTGGCCACCGGGCTGCCGAGGTACAGCAGCACGCCCAGGACCAGGAACATGGTCAGGTCGCCCATTAACATCGGCACGAACAGCGAGCCCTGGTTGTTGGTGTTGATCAGGTAGATCCAGAACACCACCGCCACCAGGCGCGACAGCACGCACAACCACGAATGCACCACGAAACGCGGCGCGTTGAAGCCCGAGGGCATGTAGAAAAGGCTGATCCCCACCAGCAACATGCCGGCGTTCTCCAGCCAGGGATCGGACAGCACGGGTGGCAGGCCGAGCATGGACGTCAGCAAGGCCGGCGCAAACAGCGCCGGGATCGCGAAGAACATGTTCATGACGATTCCGACCCAGATGACGCGTTGGAACCAGCGGATGTAAGTGTTCATGGCATCCTTTTCCTTATTCCTGACTCACCACAAAGCCATGTGGCGAGGGAGCTTGCTCCCGCTGGGCCGCGTAGCGGCCCCCAAGACTTCAAAAGCGACGACTGCTTCGCAGCCGAGCGGGAGCAAGCTCCCTCGCCACGGAGGGCAGTCAGCTAGCCCAACGCAGTCTTCTCCAGGTGCTCAAGAATGATCGGATACACATCCACCACCGCATCCTTGCCGAACATGCAGTCGATGTGGCCGTACCCCGGTATTTCGTGGCGGCTGAACAGTTGCGGACCATGCATGTCGCACAGCCGTTCGTAGGTCTTGAGGGTGCTTTGCGGCAGGTAGCACTGGTTGTCGGCGCCGCTGATGAAGCAGATCGGTAACTTCAACCGGTCGAAATGCGGCATGTAGACGTCGTTGCCCTTGAAGTCCACCAGGTGCCCCTTGCGCACGATCAGCGCCAGGTGCTCGAAAGTCTGGATGTTCGACTCGCCGAACAATTCATGCAGGTTGTCGTGCAGGGTTTCATTGAGGGTGTCGTGGCGGTACAGCGAGGCGTACATGAACGTGATGCGATGGCAGACCGGGTTGGTGCAATAGCCCTGGGCCTCGATCCGGGCATAGCCGTTGAGGGCCTTGTCGTAGAGTTTGTTGAACCAGCTTTCCTTGGTGTCGGCGTAGGCAGTCATGGATTTGATGCCGATGGCATCGAGCATTCCCGGCAGATGCAAACCGGCCTTCAGACCGGTGGCGGTGGCGACCACCGTGTCGGCGGCGATCTGCGAGCAGACCACCGAGCGCACGCCCTGCAATCCCGCGAGCATCGACATGAAGAAGGTCGTCGCACCGTAGCAATGCACCACGCATTGCACGTCTCGGGCCTGGGTCGCCTGCTGGATCTGTTCGATGGCGGCCTTGAAATCGTACTGGGCGACCTGATCGCCGTTCCATTCATTTTTGCTGGCCGGCAGCAGGATGCTCACCCGAAGATCCAACAGCCAGACGTCGTATTCGTGTTTGCAGAGGTACTCCAGCAGGTTGGTGTGGATGGTGTCGGTGGAGAAGATATTCGAACCCACGCCCAGGCCATGGACCAGCATCACCGGACCTTTGCTGCCGGCCTGGTAGCGGGTCAGGCGCAACTCGACGTTGTCCTCGGTCTGGAAGAAATGCACCACGGGGGCCGGCGCATCCAGTGGCCTTTTCAAGCGGGGTGGTGCGTCCGGGTTGAAGTAGACGTCGCCAGCGAAGACACCGCCGTAGCTCTCCCACAGGATCCCGGCGAAGAACTTGCCGAACCGCGCCAGCGCCTCCACCCGCTCGCGCTCATTGCGGGCGTTGAGTACCTTCATCGTGGTCATCTGCTTGGCAAAATCGGCCGGCAGGATATGCATCACCCCGGAGCCGACCACTGCGCCGGTCTTGTCCGGTCCGCGATAGAGCGTGACGTAGAGCGTGCTGGTGTCGTGCCAGATGTTCAGCACGCCGTTGTCCTCGGGCACGGTCTTGAAGGCGCTGAAAAAGTAGTCGCTGCCGTCTTCGGCGGTCAGCTTCATGTCGTAGTTCATATGGCGCACGCCGACCTGTTCCTGATACTGCTCGAACAGGTTGAACACGCCGTTGCTGGCAACCAGCGGCTTGGCCGACAGCAGCGGCGCATCGAGGGTGCCCACCAGGGTCGCAGCGTGCTCCGGTTCCTTGATCAGGCGATCTAGGTCGGCGGCGGTGATGGTCAGGGTGAATTCGATCGGTGAATTATCGGCCTTGCCGCGCTTGGCCGCCGCTTCGTAAAAATTGAGGTCCGTGCCTTGGGGCTGGGTGAACGCCGTGGAGAAATACCCCTTCATGGTTTCGGTGAACTGCACGCCGAGGGTCGGCGCCGCCACCGGTTTGCGCGGGGCCGACGGCAGCGTGTAGTCGATCAGCCAGCCGCGATCCGCCGCCAGCAACCCCATGTTGCGCTCACTGACCGCCGAAATGGTCAGCAACGGGTTGACCGCCAGGGACGTCGGGATCACCGAGCCGTCCGTCACGTACAAGCCTGGGTAGACGTCGGTGCCGCTGGCACCGCTGAACACCTGGCCCTTGTGGTTGACCACGCCTTGGACCGCGTCTTCGCCCATCACACAGCCGCCCAGCGGATGGACCGAGACAATGCTGTGCTTGAGCAGTTTGGTCCAGATCGGGTTCTCGACCCAGATCCCGCCCAGGGCCTTGGTGCTCTGGTGCAGCCGTTCGTTGCCGAGGGTGACGTTTTCCTGCTCGCCGACACCCGGCCAGTCGATGCGTAGCTGATCCTTGTTGTCGAGGACCATGCGGCCCTTGCCGTTGTCATGGCTCATGATCAAGTAGGTCTGCATGTTGTGCAGTGCGCCGTAATACGGCCCGCGCAGAAAGCTCTCGGCCTCGCGGCCCTTGTACTTGAGGCTGGCACCGAAGCCAGTGTCGGTCGGCACGCCGATCATTTCAGCGAGCGTCGCCATGCTCGGCACCATGGCCCGGCCTAGGGCTCCGGGGATCGAGCCCTCCTCGATCACCATCCGGCTGCGCCAGTCACCCTCGGTGCGCATGTCGATCACCGACGTGATGCACGGCCCCACCGGCTCGAGTTCCTTGGCCGAATGGGCGCCAAAGCCGATGCCGTTGATGACCTGGTCGCAGTTGTGGCCGAAGCCGAGGATGTCACCGTTGCCGCTCATGTTCTCGCCCAACTGGGCGGACATCGACAAGCCCTTGTCCCTCGAGCGCAGCATGATTTCGGTGGAGCCCAAGGTGCCGGCGGACACCACCACGATGTCTGCGCGGACAAAAAGCGTCGGCGCCGAAAACATCTCGCGACCGCTGTCCAGGTACTGGAAATGCACGATCCAACCATCGCCGTCGCGCTCCAGGTGCCGCACCTCGGCCTGGCAGAAAATCTCCGCGCCGTGGTTCCAGGCGTCCGGCAGGTAGTTCATCAGCGTGGTGTTCTTGGCCTTGTTGTTACAGCCCGAGACGCAGTCGCCACAGCCGTTGCACGGCAGTTGTTCGACGCCGACGTGGTTGAGGTTGTTGGGCAGCTTGTCGAAGGTCACGTTGATCGGCGGCTTGTAGAAATGCGCGCCCTGCTTGAGGTAATCCGCCGACTTCTTGTGGGCGTCGAGCTTGGGCAGGTTCGGCGAGGACGCCGGATAGGGATTGGGCTTGAGCATCTCCCGGGCCCGTGCATAGCCGTCCTTGAGCAGCGTGTCGCTGTGCTCGCGCATCGCCAGCGGCCAACGCGGGTCCTCGAAGACCCCGGGTTCGGCCTCCAACGCGACGTTGGCATTGATCAGCGATGTGCCGCCCAGGCCACAACCAACCACCACGTTCTGCTGGGCGTTGACGTGCAGGTCGAACAACCCGGTGCGCGAACCGATGTGACCGTCCGGATCATGCACCTGCAACTCCTCGGTGGCGGCGAGCAACGTGTTGGGGTACTCACCGGGCTGGATCTCCCGGCCCCGCTCCAGTAGACAGACCGTGCGCCCGGCCCGGGACAAGCGCGACGCGGCGATGCCGCCGCCGTAGCCGGAACCAATGACGATAACGTCGTAGTGTTCCTTGATTTCACTGATGGGGGTCGAGATCCGTGTCATGTTCAAGTCCTCTCAGGCAGAAGGGGCAACTCTGCGGTTGCCTGCAAATCCACAGGCGCACAAACGCCTGGCCGCTATCCCGTATGGGTTGGAGCGGCAGTCAACGGTGTCGGTGGGAAAAGCTCAGGTGTTATAGGCGCGCACGCTGATTGGCTGCGCGACGATGAACACGTCGAGGCAGCGCGGTGGGAGGCGTCGGGATGCACGTCGGGGCTGAAGCGAGTAACGAGGTGGGGGCCTTGCTATCCATCGTGCGTTCTCCCTGAACCAGATATGGATAAAGTCGCGCTGTCCTTGTGCCCTGAGTGAAGACAGGCGACACCTGTACGTCAAGGCAGTTCCTTAGAACTGTATGAAATTTGATCTATCGCGTTTGGCGCTAAGCCCGCCGTGGCCTACAGGGTTCCGCGAACAAGTTATCCACATGGACACCCACAGCAAATGGGGACAACCAGGCTCGCGTCAGAAATTTTTTGAGCGCCGATGTGAATAAAATCCGTGACTTACCCGTCGGCAACGGTTTCCTGACGGATTGACTGTTTTTTGATCAGACCGCTGAGAAGCCTGAATATAAAGGGCTACAGAGCAGAGCGAACACCTTATCCACAGAAGCGCCAACAGTGTTTGGGGGTAAATTTGACGGTTCTGTGGAAAACCTATCGAACGCCTTCCAAATCGGTGTTTTCCGGACGTTTTCAAGAGGCCGGGGCGAATTTGGCTATTATTTAACCAATACCTTGCAGGCACCGTAGCGCTTGGCTTGCAGCGGAAAGCGAACATCTTATCCACAGAAGCGCCAACAGAGATTGGGGGCAAGTTTTCCTCGCACCGGGGGTTTATTCACAGAGAAAAGCCAATAAAAACCGATGGTTAGGTGGCTATTTATTAATCGATGGGCTGGAGAGCCTGATTGGCATGGGCCGTAGCGAGGGGCCAACAGGTTATCCACAGAGGGACGCACAGGGACTGTGAGTAACGCTTAATGAGTTAGCACAACATACAGGCGCACCGCCAATCCCCTGTGGGAGCGAGCTTGCTCGCGATTGCATTCTGCCAGCCATATAATTTTGACTGACCCACCGCTATCGCGAGCAAGCTCGCTCCCACAGGGATTGGCGGTGATTCGGGTTCAGCGAACCACCCCTTCTTCCACCAACAGCTTGAGAATCGCCTCGGCCCCGGCCTCCGGACTTACACCCTTGAGCACCTGCCCGCCTCCGCCGCTGGCCTTGGCCGTGGCGGCCTTCATGCGGTCGGCGCCGCTCTTGGCCTTGATCACTTTCAGGCGTTTGGGCCTTGGCTTGGCCGGCTGCAGGGTCGCCACCGCCAGCAAGGCATCGTCGATGATCTTGACTTCCTCGGCGTGCAACGCCCCACGCCGCGCCGGGCCGTAGGCGCTTTGCCGAGGTTTGGGCGCAGCGTTATCCACAGTGGCGAGAAATGGCAGGCGCACCTTAAGCCGTCGCCGCTGGCCGCGGGGTAAGGCTTGCAACACCAGGGCCGCGCCGTTTTCGATGGATTCGACCTGAGCCAACCCCACCACCAGCGGCCAACCCAGATTCTCGGCCAGCAGGAACGGCAGCATGCCCGAGCCTTCGCCGGTTTCCGCCTGGCTCCCTGTCAGCACCACTTGGGCGCCAGCGTCACGCAGATAGTCGGTCAGAGCCGGCAACGCATCGGCCCCGTTCGGGTTTTCCAACACGTGCAGTTCATCCAGCCCCATGCCCAGGTAAGCGCGCAGGGCCGGTTCGGCCACATCGCCGGCGTGCAGCACTTGCAGGTCATTGCCGGCCAATTGCAGGCCCAGCTCCACGGCGCGGGCGTCTTGCTCGGCGCGCCGGGGTCGACCAGAGGTCGGGTGGGCACCGATGGAGACGAGGCTGATCACTTGGGTACTCATGAACGTTTCCTTAGCTTAAGCCGCATCGCGCCTGGCTTCGTTGCGGTAAGCCTCTACCGCCGCGATCAGGGCCTGGAGAATCGCCGCGCTGTCACCGATCACCGACAGGTCCGCACGCTTGATCATGTCGCAACCCGGATCGAGGTTGATCGCCACCACCTTGTCGCAGGCGCCGATACCTTGCAGGTGCTGGATCGCCCCGGAAATCCCCACGGCCACATAAACCCGTGCCGTGACCCAGGTGCCGGACGCACCGACCTGGCGATCGCGAGCCATGAAGCCATCGTCCACCGCCACCCGCGAAGCGCCTTCGGTAGCGCCCAAGGCCGCCGCCGTCCTGTGGAAAAGTGCCCAGTCCTTGACGCCGTTGCCGCCGGAGAAAATGAATTCGGCCTCAGCCATCGGAATCGCGCCGGGGTCCACCGCCACCGCGCCGAGGTCTTCGATGCGTGATAAGCTGCGGGCCACGCTTGTGGATAACTCCACCGGCAAGGCTTCGTGACGGGTTTCGCTGACCGGCTCGGCGCATTCGGCAGCGGCCAGGATCAACCGCGCCAACGGCCGTGCGAGGTCTTGCAGCCCCGCACCGGCGCGGCCGATGCACGCCTCGCCCTTGACCTGCCAGACCCGTGTGGCCGGGCGTTCGCCCAAGGCCGCGGCGAAGCGGCGACCCAGTTCACCGCCGCCGCTGCGACTGTCAGGCAGCAGCCAATGACGCGGATTGAACTGGTTATCCACAGCCCGCAGGCCTTGTACCCGTTGCTCCGGTGCATAACCGCTGAACTCTTCGCCCTCGAGCACCAGCAGGCGGTCAACGCCTGCGGTGGCGAAAGCGCTTTCCTTGTGCTCGCCGAAGACCACGGCCAGCACTGCACCGTCGGTACCCGCGAGTTGATGGGCCAGGCCCAGCAGGTCACGGTCGTGACTGCTGAGGCGGCCACCGACCATGTCCGGCACAACGCTGATGTAGAACGCCGGTTGCACGACTTGATGCAGCGGCAGTTGCACTTCCGTCGCCGCGGTACGCTTGGTTGCGCCGCCCTGCTGGGCGCCGCTGCGGTCAATGCGCTTGATGCCGTTGGGACCGATGAAACCGACACCATGGACATTCTTGCGAATGACGCCGTTGGGCCCCATCCAGCTGTGCTGCACCGGTTGCATGGCAGCGTGCAGCGGGTGCAGGCGGTTGCGGGCGATCCACTCGGCGCGAGGGTCGCGGCGGATGATGTCGCTCATTAATGCACCTCCGCAGGTTCACGTTTGGCCGGGGCCGCGGGCTTGCTCGGCGCCGCGTCTTCAAGCAGCGCGTCGGCCACCAGTTCGGCAATGTCCTTGATCATCGGCCGTGGTTCGACCACGCCTTCGAGCATCGCCGTGCACTGTGGACAACCCACGGCCACCAGCTCAGCGCCGGTTTCGCGGATGTCGTCCATGCGCATGTCCGGGATGCGCTGCTTGCCCGGGATGTCAGTGATCGGCGCGCCGCCGCCACCGCCGCAGCAACGCGAACGGAAACCGGAACGCTGCATTTCCTTGACCTCGATGCCCAGCGCACGCAGCACTTGGCGCGGCGCCTCGTACTCACCGTTATAGCGGCCCAGGTAGCACGGGTCGTGATAGGTCACGCTGTCGCCCTTGTGCTGGCCGAGGTTCAGCGCCCCGGCGTCGATGATTTCCGCCAGGTAGGTGCTGTGGTGCTGCACCAGGTAGTTGCCATCGAAGGCGCCGTATTCGTTTTTCAGCACATGGAAGCTGTGGGGGTCGCAAGTGACGATGCGGTTGAAGCTGTATTTGGCCAGGGTCTGGATGTTGCGCTTGGCCAACAGCTGGAACGTCGCTTCATCGCCCAGGCGCCGGGCCACGTCGCCACTGTCGCGTTCTTCGAGGCCGAGCACGGCGAAGTCGACTTTCGCCGCCTTCAGGACTTTGACGAACGCCCGCAGGGTGCGCTGGTTGCGCATGTCGAAAGCGCCGTCGCCGACCCAGAACAGCACGTCGGTGGATTTTTTCTCGCTGAGCAGGTTCAGGTTCAAGTCCGCCGCCCAGTTCATCCGCCCGCCCGGGGCGAAGCCGCCCGGGTTGTCGGTGGCGATGAGGTTTTCCAGCACCTCGGCGCCCTTGTTCGGCGTCGCGCCTTTTTCCAGGGTCAGGTGGCGGCGCATGTCGACGATGGCATCGACGTGCTCGATCATCATCGGGCATTCCTCGACGCACGCTCGGCAGGTGGTGCAGGACCACAGGGTCTCGGCGTCCACCAGGCCGTTGACGATCGGCTGGTGCGGATTACCGCTGTGCTCGCCCACCGGTTTACCCGGATACGGACTGCCGGCGAATTTCGCATCGGTGCCGCCGGCCAGGCCGACGACCATGTCCTGGATGAGTTTTTTCGGGTTCAGCGGCTGGCCGGCGGCGAACGCCGGGCAGGCTGCTTCGCACTTGCCGCACTGCACGCAAGCGTCGAAACCGAGCAATTGGTTCCAGGTGAAATCCTTGGGTTTTTCCACACCCAGCGGTGCGGCGGGGTCGTTCAGGTCCAGCGGCTTCAAGCCCGTGGAGCGGCCACCACCAAAGCGTTCGGCGCGGCGGTGCCAGGCCAGGTGCAGCGCACCAGCGAAAGCATGTTTCATCGGCCCGCCCCAGGTCATGCCGAAGAACAGCTCCGACACGCCCCACAACACGCCGACACCCAGGATCGCCGCCACCAGCCAACCGCCGAAGTTTTCCGGGAGGATGCCCGCCACCGGCAGGGTCACCAGGAAGAACGACGCCGAGAAGGCCAGCAGGCTTTTCGGCAGGCGCATCCACGGGCCTTTCGACAAACGCGCTGGCGGGTTGCGCCGCCGCAGGTACATGAAGATCGCACCCACGAACATCACCGCCGACATCAGCAGCAACGCATAGCCGAGGATACGGTTGTGCAGGCCAAAACCGTGGACGAGGATCGCCAACACAATCGATGCCACCGCACCACCCGCCGTGGCGACGTGGGTGTTGGCAATGTACTTGTCCCGTGCCACCACATGGTGCAAATCCACCATGTAGCGCTTGGGCATGGCAAAGAGACCGCCGATCAGATCGACCTTGGCCGGTCGTCCCCGGCGCCACATGTTCATCCGCCGCAAGGCGCCAAGGACCGCGAGGCCCAGGGCGGCGAACAGCAGGATTGGAAGAAGGGTGTTCAACATAGGTGTTGCTCCCAAAGACCTCAGGGTCTTGCAGGTCGAGATGCCTTACTCGGTCACTGTGGGAGCGGGCTTGCTCGCGAAGGCGGTGTGACAGTCAGCTTATGTGTGGCTGACAGAATGCATTCGCGAGCAAGCCCGCTCCCACAGGAGTTTGGTGCAAGCCGTTAGAAATCCTTGCACAACCGCAGGGCGTCGTAGATGGCGGCGTGGGTATTACGCTGGGCCACGCAGTCGCCGATGCGGAACAGCAGGTAGCCATCGCCGCTCTGCTCCAGGCACGGCTGGGGCTTGATCGCGAACAGGGCTTCGACGTCGATCTGGCCCTTGTTGCGCGAACCTTCCTTGAGCGCGTAGTAGATTTCTTCGTCCGGCCGCACGCCGTTTTCCACCACCACCTGGTCAACCACGCGCTCTTCCTTGGCGCCGGTGTATTCGTTCTCCAGCACCGCCACCAGCTTGTCGCCTTCGCGGTAGACCTTCTCCAGCATCATGTCCCCGGTCATGATCACTTCCTTGGGGTACATGCTGCGGTAGTAGGTCGGGAACGACGTCCCGCCAATGGCCACGCCCGGCTTGATGTCGTCGGTGACGATCTCGACCTGGCTGCCCTTGTCGGCGAGGAAGTCGGCCACCGACATGCCGGTGAACTCGCAAATGGTGTCGTAGACCAGCACGTTCTTGCCTGGCGCGACCTTGCCGTCGAGCACGTCCCAACTGCTGACCACCAGCCCTTCGGCGGCGCCCCAGTGTTCGTTCTGCTCCAGGTTCGGATGCCCGCCGACGGCCAGCACCACCACGTCCGGACGCAGGTCCATGATGGTCGGCGCGTCAGCCGCCACGCCCAGGCGCAGGTCGACTTTCAGCCGCGCCAGTTCCAGCTGGAACCAGCGGGTGATACCGGCGATCTGGTCCCGTTGCGGGGCTTTCGAGGCGGTGGTGATCTGCCCGCCGATGAATTCCTTCTTCTCGAACAGGGTCACGTCGTGGCCACGTTCGGCGGCCACCCGCGCCGCTTCCATCCCGGCCGGGCCGGCACCGACCACCACGACTTTGCGCTTGGGCCCGGTGGATTTCTCGATGATGTGCGGCACGCCCATGTATTCACGGGATGTCGCGGCGTTCTGGATGCACAGCACGTCCAGCCCTTGGTACTGGCGGTCGATGCAGTAGTTGGCGCCGACGCACTGCTTGATCTGGTCGATCTGGCCCATCTTGATCTTGGCGATCAGGTGCGGGTCGGCGATGTGGGCGCGGGTCATGCCGACCATGTCGACGTAACCGCCCTCCAGGATCCGCGTGGCCTGGTTCGGGTCCTTGATGTTCTGCGCGTGCAGCACCGGGACCTTGACCACTTCCTTGATACCGGCGGCCAGGTGCAGGAACGGCTCCGGTGGATAACTCATGTTCGGGATGACGTTGGCCAGGGTGTTGTGGGTGTCGCAACCCGAACCCACGACGCCGATGAAATCGAGCATGCCGGTGTCATCGTAATACTTGGCGATCTGCTTCATGTCCTCGTGGGACAAGCCATCCGGGTGGAACTCGTCACCGCACAGGCGCATGCCCACGCAGAAATCGTCGCCCACTTCGGCGCGCACGGCCTTCAACACTTCCAGGCCGAACTTCATGCGGCCTTCGAAGCTGCCGCCCCATTCGTCGGTCCGCTTGTTGACCCGCGGGCTCCAGAACTGGTCGATCATGTGCTGGTGCACGGCCGACAGCTCGACGCCGTCCAGGCCGCCGGCCTTCGCGCGTCGCGCCGCCTGGGCGTAGTTGCCGATCACCCGCCAGATTTCTTCCGGCTCGATGGTCTTGCAAGTCGCACGGTGCACCGGCTCACGCACGCCGGACGGCGACATCAGGGTCGGCCAGTTGAAGCCGTCCCAGCGCGAGCGACGACCCATGTGGGTAATCTGGATCATGATCTTGGCGCCATGCTTGTGCATGGCGTCGGCCAGGTTCTGGAAGTGCGGGATGATGCGGTCGGTGGACAGGTTCACCGAGCTCCACCATTCCTGCGGGCTGTCGATGGCGACCACCGACGAGCCGCCGCAGATCGCCAGGCCGATGCCGCCCTTGGCCTTCTCTTCGTAATACTTCACGTACCGGTCGGTGGTCATCCCGCCGTCGGTGGCGTAGACCTCGGCGTGCGCGGTGCTGAGCACGCGGTTGCGGATGGTCAGCTTGCCGATCTGGATCGGCTGGAACATTGCTTCAAAAGCCATGGCGCGATCCTCGACTTACAACGGCTTGACGATGAACAGGCCGTCGTCGTGGCCTTCTTCGGAACCGCCGTAGACCTGCTCGGCCACGGTGCGGATCGAACTGCCGCGCGCGGCCAGGATCTGGTCCATGGCACCGGCGAACCAGCCGGTGAACATGTAGTCGACCTTGCGCCCGACCTTGCCGTACACATAGACGAACGCCGAGTGCTCGAGCTTGACGCTGGCGGTGCCTTTGTCCAGGTCGATGTCCTGGATC